>CAYMVE010000062.1:9781-11354 GCA_964393715.1 uncultured Bacteroidales bacterium | reverse complement strand
CGTTGTACGAATTGTAATGAACAACTATTTGTGTTCAGGCTCTCTTCTAAACAATACAGCTCAAGACGGAACTCCTTACATACTCACCGCCAATCACTGTATAGGACAGCCTTACTCCGATTGGATTTTTAACTTCAAATACGAAGTAGATCAATGCGGAAGCTCAACGGACCCTTACCCAAATCCCAATGACATTCCTTCCATATCAGGCTGTGAATTAAGAGCAACTGCCGGAGATGGAGAAGAAGGGGATGCCGATTCTTTAGATTTCTGTTTGGTAGAAATGAGTCAAATACCTCCGGCATCATATTCTCCTTATTATGCCGGATGGGACCATTCAGGAAATACACCTACCAACACAAGAGGTATTCATCATCCCAGTGGAGATGTAAAAAAATTCTGTATTGACGACGACCCGCCGACTGTCGCATCTTATCCGGGTTATAATGCCAACACCCACTGGCGAATTGCAGAATGGGACTTGGGTGTTACAGAAGGAGGTTCTTCTGGTTCTCCGCTATTTGATCAGAACCACAGAGTAATTGGAGACCTCACAGGAGGACAAGCCGCTTGCGGAAATCCTGTCAATGACTATTACGAAATGTTTGCTCATTCATGGGATGATTACAGCGCCCCTCAGACTCAGCTAAAACACTGGCTGGATCCTTTGAATACCGGGATTGACTATATAGATGGATACAACCCCAATGACACCAATCTTCACGCTAACTTTTATGCCAGTCCGACAACAGTTCCGGCAGGTGCCACGGTTACCTTTACCGATTTATCAACTCCTTCCGGTTCTATCACTTCTTGGCAGTGGGACTTTGGCGGAACCGCGGCTACTCCGGCAACATCAACCAGTTCCGGTCCCATAGATGTTACTTATAATACACCGGGCACTTATACCATAACCCTGATTGTAAGCGATGGTACGGATTATGATACTTTGGTAAGAACCGATTACATCACGGTAACGGATACCTCTAACACCAATACTTTAAATGCGGATTTTTCAGCAGACAACACCACCATATTTGTAGGCGGTTCGGTTAATTTTACAGATGCCACAACAGGAGGAACCCCTACTTCATGGTCATGGACATTCCAAGGCGGAAGCCCCGGTACTTCCACCGACCAAAATCCCTCCGGAATCACCTATAACACTACCGGAAATTATGATGTATCATTGACCGTAAGTGACGGTACCAATTCAGATACCGAAACAAAAGCCCAATATATCCATGTGGTAGATTCCAATGCACTAATTATGGATTTTGATGCCTCTCCCACCGTCATTCTTCAAGGAGGAACCGTTAATTTCCATTCGTACGCCGTAGCCAACGGACCGGCAATCAGTTGGTCTTGGACCTTTGAAGGAGGCAGTCCGGCAACTTCCACAGCAGAAAATCCAAGCGGTATCGTTTATAATACCGTGGGTACATACGATGTGAGCCTAACGGCAAGTAACGGTTCTTATACCGATGAAGTAAACAAAACGGATTACATCCAAGTATTGGATTCCAATGCTGCGGCACATGCCGACTTTATTGCCGATTTTACTAATATCACG
>CAYMVE010000062.1:0-9681 GCA_964393715.1 uncultured Bacteroidales bacterium | reverse complement strand
AGATTTTCAGGCTATCACACCAAGATTGATAATGCAAGGAGGCTCCGTAAGTTATGAAGACTTATCCACCGGAATGCCGATGAATTTCAATTGGACCTTTGAAGGAGGTAATCCGGCAACTTCCAGTGTCCAAAATCCTCAAGGAATCGTATATTCCACCCCCGGAATCTATGATGTAACATTAGCAGCCTCCAACAGCATGAGTTCGGATACATTAACGAAAAATAACTACATCGTGGTTACTTCTCAAATTTGGCCGGATCCGCACGGATATTGTGACACAATATGCAATGTTGCCAGCAACGAAATCCCATACAGTTTCAGGCACCTCACCCAAACATGGGGATACATACCCGGACATAACGGCTTCTTTGTCTCCTCGTATGCCGATAAATTTCTAAATTACATGTTTGACAATGTAAGAGCCGTAATTATTCCGGTAGCCAAGTCTTACCCGAATTCCAACGGAGCCAAAGTACGATTTGCCGTATGGGATGTGGCTAGCAACGGTCGTCCCGGCAACCTACTCGGCTACAAGGATGTTAGTATGTCCAGCTTCAATCCGAACATGTACACCTCCGTATTGTTCGACCAACCAATACCCGTAAACACCCAATTTTTCGTAGGTTACCAACTGTTCTATACTTCACCGCAAGATACTTTTGTCACTTATATGGGCCCCAACAGAGGAGTAGGCGGAAATAACACTTTTTACATAGAACAAGCCGGTACATGGAAAACACCTCAAGAATTGTTGTTAGATACATTAAACACATCTTTGGTTATCAAAGTTGTAGGTTGTGTGGTAGGAAACGAAGAAGTTGATCTGGAAAAGGTTATAAAAGTATATCCGAATCCGGTACACGATATATTGTTCATCGATTTTGGTGAAATATATGCTAAAGATGCAAACATTAAACTATACGATGCAACCGGAAGAATGATAAATGTAAAAACAGTAAAAGATGTCAATGCTGCATACATAGATATGACTCCACTGGATAATGGCGTATATATGGTAGAAATCAACCTTTCCGGAAGGAAAATAGTAAAAAAAGTAACATTAGTGAAATAACAAAACGAACAAAACATAAAAAGTAAGAAAGCCGTTTGATTTTTCAAACGGCTTTTTTTATTTTTCACCATCTTGGTTTATTAAGAAATAGTAACTTTGCAATAAAATTTTTGTTATGCCAAAGATAAAAATAATCTTATTTGTTCTATTGTCTTTTTTTATTCCATTATATATTCAAGCCCAAAACAAACTCACATCGGAGATATTAAAAAGTGTCGAACCACAAGTCGTTACTAACCCTAAAAAAGTAACTAGCACACTTTCTCAATATGAAAAACAAGTACGAAAAGGGAAAGTGGCCGACAGCATTGCCAGTTGGTTTTATCATTTAATGGGAGATGCCTATTATTACCAACAAAACCTGAAAAAAGCCCTAAAATATTACGATAAAGAGCTAAACATCATCCAGAAAACCGCAGACAAAAGAAAACTTGTTCGAAATTATTTTAACCTTGGAACTATTTCATACGATCTAAAAAACTATTGGAAAGCAACAAACTATTACGAAAAAGCCCTGCAATTGGCTCGTCCGTTAAAAGATAATTTTTTATTACTTCAAATATACAAGGCTCTATCCCAAGCATATGAAAAACAAGCTAAAAATAAAAAAGCATACGAAGCCTTCAAAAAATATTCACACTACAAAGACAAAGTGTACAAGATAAAATCTACGGAAAAAATTGCACTGCTAAAAGAAAAATTCTCTCAAGAACGCCAAAAAAAATTGGAAAAAGAAAAAGAACTCAACCGGAAACAAGCAGAACTTACCGAAACAAAAACCAAATTATCCGAGACGGAAGCCATTAACAAACTCTTGGAAAAAGATGCTATCATAAAAAAACAACAAATAAACCGACTAAGGCTGGAAAAACAGTTGAAAGAACAACAAATAAAAGCAAAAGAAGCCGAAGCACGGCGAAAAGCGGAAAAGATAAAAGCACAACGCAGAATTATTCTATTGATATCCGCACTAGTTATTGTCGTAATCCTATTTTCATTTTTCGTACTTCATTTGTTTGCACGATTGAAAAAGACACATAAACTGGTACTTGCACAAAAGACAGAAATTGAAATACAAAACAAAAAAATACGGGACAGTATCAATTATGCCCGACAAATCCAACATGCACTATTACCATGGCCAGATACCATCGGAAAACATTTCCGGAATCATGTGGTGTTTTTTAAACCTCGTGATATTGTAAGCGGAGATTTTTATTGGCTGACATCTCGCGGGAAATATACTTATCTGGCAGTCGCGGATTGTACCGGACACGGTGTGCCCGGCGCGTTTATGAGTATGTTGGGAATTGCTTTTCTGACCGATATTGTAAATAGCAACAAGGACGCTCCCGAACCTGCTCAAGTGTTGGAAAAATTGCGGGAATATATTTTCCTGGCTCTAAAAGATAAAGATGACGGAATGGATATGGTCCTGCTACGATTTGATCAAACTTCTGGAGAAATCCTGTTTTCCGGTGCCAATAATCCTCTTATCGTAATAGACGAAAAAGGCCTAACTGAATACAAACCAACCAGAGCCCCCATCGGACGTTATATCAAAAATCTTCCGTTCAAACAAGCAACCGTAACAATAAATGGAACCGGGATGCTTTATATGTTCTCCGACGGATACATTGATCAATTTGGCGGACAGGAAGGTGGCAAGTTTATGAAAAAACGTTTTAAAAAACTTCTGGAATCAATATGGAAGCTCCCCATGGATGCCCAAGAGTTGGCCCTTGAACAAACGCTGAACGAATGGACGCACCAACCGGAAAAAACTTATCCACAAACAGACGACATATTGGTAATGGGAATCCGGTTTGAATCTTAAAGCAAACTTGTCCGACTAATAGTCTCCGGCAAAACGCATCAAATATTCGTTGATAAATTCATCTATTTCACCGTCCAAAACCGCTTGTACATTACCGGTTTGATAATCGGTTCGCAAATCTTTTACCATCTTATAAGGATGCAACACATAACTTCTTATTTGCGATCCCCATTCTATTTTCTTTTTCGATTTCTCTATTTCCTGCTGCTTTTCCCGTCTTTTTTGAAGTTCAATTTCGTACAATTGCGATTTTAGCAATTTCAAAGCATTTTCACGATTTTGCATCTGTGAGCGGGTTTCTTGATTTTCAATCACAATCCCCGTAGGCTTATGTTTCAATCTAACACCGGTTTCCACCTTGTTGACATTCTGTCCGCCGGGACCACTCGACCGGAAAGTCTGCCATTCGATATCCGCCGGATTTATGTTTATTTCAATCGTCTCATCTACAATAGGATACACAAATACGGAAGCAAATGAGGTGTGTCGTCTTTTGTTTGAGTCAAACGGCGATATACGCACCAAACGATGCACTCCATTTTCACTTTTCAAATATCCGTAGGCAAAATCTCCTTCTATCTCAATAGTTGCCGATTTGATACCAGCCTCTTCTCCCTCTTGCAAATCCAATATCCGAGTTTTATAACCATGCTTTTCCGCCCACTTCAAATACATCCGCATAAGCATCGAAGCCCAATCCTGACTTTCGGTACCTCCTGCCCCGGGAGTGATTTTCAAAATGGCACCCAATTTATCTTCTTCATTGCGAAGCATATTTTTAAACTCCAATTGCTCCAATGCTTTCAAGGCTTTCTCATAAGTTTCTTCCACATCGGATTCTTTTGCTTCTCCTGCTTCATAAAACTCCCACATTACGGACAAATCATCCGAAAGAGCTTTAACTTTCGCAAATTCATCCGTCCAGATTTTTATGGATTTTATTTTTTTCAGCTGTTTTTCCGCTTCTTTGGGATTATCCCAAAAACCGGGTGCTTGCGTTTTTCGTTCCTCTTCTTCTATTTGTTGCTGTTTTTTATCGATGTCAAAGATACCCCCTCAGCGCTTCAACGCGCTTAACGACTTCCGCTACTTGTTCTTTCGTTATCATAGCTTTATACTATTTTTTTATCTATCAACAATTCCAATATTTGAACGGCATTGGTAGCCGCCCCTTTTCTCAAGTTATCAGCTACCACCCACATATTCAAACCGTTATCAATAGAAAAATCCTTTCTGATACGTCCCACAAAGACCTCGTCTTTATCGTGCGATAAAACCGGCATCGGATACTCGTTCCCGGCTGGATTGTCCCAAACAATCACACCAGGCATTTCCCGCAACGCTTCGTAAACCTCTTTCAATTCAAATGCCTTGCGGGTTTCTACATTTATGCTCTCGGAATGTCCACCCACAACGGGTACCCGCACGGCAGTAGCAGTTATCGCAATGCTATCATCTCCCAATATTTTACGCGTTTCGTTTACCAACTTCATTTCTTCTTTGGTATAACCATTTTCCAAAAAGATATCGCAATGGGGCAAACAATTCAAAAAAATCTTGTGAGGATACACCTTCTTCGTTTCTATGCCTTTTATCTCGCTTTCCAATTGTTCTACGGCTTTTTTCCCCGTACCGGTCACAGACTGATAAGTAGAAACCACAATACGCTTGATCCCGAATCTCTTGTAAACCGGATACAATGCCATAACCATTTGAATGGTTGAACAATTGGGGTTTGCAATAATCCTGGTAGTTTCGGTTACCGTTTGCGAATTTATTTCGGGTACTACCAACGGAACAGCATCATCCATCCGCCACGCTGAAGAATTGTCTATCACATAAGTACCTTTATCAGCCAAGACCGGGGCCAATTGCTTCGACACGGCACTACCCGCCGAAAACAAGGCCACATCCACCTTTTTTGTTAGCAACTCATCGAATGTAATTACCTTAAGATTATGACTATTAAAACTGATTTCGGAACCGGCCGATTTTTCCGTAGCTACGGGATATAACACATCCACATTTATATGCCTTTCTTCCAACACTTGTAACATCTTACGGCCTACCAACCCCGTAGCACCGACCACCGCCAACTTCATTCTCAATCTATTTTATCCAGTTTATATTTCAATCCTTCCAACTTTTTTTGTTGTGCCTCTATTTCTTTTATTTTTTCCTCTTTTTTCTTTTTGTTTTCTTCAATTTCCTTTTCGGCCTTTTTTATTTTTTCTTTGTAGTTTTCAATATCTTTTTTCAATTTTTCATTTCTTTTTTCCAAATCTTCCTTTTCGTTCTCCTGCTTTTTCAATACCTTCTCCTGTTCTTTTATTTCATCTTTCAATATCTCTATGGAAATGTCTTTCGAAAACCGCTCCATCATTTTTGTTGCTTTTTTGTACATATCGGGATGATCCGAAGAATTAAGGTAAGCTCCTCCTAAATTAAAAGCCACATACAAAATAACATTTCCATCTTTAGTCGGCTCCGTACGGGCATAAATATCCATGGTATTGTCCGACATGTCTTTTATCAAGGCGTTATCGGCAAAAATTTCGCCTTTTTTCTTCGAAACTTTGGCCTTATAACTTTTCATTTTCTTGGTCCAAATCTTTTTTACCGCATCTTCGTCCGCGTTATAAACCACTACACTTAGGGCATTTTGTTTACCGGTACTAAAAGAATAACTGGTTTCTTCCACTTTTACTTTTTTTTGGGCATATAAAATTTTTCCACCTGCAAAAAATAGCCCCATTAATAAAAACAATGTAAATTTACCTTTCATAATTCTTTATTTTTTGCAAAAATAAAAAAAATATACCAATCAAAAGTCGGCAATATCGTGCGGTTTCTAAAAAAAGAATGATTTCCGCAACCGTTCAGCATCATTTGTCGTCTAATAAAAGAGAAATTTATGGGGGAAAACAAAAAAAAGAAATCATTACAAAGCATTATTGAAGGATGCAAAAGAAAAGAAAAGGATGCACAAAGGGAATTGTATGAAATGTTTTCCCCGAAATTTTATGCAATTGCCCTTAGATATACCGGAAATTCGGAAGATGCAAAAGATTTATTGCATGACGGGTTCATTAAAATATTTGATAAGATAGATAAATATAATTATTCGGGCAGTTTTGAAGGATGGATCAGACAAGTCTTCGTCAATTTTGTGATTGATTTTTTGAAAAAGAAAAAAACGGTAGAATATAATGACGAGATTAGAAGTGAAAATTATAACGAACTGATTGACGACAACTTTTACACATTGGAAGAAAGCAAAATATCAAAACTAAAAGCCGATGTTTTATTAAAAATGATAGAAAAACTGCCCCCTAAGTATAGAGCTGTGTTTAACTTGTATGCGATAGAAGGTTATTCACATAAAGAAGTGGCAAAATATTTGGGAATCAGCGAAAACACATCTAAATCGAACTATTCAAGAGCCAAACAGAAATTAAGAAACTTGATTGAAGAATATTTGAAAAACGGAAAATTATGAATCAAGGAAAAAACATAGAAGAATTATTCAAAGAAAGACTGCTGGAATATGAAATAACACCTCCGGCATGGAGCACTTTTGATCAAAAGTACCAAAAATATTTGAAAAAGAAAAGAACAACTCAACTTATTGCCGGTAGCACCATTATAGTAACCACTCTTGCCATCATCGGCCTATTGCTATCACGCCCTGAAAAAAAACCACATATCCAACCGGCAATCACTTCCCTTACCACATCCGAAACCATTTCTCAATATCCGAAAAAGGATAAAACTGTAAAATTTTCTCGCCCCTCTTCCGCTCCTAAAAGCAATCCTCATACCACACAAGCGCAGACAACAACCTCCACTACTCCACAACATAAAAACATCGCAAAAGCCCCAAATACCAACACACCCCAAAAAACAACCTCTACCATTCCAGCAATCTCGTCTCCCTCCGACTCAACACCTCCCATATCGGAACTACCTCCCCCCTCCAATACCACAAATAGTTTCTCTTACCATATAGACGCTTTTACCGGTTGTGCCCCCTTCACCACTACCATTCATATAAGCAGCAACAACTTAAAAGAAGTTTTTGCTTTTTTAGGAAACCAAACCATCGATTTGACTCAAAACCAGGAAATAACTATTCAAAAACCAGGTACATATTTTATAACCCTCAATGTAAAATTCAAAGACAACACCACTGCCCAATATCAGGTAGCCACTCCATTAACGGTATATCCCAAACCCCAAGCACAAATCCGCTTTATTGACAATTCCTTCGTAGAAATAAACACAACCGCCTGTAAAAAAACAGATGTGATATTGGATAATGCAACCAGTTATGGCAATCGTAACCACATCGATGTTTCCGACCTGATACCAGGGCATCATAATCTATCGGTAATCGTAACCAACAAAGGATGTAGCGATACCATCCATACGGAATTTTTCAAAAAAGAACCTATTACTTTATTTATGCCGAATGTTTTCACTCCTAACGGAGACGGTATGAATGACGAATTTAAGCCCGTGTTTAATAAAATGCCCGAATCATACAAATTAATCATCTTTGATAAACTGGGAAAAGTGGTATTCGTTTCTACCGACCCGGCTAAAGGATGGAAGGGACAAAACGCTATTCCCGGCTTGTATGTATGGAAAGTCATTTATACAAATGAAAGTGGAAAAAACATTGAAAAAAATGGAAATGTAACCCTGCTAAAAAATTAGTACCATGAAAAAATATATGCTTTTTACATGGATTCTATTGGTGACTACCTATATTTATTCTCAGCAAAATTATGATGAACGATTATTAGCCCGTTATACCACTTCCCAATTACAAAAAATGGCAAAAGAAACTCCCGGACATTTGGAATGGTTAAATTACAAAGTAGCTAACATGTACAAAATAATTGACAGAAATACAATAAAAGGAATCGTGAAAGATACTCTAAAAGGCATAGACATGAAAACTAAAAAGCCTTACCATATTTCTATTAAAGACATAAATCTTGATAATTTTAACCCTTTGAGATATAATATAGCTTTTGATAAACAGCAACATTATTACTACATCCCCCAATCAAACAAGGTTGTTTATATACGACCTTCTGTAGAAGTAATCAAAGAATTTAACAAAAAATATAGAAAATGAAGCATAAATATAAAATATCATTTTTTGTATTTCTTTTCAGTTTTTTTACCGAAAATATTTTCCCACAAATAAATATGCACAATGGTACAGAATATGTAAATTGTGGCACCACCACTTATTTCTATGATTCGGGAGGCCCATCCTACGGATACAGCAACGATGAATATTATGTTTTGACAATTTGTCCTAATTCCTCAAACAGTTCGATTGTTGCAGATTTTACAAGTGTCAGTATAGAAAGTGGCTGGGATTATTTGTATGTTTATGACGGAACCTCCACATCAGCCCCATCGTTGGGTTCATTTACAGGTTCTTCCTCATTTACTGTTAATGCAAGCAGTAGCAATTCTTCCGGATGTTTAACTTTCCTTTTTGACTCTGATGGTTCCATAACTTACTCTGGTTGGACAGCCCAAATCACCTGTAACTCTAATATGCCTTGTCAAGAAGTAGATGCCGTTTTTTCAGGGTCTAGTCCTTCTGCAAGTGGAGGTTATATAGACATTTGCCAAGGAGAAACCGTTAATTTTTATGGTGATGCTTCTTATCCCGAAAATAACACATATTATTATCAGTCAGATGCCACTTCTACTTTTACATGGCGTATTGATGGAAATGAAATTGTTGGTCAAAACATCTCTTATACATTTAACAATGGAGGAGGATACGATATTCAATTAACCGTTACCGATGTGAACGGATGCAGTAGCTCCAATGATATAGGTATTCGTGTAAGAACTTCCACGACACCTGTTTTTGACGGGACTACTATAGACAACCAAATTTGTTCCGGTGATTGTGCCAACTTAAATGGTGTAGTCACCCCTACTCACTGGGAGCAAGAAGCAACTTTAGCTTCTGGAGGAACTACATTTCTCCCTGACGGAAGCGGAGTAGAATATACCGATGTCATCACATTTACCTCTTTTGCCCCTGGGCAAACATTAAACAATGTAAATGATTTACAAAGTATTTGTATAAACATGGAACACTCTTATATGGGTGATTTATCAATTGTCGTAGAATGCCCTAATGGTAGTACAATTACATTGCTAGATCACCCAAATAGTGGTGGTGGAACAATTTTAGGAGAACCTGTAGCAGAAGATCTTCCTGTTGATAACAATTCCTCCAATACAGATCCGGGAATCGGTTATGATTATTGTTGGTCACCAACTTCTACCAATGGATACATAGACGATAGCGGTAATTGGCAAAATGTATCTCCATATACAGACCCAGAAGGACATACCAGCACTTCGGATCCTATAAATCAAGCAATACCAGGTACATACCAAGCTGATGGAGATTGGTCAAACTTATTAGGATGCCCTCTGAATGGAGATTGGACGCTTCACATAACAGACCATTATTCATTAGATAATGGCTATGTGTTCCACTGGGAAATATCATTCGACCAATCAATTTTACCATCAGCATGGGGATTTACTCCTTCTATCACAAGCGAATCATGGAGTGGAGATAATGTAACTACTTCCTCCAATCCCGGACAAGCTTGTCCTTCATCTCTGGGAAATCATACCTACACCTATACAGTTACAGACAACTTCGGATGTACTTATGATACTTCTTTGACTTTAAATGTAGTAGGATTTACACTAA
>CAYMVE010000061.1:0-11499 GCA_964393715.1 uncultured Bacteroidales bacterium | reverse complement strand
GTAGGATAAAACCTATACTTTGCCGCTACCCCTTCAAAGCGAGATAACCTGCGGGGGGAAGCATCGTTTGGGAGCGTTTTCTTTGGTTCGTTTCTTTGTCGCCACAAAGAAAGGAATAGGTAAAAGTAGTTTTAATTTAAAATGCTCACAATCAACATTCTATATACTTTTGGCTTGACACAAAAAGAACAAAAGGTCAAAACCGCAAAAACTCTGTTATTGCACTGAGTCATAATAAAGTTTGTACCTCACGCTTTTCTTTGCCACCTTTCTTTTCTAAAAAGAAAATTGGGAGAGGGAGCAGGCAGAAGTATTGTTTTTGTTCATTTATTGGTCGCCACCCAAAAGAAGAAGTAATAAAAAAATAAGAGGCTATTGAATTTTTACTTATTTTTGTAAACAAACAAAAAAACGTTTAAGCTAATGGAACAACCACATTTAAACGAATTCAAAGGATTTTCCACCAATGGATGGCAGTGTTTTACTGCACTGATAATAATCTTAGTCATATCTGCTTCCATGTTTACAAATCCTTTTCTTGTTATTCCCGGATCCATATTGGCTTTCTTCGGATTAATCATTTGCGGAAGCGGACTGTTTATTGTAAAACCCAATGAAGCAAAAGTCTTTATGTTTTTCGGACATTATGCGGGAACCACCCGTAAACAGGGCTTCCAATGGACCAACCCATTGTACAAAAGACACACCATTTCTCTGAAAATAAACAACTTCGAAACCAGTAAAATAAAAGTAAACGATTTGGAAGGTAACCCTGTTGAAGTAGCCGCCATCATAGTATGGAGAGTCGTAGATACGGCCAAAGCCATGTTTGAAGTGGAAAACTATTTGCAATTTGTAAGCATACAAAGCGAAGCGGCTTTACGCAGTTTGGTCATGCAATATGCTTACGAAGATTACGAACAAAGACACAAATCTCTCATTAAGAACATGGACGAAGTAACGGAACGCCTGAAACAAGAAGTACAAGAACGCCTTGATGTGGCGGGAATCGAAATTATAGAAGCCAGAATCAGCCATCTGGCTTATGCTCCAGAAATAGCCGCTGCCATGCTCCAACGCCAACAAGCCAAAGCCGTAGTGGCCGCAAGAACGGAAATAGTGGAAGGGGCCGTAGGTATGGTGGAAATGGCGCTTCAAAAAATAGAAAGCCGAAACCTTGTAAAATTCGACGAAGCCTCAAAAGCCAAATTGGTCTCCAACCTCATGATTGTATTGGTAAGCGATCAGAATGCAACCCCCGTTGTGGAAACGGGAACTTAGTGGAATATGCTACACCAACCATCTAAGCAAATAAACCACTTCCACAGCAAACAACGCTCCGGCTACAAAACTTAAATAAAGTTCCCAGCGTTTATGTGCACCGAGCCAATAACGGGCAACCCCCACCATCAATGTAATAACAAGTGTCACAAACAAATACGGTAACAAGCCCAAATATCCCGGAATCAATATCCAAAAGTAAAAAAATCCGAAAACATGTCCCCACACAATCACATGAAGACTCAAATTCAGCTTGAAAGCATACCCAATCAATACAAAAGCCAAAGTAAGATAAAGCCCCAGATAAAACGCCAATGCCAAAATCAAAGGCATCCGAAACATACCGTCATAATGCAAAACTTCTACGATAAAGTACAAAAACGCCAGCGAAAAAAACATAAAAGACGGCATGAGTATCTGACGCTTATTCTCTGCCGAGGTAAACTCATGTACGGGTTTCCCTTGCTTGGAAGCCAATTTACGAGCAATCAGATAAGGTACTACCGAAGTTAAAAAAGTAGTGGCAAACCAAAAAGTAATCATGTGATTGCTCACATGGCTCCAATACATAAAAATCAACAAAAACAAAGGCAATACCACAACCGGATGCAACAAATAAGAAACGGCCAGTGCAAACTTTCGTGTCATTGTACGCTTATTTAAACTTAGGTAAATGATACTTCCTTAACAAATCCGTTACCACCTTTACCGGGTTGAATGTTTCCAAAGGCAGTTCCACAAATACGGTAAGCCAGTCAGACATGGCACCGTTCCACAGCCCCGGCCATTCAAGAGCTTTTATATTCTTCCCTTCGTAACTTTTTTCGCTTATAAAGTACGCCTCATTATCCACATAATCAGCCAAATAGTGTTGGTTACTATCAAACATTACCACCATATCTACCGGATTGAAATGAGTGGATGCTTCCAATATCTCTTTCTGTTCCGGCAAAGAAGTATTAATTTGACTTTTCTCCACTATTTGAAGCGTAGCAAAATTTTCGTTCTTGTACCTCACCCAGAAAGGACCGCCTCCGGGTTCGCCTTCATTTTTTACCATACCCGCCACACGCAAAGGACGGCTCAAAAAAGCTTTGTAAAATTTCACTTCCTCTTCTACACTCTCAAAAACCGGCAACCGGTCTGCAAAAAAGTACTTGGTAACAAATTCCCGCACCGCATGTAACACCTTGTCACCCTCAGACTCTAATCTTCTCATCAGCGTATCCAGCTCGGTTTTAATCGCCACGGCAACCCCTCCCAACAACTTTTTGTACCTGACCGAAAAATCTATATAATCGCCGTGCGCAATATTATCTATATTTTTTATGAAAATCATATCAGCCTCCAACTCGGCCAAATTCCTGATAAGCGCTCCGTGTCCACCCGGCCTGAACAACAAGGTACCGTCCGGTTTTCTTGCCGGCGTATTATCTTCATAAACGGCAATGGTATCGGTAGCATGAAACTGTTGGGAAAAAGAAACAGACAAGGTTATTCCGTCAATAGTTTCGTATGTTCCGGCCAACTTCACAAATTGGTGCTCGAATTCGGGCGATATGGTAAAATGGAAAAATGCGTTACCTTCCGATGCTACATGTTCCACCCCTTCGAACAAATGTTCTTCAAATGCCGTCCTTATGGCATTTTCATAGCGGTGAAAAAATATAAGCCCTTTGGGCGTATGACCGTAATTTAATCCCGGACTGTTTACCAACCCGTTCACAATAGAATAAAAATCCTTTTCAGCCAGCAGTTTATCGGTTGTTTTACCGGTTTCACGCTCCAATTCCTTATCAAGTATTTCGAAAAAAGCAAAATCTTTTATCCTCGTCAAAAATTTCTCTACATTCGGATACGATTCTATATGGCTACAACGCCCGTTCAAACAGGCAAAAAATTCCTTAAACATCCTGGTTGCCGCACCCGATGCCGGCACAAACTTCATCAATTTTTTGCCACTTTCCCTGTATCGGTCAAACAAGTTTATATAATGTTCCGTTTCCGCCTCGTCAAAAGACAAAATACCGTCGTTCACCACGGCCGGCCTTTCAAGCATCATATAGTTGGTACCGCTGCGAAACAATTCCAACTGGTAAGCTATATCATCAGGAGTCAATCCTTTTTCTTCCAACTGTTTTTTATCTCTATCCGTAAGCATAATATTAGTATTTTTGCAATGGTTAAAGTTATTACAACTTATTGTAAAGTGAGAACCTTTTTGATAAAATTTTTCTTAATTTTTTTACTCCCCCTCATTGCTTTCCCTCAAAAAGTAGGACTGGTACTTAGTGGTGGCGGTGCCAAAGGACTGGCTCATATCGGTATTCTCAAAGCACTGGAAGAAAATAACATCCCCGTCGATTATATAGTGGGTACCTCAATGGGTGCCATAGTAGGAGGCTTGTATGCAGCCGGATACAGCCCTTCCGAAATTGAAAAAATTGCCACCTCAAAAGAATTTTTGGATTGGGCGTACGGAATTGTGCCCGACAAGTATTTCTTTCATATCAAACAAAAAGAACCTTCTCCCGTATGGCTGGAACTCAACTTCAAATATGACTCCATTATCAAACCCTATTTACCGATAAGTTTTATAAACACCACCCCGATGAACTTTGTATTTATGGAATTGTTTTCAAAAGCCACACAAGCTTCCGGCGAAAATTTTGACAGCCTCTTTGTCCCGTTCCGGTGTATTGCTTCCGATATCATAAAAAACAAAGCCGTTGTATTTTCAAAAGGCAATTTAGGCCTAGCCATACGCTCATCAATGGCCTATCCCATTTATTACGCCCCGGTAATCATCAACAACAGAATCCTGTATGACGGAGGAATTTACAATAATTTTGCCGTAGATGTGATGAAAAAAGAATTTAATCCCGACATCATCATCGGATGCAAAACCTATTTGGACAAAAGCATTATCGACGAAGACGATTTGCTGAAAATTGTGGAAAAACTTGTATTCAACAACAACAATGTATATGACACGCTTTCTAACCTGTTTTTGCTAAAACCTCCCGGATTGGAAAATTATGCCGTGTTTGACTTTGGCAAAGCCGGCGAAATAATAGATTTGGGATACAACTATGCAATGTCCCGTATGGACGAAATAAAAAAACTAATAAAGAAGCGTAGAGACTCTTCCCGCATCGAGAAAATGCGCACCACATTCAAAAATAAAGAGAAACCACTGATTTTCAAAAACATACGCACACCAAAACTTGGAAAATTGCAGAAAAAATATGTATTATCCAATTTCAAACGCAAGAACGACACTCTGATAACCCTTCAACAACTAAAAACCGGATATTACAAAATAATGCAAGACGGACAATTTGCCCGTTTGCTACCTATAGCCCGCTATAATTCTCAAACCGGCTTTTACGACCTGAATTTGTACATAAAACCGGAAAAACATTTTACGGCTAAATACGGCGGCAACATATCAACCGGTTCTTTTACAACTGGATACTTGGAACTCAACTATCGGTTTTTATCTTCAAAAAGTTATCTGGCCAGATTGAACGCCTATTTTGGTAAGTTTTACAATTCGGCAGGATTTTCGGCAAGAATAGAATTTCCGGGAGAAATTCCTTATTATGTCCAATTTGGCACCGTTTACAACCGCTTCAATTATTTCACCTCCAATACCGACTGGTTTTTTCTCGAAAGCAATCCGTCCTTTATTATCAGAAACAATACCAACCTGTTTGGCAGAATTGCCGCCGCTTTGGATACCAAAACCGATATCTTTGCCGATTGGCAATTCAACAATGACATCAACGAATATTATCAAACCCTGTATTTCACAACCGAAGATACGGCTGATATCACTTATTTTCCGTTTTCCGATTTTAGTGTGGGCATTGTAAAAAACACTATGAACTACCCACAATATCCTACCAAAGGTCAAAAAATGGTATTAAAAGCAGGTAGTATTTGGGGAGTTGAAAATTACCACGCCGGATCTACATCCACAAGAAAGTATAAAAAATACCGTGTAACCCGTACCTGGATATATATAAACTTTCAATTTCAAAAAGTAATACAAACCGGGAAAATAAAGTTCACCCCCAACATGGAAGTGTATTATTCCAATCAGCCCATGTTCGAAAATTATTATTCTTCCAGCATCTATTACAAACCGTTTACACCTACCCCTTACAGCAAGACGCTGTTTTTGTTTGATTTTAGAGCACCGGCATGGGCAGGGGGAGGAATTTCATTTGATTACGAAATTGCCAGCAACTTGGACTTTCATTTTTACCCTTCGATATTTGTTCCCGAAAAACAACATTTTGTTTATGACAGAATGGAAGTCGTAGGATTTCCGCTGACTTACTTCAACCTTATTAGCGAAATTGGACTGGTATATCACACCCGCTTTGGCCCCATAACTTTATCTATCAATGTATTGGACAAGCAATTGAAAAAAACTAGCATCCTGGTAAATTTCGGCTATATTTTATTCAACCGTCATTAATCCGGGGTATCATATACAAAAAGGGAGGGGAAACACCCTCCTCTACCGGCTAAACGACTACATTGATTATTTTTCGGGGCACAATAATGATTTTTTTAGGCTGTTTGCCCGCCAACCATTTTTGCGATTTTTCATGCGTCAAAACCGCTTGCTCTATTTCTTCCCTGCTCATATCCAGCGGCAATTGGAGTTTAAACCGCATTTTTCCGTTAAACGAAACCGGATATTCGTATGTGTCCTCTTTCAAATATTTTTCGTCATAATCGGGAAACTTCGTATGGTAAATATAATCATCATGTCCCAACAAGTGCCATAGTTCTTCGGTGATATGAGGAGCAAACGGCGACAGTAATACGGTCAATGGCTCCAACACTTTGCGTTTGTTACATTTGAGTGTGGTCAATTCATTGACACATATCATAAAACTGCTTACAGCAGTATTGTAATTAAATGTTTCGATATCGTTTGTCACCTTTTTTATGGTAGCATGCAATATTTTCAATTCTTTTTCGTCGGGCTCGGCCTCCGAAACATGAAATGTTCCCTCAAAATGGAAAAGCCGCCAAAATTTTTTCAAAAACTTGTGTACCCCGTCTATTCCGTTGGTATCCCACGGTTTATGTTGCTCGATAGGCCCCAAAAACATTTCGTAAAGCCTGAGCGTATCGGCACCGTATTGCTCCACAATATCATCAGGATTAACTACATTGTACATAGATTTTGACATCTTTTCAATAGCCCAACCGCACACATATTTACCGTCTTCCAAAATAAATTCGGCATTTTCGTATTCGGGACGCCATTTTTTGAAGGCTTCAATATCCAAAATATCGTTTTTCACAAGCGACACATCCACATGTATGGGAGTTACATCATATTGATCTTTAAGCCCGTAAGAAACAAACTTGTTGGTACCTTTTATTCGGTACACAAAATTTGATCTCCCCTGAATCATCCCCTGATTAATCAGTTTTCTGAACGGCTCGTCTTCGGGAGTTAGCCCCATATCATACAAAAATTTGTTCCAAAATCTGGCATAAATAAGGTGTCCCGTAGCATGTTCGGCACCGCCTACATACAAATCCACACTGCGCCAATAGTTGACAGCTTCCGGAGAAAAATAACGCTCGTCATTGTGCGGGTCCATGTATCTCAAATAATACCCCGACGAACCTGCAAATCCCGGCATGGTAGAAGTTTCCAGCGGATAACCTTCTTTGGTTTTCCAATTTTTGGCCCTTGCCAAAGGAGGTTCTCCTTCTTCGGTAGGTTTGTACGAATCTATATCGGGAAGTTCCAACGGCAATTCGTTTTCCGGAAGGGTATAAGGCAGCCCGTCCTTGTAGTACACGGGGAAAGGCTCACCCCAATACCGTTGGCGGGAAAATATGGCATCTCTCAATTTGTAATTGACTTTGCGTTTTCCCAAACCTCTTTTTTCTATTTCTTCTACAATCCGGTCAAAAGCCTCTTTTACTTCCAATCCGTTCAGAATGCCGGAATTTATCAAAACGCCCTCTTTGGAATCGTAAGAATCTTCCCATGTAGCAGGGTCGGAGGGCTCTTCGCCCTTTTTGAGTACTACCTGAACAATGGGCAACCCGAAGTGCTTGGCAAAAGCAAAATCCCTGCTGTCGTGAGCCGGCACCGCCATTATAGCACCCGTACCGTAACCGGAAAGCACATAATCGCTTATATAAATGGGAATTTCTTTTCCCGTAAAAGGATTAACTGCATAAGAACCGATAAATACTCCGGTTATGTTTTTGGCATCAGCCAACCTTTCCCTTTCCGTCCTTCTCAACACATATTGTATGTATTCTTCCGCTTCTTTACGCTTGTCCTCCGTAATAAGTGCCTGTACCAAATCCAACTCGGGCGCCAACACCATAAAGGTAGCTCCGAAAATAGTATCGGGACGCGTGGTAAAAATCTTTATCTTGATATCGGAATCTTTTACGGGGAAAAACACTTCAGCTCCCACCGACTTACCTATCCAATTACGCTGCATTTCTTTAAGCGAATCGGTCCAATCCACCCTTTCAAGGCCTTCCAATAGCCTTTCCGCATAAGCCGAAACTCTCAATGACCATTGTTTCATCTTTCGTTGTACCACTTCGTAGCCGCCTCGTATAGAGACTCCGTCTTTTACTTCGTCATTAGCCAGTACCGTTCCCAAAGCAGGGCACCAGTTTACCATACTTTCCGAAATATAAGCCAACCGGTAGTTCAACAATACTTCCTGCTTTTTATGCTCATCGTACGCGTTCCATTCTTCCGCCGTAAAACTCAATTCTTCGGTACACGCAGCATGAAGGTTTTGCGTCCCGTTTTTTTCAAACTCTTTCACCAATTCTTCTATCGGTCTTGCTTTTTGCAATTTATAATCGTACCAGTGGTGAAACAATTGAATAAAAGTCCATTGTGTCCATTTGTAATATTTCGGGTCGCTGGTTACTACTTCCCTGCTCCAATCGTAATTGAAGCCTATCTTTCGCAATTGAGACTTGTACTTTTCTATATTTTTTTGAGTGGTAACAGCAGGATGTTGCCCCGTTTGGATAGCATATTGTTCCGCAGGCAGTCCGAAAGCATCGAATCCCATAGGATGCAATACATTATATCCTTTCAGGTGTTTGTAACGGGCATATATATCGGAAGCAATGTAGCCCAGCGGATGTCCTACATGCAATCCGGCACCCGAAGGATATGGAAACATATCCAATACATAATATTTAGGCTTGGATCGGTCTATATCAACTTTGTAAACTTGGTCTTTCTCCCATTTTTCTTGCCACTTCTTTTCTATTTCTCTAAAATTGTATTCCATAACCACACATTTTTTTGAAAGTGCAAAGATAAATCATAATATTTATGGTACAAACGGAAGTATCGGGAAATAAAAAAGGGGAGTCATGCATTTGCTCCCCTTTCCCAACAAACAGCCCATCGGCCGGTTATTCAATTTCTTTGAAAGCTGCTCCGATATTGTTGATAATATCCGAAGCAATAAGTGATTCGTAAGATTCGTATTCCAACGAAATATCACCGGACAGACCATGTATATAGGTTCCCAGAATGGCGGCATCCTTTTCCGTATAGCCTTGTGCCAGCAAGCCAAGAATAATACCGGTCAGTACATCTCCGCTTCCGCCCGTTGCCATACCGGGATTGCCCGTACTGTTAAAATATACCGTTTCTTTTTCAGGCACGGCAATGGCGGTATAATGTCCTTTGAGCACAACAGTTACATTATGTCCAAAAGCAAAATCACGAAGTTGCTGCAACCGCTCATAACCGTTTATGGCAGATTGGCCATATAATCGTTCAAACTCTTTGGGATGCGGTGTAAGTATTACCTTATCGTGCAACAATTTGAGCAAATCTTTATGTTGAGCCAATAAATTCAACCCGTCGGCATCAATCACTACCGGCTTTTTGGTTTCGAGCAAACGGGCCAGCACCATCAAAGCTTCTTTCTGTACTCCCACGCCGGGACCAAATCCCAAAGCATCGAAACTATTGAGCTCCGGCACTTCCGTCACATAACTATCCGACAGATCGATGCTTATCATAGCTTCCGGAAAAGCGGTTTGCATTATTTGATAGCCTACCTTGGGCAAATGAACAGTAAGCAATCCCAATCCGGCTCTAACGGCGGCCTGTGCCGCCAGTACGGCCGCACCCATTTTGCCATAACTCCCCGCTACCAACAATCCGTGTCCAAAAGTACCTTTGTGCGAAAAAAGGGCTCTATCTTTAATCAAAGCAGCCGCATCCTGTTCCTCTACAAAATAATAATCGGCTTTGGTTTTGTCTATATATTCCCGGGATATTCCAATATCCAATACGGTCCAATTCCCGACAAAATTTTCGTTCTCGGGCAACAAAAACGAAAGAAACGGATACTGAAAAGTCAGCGTATAGTCAGCTCTTACAATATGTTCCGGCACATTTCCCGTATTATCTTCGCCAAACAATCCGCTCGGAATATCCACTGCCACCACCGGATTATCCAACCGGTTTATCTGCTTAATAACATCGGCCGGTAAGCCTCTTACCGGTCTGGACAAACCCGATCCAAATATGGCATCAACAATCACGGCATCTTCATCCATATCCGGAAAATCGGAAATATCGTTGATTTTTTCGGGTACTATCCCCATGTTTACCAGACGGTCGTAATTCACCTTAAAATCGGGGCTTCGCTTTTCAGTGAAATTAAGATCATAAACCTTGACACTACTGCCATTTTCGGCAAGCAATCTGGCTGTTGCCAAGCCGTCGCCACCGTTGTTTCCGGGACCGGCAAAAACAACATAGTTTCCGGAACCGAAAAAAGAAAGCAGCCACTCAGTCAATCTGGTGGCCGCTCTTTCCATTAAGTCTATCGAAGCAATGGGTTCGTTCTTTATGGTGTACTCATCAGCTTCCCGTACTTGTTGTGAATAAAATATTTTCATGATTCTTCGTTTTCTTCCACTTGAGATAGCAAATTTAATAAATCAAAATAAACTTCATATAAATCGAAGGTGGAAAATGTCAAAATTTTCATTTCATAAATGATGTCAAAGAACAAAACATTGGCCTTTGTTGAAATTTTTTCTTGATTCTTTTTCAAAAATCGTACTTGCTCTTTTCTATATTCGTTAATGGTATCAATCAGTTCATCTCTTTTTGCTTTCAATGCTTCCAAATTCATATTTTTACCTTCCGTAAAATCTTTTAGAATGATATCTGCAAAAGCTTCGTATTTCCTGAACAAATCTTTGATATACTTCAACTGAATGCTATTCAGAGGTTTGTGTTGATTATCAATATGATTGAACACCGGTAAAATAATGTATTTCAAACTATTGTTCATTTGTTTGAGAGATAGCGTAAACTCTACATATTTGCTTGATATTTCGGCATCGGTTATGTGTTGAATGCTTTTTATAGCTTTGTTCAAATTCTTTTCGCTTTCTTTTATCACTTTGTAATACACTTTGTTGGCTTTTTTTACATCCGTCAAAGTATTCGTTTTCAAACTTTGCCTTACATATTCCAAAATTTCCTTAAAATTGGTAAAAGTAATAGATACTTGTTTGTTCAACTCTTTGATAAAAGCAGCTACGGTTGCCACTTCATCTTCTATATGTTCCGCCTTATCCGTATCCATTATTTTTTTGTGCAACACTCTGGTACGATAAATCAGATATAAGGCTACGGCAAACAAGGCAAATATGGCATAAAACGACCCGAAATAAATAAGCATAGCCAGAGTAAAGGCAATGATAAAAGTAATCATGGCCGTAAAAAACCAACCGCCAATTACGGTTATCACACCGGTTACGCGATAAACGGCACTATCACCACTCCAAGCCCTATCAGCCAAAGATGTTCCCATTGCCACCATAAAAGTTACATAAGTAGTGGACAGAGGCAACTTGTTAGCAGTAGCAATCGCAATCAGAATACTGGCAAGGAAAAGATTTACCGAAGCCCTTATCAAGTCGAAAGCCGCTTCCTTATCATGCATTTTAACACCAGCCCGGGAAAAACGCTTTTGTATATAAATTCGTACCACCTTGGGAGTAATCAATTTTAAAAAGTCATTGATGTTTTTTCCAAATTTTACAATGGCTCTTGCCAACAATGATGAACCGAACCTTTCATACCCTTCGTCCTGACGCGCCAAATCTACCGAAGTTTTTATCACACTTTTGGCTTTTTTGGAAAAAAACAGC
>CAYMVE010000060.1:0-11513 GCA_964393715.1 uncultured Bacteroidales bacterium | reverse complement strand
GGAAATACAATCCAAGGTTGAAAAAGTTTATAGAAAAAGGAATTGACACAACGAACTTGTATAAACGCGTGGATATCGAAAAACCACTGAATGAAAGAAAATAGCAATTTATTTATTTTTTAAGATGCTGGATGAGTAAATAAAGTCGTTCAGTTCTTGACAATCGGAATGTAATAGTTCGTTTTTGTCACCTTGCCATTTTTTTTCGCCTTTGTAGATGAATACGATATTGTCACCAATTTCCAGCATCGAGCTTAAATCGTGGGTATTGATAACGGTAGTCATATTGTATTCATAAGTGATTCCTTCAATCAGTTCATCTATCACTTTGGCGGTTTTGGGGTCGAGTCCGGAATTGGGTTCGTCGCAAAACAAATATTTGGGGTTTAGCACAATGGCTCTGGCTATGGCCACCCGTTTTTGCATGCCGCCGCTTATTTCAGAAGGGTACAGGTCGTTGACATTTTCCAGATTGACACGCTTCAAAAAGTGTTCGGCTCTTTCTTTCTTTTCGGCATAAGACAAGTCGGTAAACATTTCCAGCGGAAACATCACATTTTCCAATACCGTATATGAGTCGAACAAGGCGCCTCCTTGAAATACCATGCCGATTTCTTTTCGTATGTTTTTTTTGTCGCGTTCGCTCATTTTCACCAAATCACGCTTATCCAACAATATACTGCCTTTATCTACTTGGTGCAATCCGACCATTGATTTGAGCAATACGGTTTTTCCCGAGCCGCTTTGGCCGATGATGAGGTTTACTTTTCCGGTATAAAATGAGGCGTTGATGCCTTTGAGTATTTCTTTGCCGTCGAAAGATTTATACAAATCTATTACTTCTATCATGACAGCAGGATTTGAGTTACTAACAAGTTGGCTACCAAAATGGCTATGCTGGAATACACTACAGCTTTGGTACTTGATTTGCCTACTTCCAAGGCTCCGCCGGTGGTGTGATACCCGTAAAATGCCGATATAGAGATGATTAGGAAGGCAAATATGGATGATTTAATAAGAGAATAGGTAACATAAAAAGGTTGAAAGGCGTAATGAATACCATAGATAAAACTTTCTTGATTGACAATGTTGGAGAGTACGGATACCACAAGATACCCGCCGGTGATACCGAAAAACATGCTTAGTACTACCAAAAAGGGAACTATTAAAGTGAATGCTATAATTTTAGGTAACACCAAAAAGGCTGCGGAATTGATACCCATTATTTCCAAAGCTTCTATTTGTTCGGTTACTTTCATGGTGCCTATTTCGGAAGCTACATTGGAGCCGACTTTTCCTGCCAAAATCAGGCATAACATGGTAGAAGCAAATTCCAAAATAATGCTGTCGCGGGTGGTGAGGCCTACCATGTAGGTGGGTATCAGCGGATTGTCTATGTTATATGCGGTTTGCAGGGCAATTACACCGCCGGAAAAGACGGAGATGATGACTACTATTCCGAGTGAACTGATTCCCAATTTGTCCATTTCCATGAAAAATTGGCGAATGTATATTTTCCATTTTTCGGGCTTGCTGAAAACCCGTTTCAAAAAAACAAGATAAAGGCCTACATTGTACAAAAAGTTCAGCATAAACTACTCGTCTGTTTTTTTCATCAGTTTGTAAAACCTGAAAATGTAAGATTTGAGCATAAAATACAAAAAAGCAAAGACAAACCATAACAAGCCCAATGTGGTATAGTACAATCGCTTGTTTTCCATAGAGATATCCATACCTAACGAAATGAAGAATACTGCCAGTGCCAATCCCATAAATACGGAACGCACTATGATTTTTTTCCAGGGCGGATTTTCATAAAATTGCAGTTCGTCATCGTCCATCAAAAGGGTTTTTTTGTATTGCCATGCTACCGACATCAAAAGCATTATGGCCAATACGGCCGAAAGAGCCAAATAAACGAGAATGTTGTTTGCTGTAGAAAAGTAAATCAGCCCTTGTTTTATGGTGAAAAACACAAAATCAATCAATCCGAATACGGCAAGCAGTTCCAGAAATGCCGTAATATATACTTTTGTTTGCTTCATTGGTTATTTCATTTTTCTGATTAGTATCATGTAAACGGGGAAGTGGTCGCTATAACCTCCCATAAAGGTATTTCCCACAAAAGTCCGGAACGGATAGCCTGCAAATTTCCCTTCTTTTTGCTTCAAAAATTCGGCATTGAATATTTTGGCTTTGTAAAACTTCCATCCGTCCAAATCCGACTTGTCTTTCATAAGCAACGAAGGCGTTACGAACATGTTGTCAAACAAGTTCCAGTTGTCCCGGTATGCCAAAGTGCCGATACCTTCGCGGTAAAATTTTTCGAAAGGATTGTACAAATCATTGGGGCCGACTTGGGTCTTTTTACCTTTGGAGTGCAAATATTTCTTTACGCTTTTGCTTATCGGGTCGTCATTCAAATCGCCCATCAAGATGATTTTGATATCCGGATTCAGTTGTTTGAGCGAATCTATCAGGTGGAAGGCCAGTTCTGCGGCTGCTATGCGGTGCGGCAAACTTCTTTTTTCTCCTCCGCGGCGTGATGGCCAGTGATTGACTATAAAGGCGAAATCTTCTCCCATGAGTTTTCCCCTTACTACGAGCTGGCTTCGTGTATGGAAATCCGGCTGGTCTTTCATTATTAAAGGTGTTTGCTTGGAGCTTTCTACCTTGAATACGGCAGGGTTATACAACAAGGCTACATCTATTCCTCTGTGGTCGGGAGAGTCGTAATGTATAATTTTGTAATTTCTGCTTTTCAGCAAAGTGTCTTTTACCAAATCTTCCAAAACATTCCGGTTTTCCACTTCGGAAACGCCCAGTACGGCAAGTCCTTTCAGCCCTAATTTTCGGTCAACGGCAATTTGGGATATTACATAAGCCATGTTGTGTATTTTGTGCATATATCGTTTGGAGTTCCACAGCTTGGGACCATTGGGGGTAAATTCGTCATCGCCCCACTGTTTGGGGTCATTAATCGTGTCGAACAAATTTTCCAAGTTGTAAAATCCTACGGCAATGGCTTCCACATTTTGGGTGTATGACTTGTTCCATAGTAGGGTAAGCAATAAGACAAGTATGCAAAATTTTTTCATCTTGATAATATTTTGTATGGTTACAAAGGTATAAATTTTTAGAGTATCGGTTCGAAATTTACACTTATTTCCCAACTAATACGAAAAAATAACGCACCAAAAGAAACATTATTTGTAATTTTGTTGTCTATTAAAGAAAAAAATTATGAGAAAACTTATACCTTTTACTTCGGTGGCTGTCGTAATGCTTTTATTGTCAGGGTGTATCAAGAATTATTTTGATTTTGACAATATGCAGACCGATGTTACATGGAATCCCAATGTAGCCACAGCGGTAGCCAAAGCCCATTTGAAAATTAGGGATATTTTGCAGGATTATGATTATCATGAACTGTTTGAAGAAGATTCTACCGGTTTTTTGTATCTGGTTTACAAAAAACGGGTGGTTTCTACGCCGGCTTCGGATATTATTACCTTACCTGCACAATCCATAGGAGAAAGTTTTACTAAAACGGATGTGGACAATAACGGTTTTAATCCGAACCATATCGTGAAAAGTTGGGTATCGTATCCTTTTAATGTAACTTCCGGCCAATTGCTCGATAGTATCTATCTCAAAGCCTTGGATATGAGTATTCATGTCAAATCGACTTTTAAGCATACCGGTGTTTTGGTGGTAACTTTTCCGTCTATTACCCAGAACGGAGTACCTTTTTCCGCCACCTTTAATATTAATTCGCAACTGGGAGATTATGATGTAACTTCGGATTTTAACAATTTTGACGGATATACCATGGATCTGACCGGATTGAACGGAACCGATACCAACAAAATTTTTGTTACTTACGATTTGATGTTGGACGATAACGGAGTACCAACAGTAGCTTCGGGCGAAAGTTGCGATATTACGGTGACTTTTGATAATATGCATTATTATGCCATATTCGGTTACTTGGGGCAAGATACCATATCGATAAACCGGGATACGGTGCATCTTGAAATTTTTGACCATGCTTTTCAAGGGACGGTGTATTTTGAAGATCCGCGCATCAATATATATGTGAACAATTCGTACGGTTTGCCGTTAAGGTTTCATTTCGGCGATTTTTCCACTTATTCGGTAACCGATCAAAGTTCTGCAACCTATCCTTTCCCGTTGGGTGATGTAGATATCAACTATCCGGCTCTAAACGAAATGGGACAATCCAAACAAACGACCATAGTGTTGGATACTTCTAATTTTCCGCAATTACGGGATCTTGTAAATGATGCTCCGAAATATGTATTTTTCCAAGTGGACGGCATTATGAACCCGAATGGTTATACCGCCACCAATTTTGCTTTGGATACCAGTCATTTTTATGTAGACATGGAAGTGGAATTGCCGTTATGGGGATATGCCGATTATTTGGTACTCGAAGATACGGTGGAAACGGACTTTGCCGATGACTTTGATAAGGGGAAACCTCTGAATTGGGTGAAGTTTCGCTTAAATGTCGATAATGGCATGCCGGCAAAGGTAGGTATACAAGTATATTTCGACGATTCGGTACATAATGTACTGGATTCGATGTTTACCACTACCGAACAGATGGAAGTGATTCCTTCGGCACAGGTGGATGCCAACTATATAGTGGTGGGACCTACCCATAAGACTACCGATATTTTTTATCCGAGAGAACGTATAGACAAGATAAAAAACACTAAATATATTCGTTTCAGGGGATATGTGAGAACAACTGACTTTGAACATAGGCAGCTGGTGAAATTCTATTCGCATTATGCCATAGATGTGAAACTGGGAGTACAGGCCGATGCCACTTTTAATTCCAATGAAGATTATAATTTTTAAAATGATTTGATTATGAGGAAGATATATTGGTTTTTAATAAGTTTTGTTATAGTTATTACCCATATAGAAGCGCAGCAGAATTTAAGTTTGTATTACCAAACATGGTTACCGCAATCAACAGAATTGAATCCGGCCATTCAAAACGATTGCAAACTGTATGTGGGTGGTCTTGCTTTGCCGGTGGCAGGTCAGCTGATACCTAATATTCATTTTAATTACAGCAATAACTATTTGGCCTACAAGGATATTGTTTATCTGAACAACGGTGTTCCTACCATAGACAACTCTTCCATAGAAAATTCCCTTGAAAGGATAAAAAGAGTCAATTATTTGGCAACGGAGACCTATTTGCCTTATTTGTATGGTGGGTATCGGATAAACGATAAATATTATGTGTCGTTCGGCATAACGGATAAAGTGGACTTTAAGTATAGCATGCCCAAAGATTTACTCGATTTGGCATGGCACGGAAACGGAAATGACTTGGGACGGGTGTTTGATTTTACCGGATTGGGGATTGACGCTACTTATTACAGAGAATACAAAATAGGTTTTTCGTGGAAAATAAATGATAAATGGACAGTCGGAATCAGTCCGAAATTGCTGTTTGGAAAAATTAATGCTACAACCAGCAAAACCACAATCACTTGGCAAACACTGGAAGATGATTATTCACAGGTATTCCATGTGGATTGGGAACTCAATACATCGCAACCCGTGTATGTGATAGAACAAATGTATTATGATTATGACAACGATTCGTTGGTATATGAAGACAGTGTAAAGGATGTGAAGCCATCCGAAATGATTTGGAAGTCAAAAAATTTTGGACTTGGTGTGGATATAGGGGCCATATACAAACTGAACGATAAATTTACATTTTATGGTTCTTTAACGGATTTGGGCTATATCAAGTGGAAGGACAATGTGCAAACATTGAGAGTACAAGGCGATTTCGTATTTGACGGGTATGATGTAAGGCCGTTTTTGGAGCAAAACGACTCGTTGAATCAGGCTAATGCCGAGAATTACCGGGATTCCGTGATTCATATTTTCGATCCGAACTTGCAACGAAGCAGTTATAAATCTTCCTTAACGCCTAAAATTTATTTGGGAGGTACTTATCAATGGAAAGAATATCTGGGCTTCGGAGCCTTGATGAGGTTTGAATTTTACAAATATATATGGCATCCGTCTTTTACCTTGTCTGCCAATGCCAGACTGACCAAATGGTTTGGTACTACTTTGAGTTATACCATGATAAACAATAGTTATACGAATGTGGGACTGGTGCTTGTTTTCAAAGTAGGGCCGGTACAATCGTTTTTGGCAACGGATAATTTGTGGGGATTCTTCTGGCCGCAGTCAGCCAGAAATGTGAATGTCCGGATGGGGATAAATCTGAAGTTCGGATGTAAAAAATATGAAGGAGCAACATTAATTCATTAAAAAAGGAGACCATAAAATGAAAGTGAGAATAAAAGGGTTGGTACTGTTGGGAGCATTCTTTGTTTTGCCCTACTTAAATGCTCAGGATACTGTAACCGTTATGCAATACAATTTGCTTAATTATGGCAATAATACGAGTTATTGTGATCAGAACAACAATAATATTGATACAAAGAATGAAAACATAAGGGTATTGCTAAATTATATTACGCCGGATATTATTTCTGTAAATGAAATGGCTAGTGATAGCTACAAAGCCATATACTTGTTAAACAATGCCTTGAATACGGACGGAAGGACTTTTTATAAAAATGCTTCCATGACCAATTTATCCGGAAGTGGTATTGTGAACATGTTATATTACAATTCCGAGAAATTTACTTTGGCTTACCAAGAAGCCATCGGAACCAGTCTGAGGGATATAAATGTGTATCATTTGTACTACAATTCGCCGGATTTGGCCCAAGGTGATACCGCATGGCTGACCTGTATTGTTGCACATCTGAAAGCCGGAAGTTACAGCAGTGATGCTGCAACCAGAGCCGATATGACGGCTACCTTGATGGATTATGTCAGCAACCATAATATTGACGGCAATGTGTTGATTATGGGCGACATGAACCTGTATTCCAGTAGTGAGGAGGCTTACCAAAATATGGTAAACTATTCGGTAGAAAGGTTTAGGGTGTATGATCCGGTAAACATGTCCGGCAATTGGTCAAACAATTCTTACTATGCCATGTATCATTCGCAATCGACTCATGCCACTTCCAATGATTGTTTTGCCAGCGGAGGATTGGACGACCGTTTCGATTTTATTCTTATTTCAGAAGAAGTACGCGACGATTTGATGAAAATAAAATATGTACCTTCCTCGTTCAAAGTGATAGGACAGGACGGACAGCATTTCAACGCTTCTATAATCGATAATCCGGCGAATTCGCTTTATCCGGAAGAGTTGGTTGATGCCTTGTATCAAATCAGCGATCATTTACCTGTTACTCTAAAGTTGGAAATAGAGCAAACGCCTGTAAACGGCATCAATGAAGCCGATGCGGGGGACCCAATACGGGTTTCTACTTTGGTAACGGATAAAATTCATGTAGATGCAGGTCGTGCTGTAAAAGTTACTTATGAATTGTATGATGCCGTGGGGCGAAAAATAGGTGAGGGTGAAAAGAACGGCCAATTTGATTTGGATGTGCGTAATTTCAAGCGAGGACTGTATTTTTTGAGGCTTCATACGGATAATATGGCTGTTATGTATAAAGTTGTTAAGCAATAGGGAAGGGCATTATGGGCAGTTAAGTTTTTTTACCGCCCAGTAACTTCCGGCAATAACGGTTGAGACCATTAGAAAAACCGCCGTAAATCCCAAATAATATATCAGCACTCCGGACACCAGTGGGAATGCGGTGGAAAATATTTTTCCTGCTCCGGCTATGCCTGCATAAATAGTACGGTTTTCGTTGGTGGATATTTCCAGCAAAATACCGCTGTTTGAAATTTTAATCAGCGATATGAAAATGCCGGATAATATGAATATAAATTGATAATATTCGGGTTGGTGTTTCAATACAAGGGCAAGTACGGGAATGGACGCTCCCAAAATGATGTCAAAGGTTAGTATTGATTTGTAACTGAATCGGTTGGAGAATTTATAAAAAATACTTCCCGCCAGAATCATACCGCTTACTTTAAACAGAAGGATGTTGCCGATAAATTGATAAGATAGGGCGGTGCTTTCTTTGGCTAATAAAATCAGAAACGGAGAAAATCCGACTCCCAATCCTGCCGTATTGATGATGATGAGATAATATTTCAGATTTTTGTTTTTTCTTATTTCGGAGGGTATCATTTTGAAAAAGTCCCAAAAACTTCTTTTTTCGGCCTTTACCGATTTTATTTCTTTGAGGTTCCAAAATCCTAACGAGGCAATAAAAAGCAATATTGCCGCACTAAAAAATAGTACCGAGTAGTTTACGGGGTATTCGTATTTTTTTATAAGAGCACGGACTATCCATGCCGATATAAATACGCCGGAACTGGTAATGATTTCTTTTACGGAAAAGAATTTTTTCCGGCTTTCGGGTTTTATGGATTTACCTATAATGTCTATGTATGCAACATTGGCGTAACTACCGCTCAATGAAAATATTGCGATCAACAGAAATATCAGATAAATAATAGCATAAGAAGGTAGTCCGGCAGAAAAATAAAACATAACCGCCATGAGAAACAATGAAATTATCCGCAGGTTAATTCCGGTAAGTAGGTGTTGTTTTTTGAGCCGGCTCGAAGAAATAAAAGGGGCAAAAATCAGTTGGAATAAACTGGCACCACCTAGCATGATAGCTGTAAGTATCCCCAAATGTATAGAGTTGCCACCGGCCTTGATAAGCATTGATGGGATAATGGTATCGACATCCATAAAATTGGAAGCCAGTGCAAGAAATATGGCATGCCACAAAAAACTGTAAAAATTTATTTTAGAACGCTTTTCGCTTATTGCCATCGGTTTGTTTTTTCGGCTGCAAAACTAATTCTTTATTTTGATTTGGAAGGAGGGGGTACGGAACTGCTTTATATACAAAAGTGTGTAAGGCCGGTTTGGACTAAATTAAACTTAAAAATCCACTTGTGTTCTTATCTGTATGATTTGGGCTTTGCCAACACCTGCCAGATCACTTTTTACATAGTTAAGCATTATTCTTGTATTGGCATTTAGGTGCCAATTTATCCCCGCGGTTATATCTTTCATGCTTCCGGCTGCTCCCATATCCACTTCCGAGTATCTGCCTACAAGTTCCCAGGCGCCCCATCCTTTTTTACCGAAATTCTTTTCCGGAATTATACGGTTGAAACCGGACAAAGTGTTTTTATCGTGGCGATGTTCCCCCGTAACGAACCATCCGCCGTAAAGAGTGAATCCGTAAAATCTTTGGTTTTTGCCGGGCGTGTTCACATCTTGTAACATATAATCGGCCGATAGGGTAAATTGTTTGTATGCAACGGCCAATTCCGTGCCTGCTACATTCATGTTTTCTGCGTTTAGACTTAATTCAATGTAGTGAGGTGCCATGTGGGATTCGGGCTTAAATTCCCATTCGAATTGTTTTTCTTTGTTGGTCCGGTAACTGTAATATGCGGCAGTATGAACGAACATATTTTCGTTGTTTACAGGCAAAAAGACAATTCTTCCATCAAGATTGAGTTTTTCTTCGTTGTTTTTTTCGTTTCCCATTCCGTCGGTATTAAATGTGGCGGCAAGCTGTATGCCGAGTTTATGGTGTATCCATTCGTTGTGCATCATGATGCCGGATGAACGACACGGCAACATTTCCGAAACAAAAGATCGTTCCATTGCCAAGATATATTTGCTACTGGTCAGATGTTCCAGTCGCAAGGGTTCTTTAAAATGTCCGAGGCGAATATTACCTACGATAGGGATTTTGGTAAGTTCAATCCATACATCTTTGAAGGCTATTTTTCCTCCTCCGAAATCCAGTTGCAGCGAATATTTCACATTACCATAAATTTTCCCGGAAGTATAAATTAAAGTTTTCCGGAATTCCGTACCTAAACTTTTTTTTCCCAAACTATCCGATATGGCTTGTGATTGATTGAAATATGCCATGTCATAGTAAATAAGACCTCCCATTTTGAGCTTAAACGAGCCCTGTTCATCGTGTAATTGTAAGCCGTTATGCCACAACGGATTGACGGGTTGCGATTGAAGTTGTCCCAGTAAAATAAGCATAAGAAAAACCGCAAAAAAATTTTGCATTTTAGGTGCTTTTTTTTTAATTACGGGGTGCAAATATAAAAATAGCCTGTGGGTTATGCTTTGAGGATAAGTAAATTTAACATTAATTTAACATTGGGTGCTTTCTTCCGGAGTACAAGAAATATTTTTGGTGTATCTTTGTAAGAAGAAAATACAGAAATGAAAATATGTCGGAATATATTGTATCTGCCAGAAAGTATCGGCCGCAGGACTTTTCTTCGGTAGTGGGGCAGGAAAATATTGTTAGAACGCTGAAAAATGCCATAAAAAACGGTAAGTTGGCGCAAGCCTACCTGTTTTCGGGACCACGAGGGGTCGGAAAAACTACTTGTGCCCGTATTTTTGCCAAAACGATTAATTGCGAAAATATTACTCCGGACATAGAGGCATGCAATGAATGCGCATCTTGTAAGGCTTTTAATAATAATACCTCTTTGAACATAAGCGAACTGGATGCGGCTTCTAACAATTCGGTGGACGATATAAGGAATTTGATAGAACAAGTGCGTATTCCTCCGCAGATAGGCAAGTACAAAATCTATATAATAGACGAAGTACACATGCTTTCGCAACAAGCTTTCAACGCTTTCCTTAAAACATTGGAAGAGCCGCCCCAACATGCAATTTTTATTCTGGCTACCACGGAAAAGCACAAAATATTACCGACAATTTTGTCCCGTTGCCAAATATTTGATTTTAACAGGATTAAAATATCGGATATTGTAGAGCATTTGCAGAATATAGCGGAAAAAGAAGGCATACAATACGAAACGGATGCGCTCAATATTATTGCACAAAAAGCCGATGGCGGATTGCGGGATGCACTGTCCATATTTGACCAAGTAGCCGGTTATTCAAATGGTAACATAACTTACAAGGCGGTAATTGAGAATCTGAATATTCTCGATTATGAATATTATTTCGAGATAGTGGCGTATTTTATTAAAAACGATTATGCCAATGCTTTGCTTACTTTTGACAAGATAATGGAACATGGATTCAGCGAAGCAAACTTTTTTAATGGTTTGGCTTCTCATCTGCGTAACTTGTTGGTGTTAAAGAATCCCGCTACATTAAAGTTGCTGGAGGTGGGGGAAAAAATTAAGGATAAATATGCCGTTCAAGCCCAGGAAACGAATGTAAACTTTATTTTCAGGGCATTGGATATAATAAACCAAACGCTGGTTTCGCTTAAATCCACACTAAACCGTCGCTTGCTGTCGGAAATGACGGTTATTAAATTGGCTAATATAACGAATACGGCACTTGAACAAGTGAGAGTTGTATATCCTTCTGAAAAAGAAACGGCTAAGCCATCGCAGAAAACGGAAACAATAAAAGAATCGGAAGAACAAAGAAACCTTTTTTACGAAAAACTCTCTGATTA
>CAYMVE010000059.1:0-11564 GCA_964393715.1 uncultured Bacteroidales bacterium | reverse complement strand
CATTTTCATCTTCACCAGTCTGATTTTTTCTTCTTCTATTCTTTCGATCAACTCTTTTGTTGACAATTGCTTTATTTCGGAATTTTTCATCGCTCAATAGATTTAATCTTCAAATTTGTAATCTCTTCTTACTACAAATTTTGTAGTAACCGGTAGTTTTTGTGCACCCAATCTGAGTGCTTCTTTTGCTACTTCATAAGGCACTCCGTCAATTTCAAATAAGATTCTACCCGGGGTAACAGGTGCAACAAATCCTTCGGGTGCACCTTTCCCTTTCCCCATCCGTACTTCGTTAGGTTTTTTGGTAATTGGCTTATCGGGAAATATTCGAATCCACAACTGACCTTCACGCTTCATATAACGAGTAATAGCCTGACGGGCAGCTTCTATTTGCCTTCCGGTAATCCATTTGGATTGCAAAGATTTAATGGCAAAAGAACCGAAAGCTATTTCATGCCCTCTATGAGCAATCCCTTTCATTTTTCCCTTTTGCTGCCTTCTATATTTGGTTTTTCTTGGTTGTAACATCGCTAAAAAATTTAGGTTGCAAAGATAATACTTTTTTTTAAATCAATTTTTTATTTTCTTTTGTATCTCCTACCGCCTTTGGGTGATTTGGTTTTGAAGTTCGGAGACAAGTCTCTTCTTCCGAAAACTTCGTCTCTGAAGATCCAAACTTTTACGCCAATCAATCCAAGTTTTGTAAGTGCTTCTGCCAAGGCATAGTCGATATCCGCCCTGAATGTATGAAGCGGTATTCTACCTTCTTTGTAGGTTTCGCTTCTTGCCATTTCCGCACCGTTCAATCTACCGGAAACTTGCACTTTGATTCCTTTGGCCCCCATTCTCATGGTAGAGGCGATTGCCGACTTAATAGCCTTTTTGTAGGCTATACGTCCTTCTATTTGTCGTGCTATATTGTTAGCAACCAGCGTAGCTTCCAGTTCGGCTCTTCTTATTTCGAAAATGTTTATTTGAACTTCTTTGGCTTCTTTCTTGGCTACTTTTTCTTTGTCCAAGGCAGCTTTGGCTTTTCTTTTTTCTTCTTTTTCCAGGAATTTTTTAATTTCTTCTTTCAGTTTATCAACTTCCTGACCTCCTTTTCCGATGATAAGTCCGGGACGAGCCGTATGTATGGTTATTGTAATAAGTTTAGGAGATCTTTCAATAACGATTTTAGCAATTCCTGCATTCGGAATTCTTGCGTTGATATACTTTCTGATCTTATCGTCTTCCAAGAGGTATTCGGCATAATTTTTATCTCCGTTCCATACGGAGTCCCAACCTCTGATAAAACCTAACCTGTTTGCAATCGGATTAACTTTTTGTCCCATTACTTATCTTCTTTTTTATTGTTATTTTCTTCTTTGTTGTTTTTTTTCAAGTTTTCCATTGTATCCACAACTATTGTTACATGGCTTGAGCGTTTTCTGATTCTGTGTGCCCTTCCATGTGGAGCAGGTTGAATTCTTTTCAAAGTTCTCGATTGGTCCACATATACTTCTTTTACATACAAATCGGCCATTTCTGCATCCGGATTTTTACTTTGCCAGTTTGCGATAGCCGATACCAGCAGTTTTTCCATGGGCATGGAAGCATGCTTGGTGCTGAATTTCAAAATATTCAATGCTTCATTTACTTCCAAACCTCTTATAAGATCTGCAATAAGTCTTACTTTTCTGGGAGACATTCTGAGGTCTCTCAATATCGCGTAAGCTTTATTTTTTCTTTGCTCCTTAAGTTTTTCTGCCATTAATCTTTTTCTAGCTCCCATTTTTCAGTAGATTTTATTTTTTGTTCTTTTTACCACCGTGTCCTCTAAATGTTCTGGTAGGAGCAAATTCTCCCAATCTGTGTCCTACCATATTTTCCGTAATATATACCGGTATAAAACCTTTACCGTTGTGTACAGCAATTGTATGTCCTACAAAATCAGGAGTAATCATGGAGGCTCTGGACCAGGTTTTGATGGTTCTCTTTTTTCCGGATTCGTTCATTTCCAGAACACGCCTCATCAATTTATAATGGACATAGGGTCCTTTTTTAAGCGATCTTGCCATATCTCACTTTATTTTTTGCGTCGTTCAACAATATATTTATTAGAATATTTCTTACGGTCTCTGGTTTTCTTACCTTTTGCATAGAGACCTTTTCTACTTCTCGGATGTCCTCCTGATGCTTTGCCTTCACCACCTCCCATTGGGTGATCTACCGGGTTCATGGCAACGCCTCGGGTTCTGGGTCTTCTACCTAACCAGCGTTTTCTACCGGCTTTACCGTGAGAAACCAGTCTGTGGTCAGGATTGGATACAGTGCCTATGGTTGCTTTACAGTTAACCAATATTTTTCTTACTTCGCCCGAACTTAATTTCACATTGGCATATTTACCTTCTCTGGATACAAGAGTAGCATAAGCTCCGGCACTTCTTGCCAATTGCCCGCCTTTACCGGGATGTATTTCCACATTGTGGATTAGCGTTCCAAGTGGTATATCTTTCAAATAGAGGGCATTTCCCACTTCGGGCGCCGCTTCTTTTCCGCTCATTATTTCTTGTCCCACTTTTATTCCGTGAGGTGCTATTATATATCTTTTTTCGCCGTCTTTGTAAACAACCAAAGCGATACGGGCACTTCTGTTCGGATCGTATTCTATTGATTTTACAATGGCCGGTATGCCGTCCTTATCTCTTTTAAAGTCAATGATTCGGTACATTCTTTTATGACCGCCGCCTCTGTATCTTACGGTCATTTTTCCTTGATTGTTTCTACCGCCGGTTTTTTTAAGAGGCTTGAGCAATGATTTTTCGGGCTTGGATTTGGTTATTTCGGAAAAATCCGATATAACTTTATGTCTCAATCCCGGTGTTATCGGTTTAAATTTTTTCACTCCCATTTTCTTAGTTCTTAAATGTTACTAAAAAAGTCAATACTATCACCTTCTTTCAATGTAACGATAGCTTTTTTGAAAGCATTCGTTCTTCCGGTTATGATTCCGGACTTGGTGTATCTGTGTCGTAACTTTCCTTTGTAATTCATCGTATTTACATCGATCACTTCCACATCGTACATTTCTTCTACGGCCTTCTTTATCTCCAGTTTATTGGCTCTCTTGTCAACTACAAAGGCATATTTGTTGAGTTTTTCGCCTAGTTTAGTGTACTTTTCCGTTACTATCGGCCTTTTTAAAATTTCGAGTTTCATGCTTTAGTTGTTTTTTAAGATGTCTTCTATAATCTTAACGCTTTTTTCGGTAATTACCAGCGTATTGGCATCGAGAATCTTGTATGTGTTCAATTTTTCCGCAAGTTCCACTTTTACTTTGGGAATGTTTCTTGCAGATAGAATAACATTTTTGTCGGATTCTGCCAATACAAATGTGGTTTTAGGATCCAAATTCAACTTGTTGATGATTTCTATTACTTTCTTTGTTTTCGGTTGTTCGAAAGTGAAATCTTCAACGACTTTGATACTGTTTTCTTTGGCTTTATAGGTCAAAGCCGATTTCCTTGCCAGTTGTTTTACTTTTTTGTTGAGTTTGATTTTGTATTTTCTCGGTCTTGGTCCGAATATTCTACCGCCACCTACAAATACGGGCGATTTGATACTACCGGCTCTTGCAGTACCTGTTCCTTTTTGTCTTTTAATTTTTCTGGTACTATACGCAACTTCACCTCTTTCTTTTGCTTTGTGTGTACCCTGACGCTGATGTGCCAAATATTGTTTCACATCAAGGTAAATTGCATGATCATTAGGTTTTTCAAGATTAAATATGCTATCGTCCAAATTGATTTTTCTGCCGGTATCTTCTCCTGCAATATTGTAAACAGTTACTTCCATTATTTCAAAATTTTTACAAATGAACCTTTATGACCAGGTACGGAACCTTTTACTACCATAATGTTTTTGTCCGGGAAAATCTTCATGATTTTCAGGTTGATTGCTTTCACTCTTTTCCCGCCGTCTCTTCCGGCCATTCTAAGGCCTTTGAAAACTCTTGACGGATAAGATGAAGCACCTATTGATCCCGGGTGCCTTTGTCTGTTGTGCTGACCGTGTGTTGTTTCACCTACACCTCCGAAACCGTGTCTTTTTACTACACCTTGGAATCCTTTCCCTTTGGTAATGCCTACGACATCCACATATTTATCTTCATTGAAAATATCTACGGTAATAACATCGCCGAGTTTCCATTCGTCCTTGTAGTTTGCAAATTCGGCTACCATCCGTTTAGGTGTAGTCTTGGCTTTTTTGAAATGACCCAACAATGGCTTCGGGGTATTTTTTTCTTTTGCTTCTCCGAATGCTACTTGGATAGCAGCATATCCGTCTTTTTCAGGAGTCTTTACTTGTGTTACCACACAAGGTCCGACTTCCAAAACGGTACATGCTACATATTTACCGTCTTCGTCATACAGAGAAGTCATGCCTAATTTTCTTCCTATCAAACCTGCCATGTCTCAAATGTTTTATAGTTTAATCTCAACATCAACACCACTTGGTAATTCCAGTCTTGTCAATGCTTCAATAGTTTTTTCGTTAAATTGATAAATGTCAATCAATCTTTTGTGAGTATTCAGCTCGAATTGTTCTCTGGATGTTTTGTGAACAAATGTCGAACGGAGCACTGTAAAGATTTTTTTCTTTGTCGGCAGCGGAATTGGTCCGCTTACTATTGCTCCTGTCGATTTTACCGTCTTAATCAGTTTTTCGGCCGATCTTTCAACCAGATTGTGGTCGTAAGATTTCAGTTTTATTCGAATTTTTTGACTTGCCATAACTTTTACATATTTAAAATTTCAGCTGCTTTTTCATCTGGTACTTGTTCGTAATGCGAAAATTCCATAGTAGAGGCTGCTCTACCGGACGACAATGTTCTTAATACGGTTACATAACCAAACATTTCTGCCAGCGGAACTTCGGCTTTTATGACCTTGGCATTCCCTCTGGTGTCTATGTCGTTTATTTTTCCTCTCCTTCTGTTTAAGTCTCCAATAATGTCTCCCATGTGTTCTTCCGGCGTAACAACTTCTATCTTCATAATCGGTTCTAACAATACGGGATTGGCCTTAGGAGAAGCTTCTTTGAAGCCTAATTTTGCCACGATTTCGAATGACAAAGAATCGGAATCTACGCTATGGTAAGCTCCGTCGAGCAATTCCACTTTCATGCTATCCACGGGGAATCCCATTAGCGGCCCGTTTCTCATGGCTTCCTTAAATCCCTTTTCTACTGCCGGAATGTATTCTCTGGGTACATTTCCACCTTTTACAAGGTTCACAAACTGTAAGCCTTTCACACCTTCGTCGGCAGGACCGATTTTAAACACGATGTCGGCAAACTTACCTCTACCACCTGTTTGTTTTTTGAATGTTTCGTGATGTTCCACGGTAGTGGTAAGGGCTTCTTTGTATGCCACTTGCGGTTGTCCTACCCGGCACTCTACGCCAAATTCTCTTTTCAGGCGGTCTATAATGATTTCAAGGTGTAATTCGCCCATCCCGCGAATAATGGTTTGCCCGGTATTTTCATCCGTTTGTACCGAAAAAGTCGGATCTTCTTCCATGAGTTTGCTCAAGGCATTTCCCAACTTATCGATATCAGACTGGGATACCGGTTCAACTGCCACACCGATTACGGGTTCGGGGAATTCCATCGACTCGAAAATAACAGGATGTTTGCTATCGGATAAGGAATCTCCGGTTTTGATATCCTTAAATCCGACTGCGGCGCAAATATCCCCTGCTTCTACCTGAGGAATAGGATTTTGTTTGTTGGCATGCATTTGATACAAACGCGTAATTCTTTCTTTTTTTCCGGTTCGTGCATTAAACACTTGTTCTCCGGCTTTTAGCACTCCGGAATATACGCGCATATAAGCCAATCTTCCTACAAAAGGATCGGTTGCAATTTTAAATGCCAATGCGGCAAAAGGTTCGTCGTTTGAGGGCTTTCTTGTTATTTCATTTCCTTTAAGATCGGTTCCTTTTACTGCTCCGATGTCGAGAGGACTCGGCAAGAAAGCAGTAACCGCATCCAGCAATCTTTGAATCCCTTTATTTTTGAAAGCAGCACCAGCCAATACCGGTACAAGTTTCAAATCAAGCACAGCCTTTCTGATGGCATTTTTAATTTCATCTACTTCAAGGCTGTTTTCGTCTTCAAAGAATTTTTCGAGCAAATAATCGTCTTGTTCTGCTACCGCTTCGATAAGTTGTGCCCTCCATTCATGCACTTCATCTTTCATTTCTTCCGGTACATCTACATAGTCGTAGGTAGTACCGAGTTTATCGTCATCTCTCCAAACGATAGCCTTGTTTTCGATTAGATCGACCACACCCTTGAAGGTATCTTCTTTTCCGATGGGGAGTTGAATCGGTATGGCATTAGCTCCGAGTTTGGTTCTGATTTGCTGAACCACTCCCAGAAAATCGGCACCGATTCTATCCATTTTGTTTACAAAGGCTATACGGGGCACATTATATTTATTGGCTTGACGCCAAACGGTTTCGGATTGCGGTTCTACACCACCTACGGCACAAAAAACAGCAATGGCACCATCCAACACCCTCAACGACCTTTCCACTTCAACGGTAAAATCAACGTGTCCGGGTGTATCGATGATGTTAATCTGATGCTCTACATTATTATACTTCCAAAAACAGGTGGTGGCTGCCGAAGTAATGGTAATTCCTCTTTCCTGCTCCTGCACCATCCAATCCATCGTGGCGTTTCCCTCGTGCACTTCTCCAATCTTGTGGGTGATACCGGTATAATACAATATCCTTTCGGTAACGGTTGTTTTACCGGCATCGATGTGTGCCATTATCCCAATGTTCCTCAGATATTTCAAATCTCTCTTCGCCATATCCTTGTCTCTCTCCTTTTATGCTGCCGTTTTAGAATTTAAAGTGTGAAAATGCTTTGTTTGCTTCGGCCATACGATGCATGTCTTCTTTTTTCTTGTATGCACCTCCTTCTTTGTTGTATGCAGCTAAAATTTCTGCTGCCAATTTTTCGGCCATGGACTTACCCGATCTTTGTCTGGCAAACTTGATGATAAATTTGTGACTTAAAGATATTTTTCTATCCGGTCTTACTTCTACCGGTACTTGAAAGTTTGCACCACCAATTCTTCTACTTTTTACTTCTACGGCAGGAGTAACATTTTCGAGTGCTTCTTGCCAAATTTCAAGCGCGGTTTTTTCGTTGTCTTTTTTTCTCTTATCAATAATTTCCAGCGCTTCGTAAAAGATCTTAAAGGCTTTGCTTTTTTTACCGTCCAGCATCAAATCGTTCACAAATCTTGTTACTCTTTCGTTACCGAATTTAGGATCGGGCATTCTTTTTCGTGGTTTTGGTCTACCTTTCCTCATAGTCTGTTACTTTTTAGGTTTTTTAGTACCATACTTGGATCTTCCTTGCTTTCTATTTTCCACACCAGCCGTATCCAGTGCCCCACGAATAATGTGATAACGCACACCGGGCAAGTCTTTTACACGACCTCCCCTTACCAATACGATGGAGTGTTCTTGAAGGTTATGACCTTCTCCCGGGATGTAAGCGTTTACTTCTTTTCCGTTTGTCAGTCTAACCCGCGCTACTTTTCGCAATGCCGAATTCGGTTTTTTCGGCGTGGTTGTATAAACCCTCAAACACACACCTCGTCTTTGAGGACATGAATCTAACGCGGGTGCCTTACTCTTGTAAACTTTTTTCTTTCTTCCCTTCCTGATTAACTGTTGTATCGTTGGCATTCCTCTTAAATTTTATATAGTTACAATTTTCTGAAAATTGGTGTGCAAAGATAGTTATTTTTTTAATCACAATTACCTTTTTGCTGTTTTTTTTGGTTTTTACCGCAAAAACAACCGCAAGATAATGAATAAATTAATTAATGGTAACCTTCTTGCCGCTCCTCATCAGAATATATCATTCCCATATTCGTCAAAGAAATGATACTCCAAAAGGTGATAAGTTTTATTCGGTTTTACCCTGAGTTTTATTTTATACTTTCTTTGCATCTTATATTTTTTCGAGAAAAATCCTTTTGTAAGATAGGCTACAAGAAACGGATGGGCTTCTATAACAATTTTTTTGTACATATCATATTTTTCGGTAATATAGACAAGATTTTTTTCCAATTCATCTACTACATAAATAGATTTGGTAACCTTACCGCTTCCTTTGCATACGGGACATACTTCCGTAACTTCTATAGTTGTTGCCGGTCTTCTTCGCTGCCTTGTAATTTCCATCAGGTTAAATTTTGACAACGGGAGTATTGAAGTTTTGGTTTTGTCTTTAGCCAATAGTTCTTTCATTTTGGCATATACCTTATCTTTGTTTTCTTGCAGATACATGTCTATGAAATCCACCACAATAATACCACCTATGTCTCTCAATCTCATTTGTCGGGCTACTTCTTCGGCTGCCAACAAATTGACTTCCAGCGCATTAGTTTCCTGACTCTGATTGGTAATATTTCTGTTGCCACTGTTTACATCAATCGAGGTTAATGCTTCGGTTTGTTCAATAATAAGGTAGGCACCGGTTTTGAGGCTCACAATACGGCCAAAGGCCGCATTTATTTGTTTTTCCACGCCGTATTTTTCCAGCATATCTTCTTTGCCGCTGTAATATTTCAAGATGTTCAATTTTTCGGGAATAAATTTTTCCATGTGTTCTTTCACATTGTTGTACAAAGCGGCATCATCCACAAAAATTGAGGTAAAGCTATCGTTCAGTACATCTCTGACGATAGTGGAAACTTGGTCGGATTCACCCAATATTTTTATGGGCAATTTGCTCTTGGTATTAACTTTTGCAAAAGCATTTTCCCATTTTTGTACTAGTTCTCTCAATTCTTTATCAAAGTCGGAGGTGTTTTTGTTTTCGGCATTGGTTCGTACGATTACTCCGTAATTTTTTTCAATTATGGCAGACAGAATGCTTTTTAATCTTTGTTTTTCTTCTACGCTCTTAATCTTTTGCGATATGGATATTTTGTTGGAGAACGGCAGCAGTACCAGATGTCTTCCGGGGATGGTTATTTCTGCGGTTATTCTAGGTCCTTTGGTAGAAATCGGCTCTTTAGTTATCTGCACAATTATTTTTTGACCGGGTGATAAGACATTTTTAATATTGCCGTCTTTCGGTAATGACTTTTCTTGTTTTATATTTTTGAGTTTAACCGGTGTTTTGGACGACAAGGCTACATTTAAGTATTTATTGAAAGTATGAAAATTCGGTCCCAAGTCGGAATAATGCAGAAAAGCGTCTTTTTTGTAACCCAAATCTATGAAAGCTGCATTCAGAGAGGGCAATATCTTTTTTACTTTGGCTACATATATGTCGCCTACATGAAATTTTTTGTCATTGGTTTCCCTTGTTATTTCAACCAGTTTCCCGTTTTCTGTTAGTGCAATTAATATTTCGTTTTTTTCTTTATCATGATGAAGATATAACACTTTGCTCATAAACTATTAAAATTAAACATTAGCAAATTTTCATTTAGTACTACAAGAGAAACAAACAGGTACGGAAAGCATAAAAATAAAAAATTGGGCTAGAGAATACTCAGCCCAATTTTTATAGCAACTCGTCACAATAAAACTATTATCTATTTTTCTTTTTATGACGATTTTTTCGCAATCTTTTTTTTCTTTTGTGAGTTGCTATTTTGTGTCTCTTTCTTTTTCTTCCGCAAGGCATAACTTTCGTTTTTTAAGATTAAACAATTATTTTACGGGCTTTTTTACATTTTCTGCGACAGCCTTAATAAATGACTTAGAGGGCTTAAACGCAGGTGCATAATGTTCCGGTATCACTATGGTAGTGTTTTTCGAAATGTTTCTGGCAACTTTTTCCGCTTTTTTCTTTACTTTGAAAGTACCAAAACCTCTCAAGTACACATTTTCTCCTTGAATCATAGTACCTTTCAAATCTTTAATAAAAGCTTCCACTATAGTCCTAACCGTTGCCCTATCAAGTCCTGTTTCTTTAGCAATCTTGTTTATAATTTCTGCTTTAGTCATTTTTATATTTTTTTAATGGGTTATCTTGCTCGTTTTCGTTTTTGGCAACTGCAAAGTTAATATTTTTTTTTATGCAAGTATCTTTTTTAGAACAAATTTATTATTCGTCACTATCTTCTTCTCCTTCATCTCCTTTTTCAACCTCCTCTTCGAATTGTTTCAAGAATTTTCTCACCACTTTGGGGGTAGTAGGATAATAGGAATAGGGTTTTTCTCCTTTTTTCACTTTGAGTCTTCTGTCTTCCGGCTTCATGGTGCTGATTATCGTATTAAATTCGTCAACGGAAGAAACAGTCCGCATCACACCGCGTGCATATTCAAAATAATACCACCATCCATCTGCTATTTTGAAATACATGGTCAATACATCTCCGCTTCGTTTCTTGGTAAGCATAATTTTTCCATCTACCATTTTATTGATTTGGGTATTGCCGATATTGCCTATTCCGATTTTGCCGTCCGAAACATAGGACTTCAATTTTGTATTCCATTTTAGTTTCAAGTCGCTGATAAAGATAGTTGTTCTCATTGGCTCGGGAACTTTTTTCATTTCCCCTTTTACCGCCATTTCGGAAATCAATTCTTCCGCTTTGTCTTTACCGACTATTTCTGCCAATCCTTTGGTATATACCTCACGACTAACATCTACTGGTTCCAAATCGGTAGCTTTTTTGAGGTCTTCGGCAAACAATTTCATGGCATCGTTATTGAAAAAGAAATCTACCCCCATCATTATATCCAAAGAATAGGTCGTATCTCTCAAATTAGCCATAATGTTTCCGACGGCAAATGTCTTGACTTGCCCGAGTTTTGCCCCAAGATTCAGTTTCCCTTCTCCGTAAGCATTGCAAATGCTTTTGTGCAAGCTCATCAGATTGCCCGGCAAGGAAGGTTCTGTCAGTTTGTCTTTATCCGCAATTTTATATTTTCCCAGGCTTTTGTCATAAAACAGATATCCTTTGGCTTTGAGTACTTGCGTATCACTGTATTTTTTTCGGGTAGTAAGAAAAGCCGTGTACATATGTGTGGAATCTCCGGTAACAAAGAAACCGGCAAAAAGTTTTTTACGGTTGATGTCTGTTATAGTATCGCCTATGGGGATATAAATTTCTTTCGGGTCTATTTCGTTTCGGAATTTCACCCAAAAGCGTTTTTGATTTTCACACTCGTGTGAGATTTTGGTATAACCGTCGAAGACCAAATTTTTCCGACTGGCATACAAATACACCTCTCCGGTAAACATGAATTGCGGCCCCAAAGTAAAGTTTTCCGTAATACCGATTTTTCCTTTTGCATAAGTTTGATAAGCCGTATCAAGACTAACCATAGAAAAGTGTATTTTTTCCTTTTGTCCGTTTTCATCTATGTAATCGTAATCTCCGGAAGCCACATAATCGCGTCTGCCGTATATGTTAGTACTACAATTGTAGATAGTGTGGTATTTGGTAACATTGTTTGCCACAATCTTGGAATTTTTCAAGGTTTCCATTTTGGCATTTTTCCGTATTACTACTAAACCGTCTCCGGGAT
>CAYMVE010000058.1:0-11625 GCA_964393715.1 uncultured Bacteroidales bacterium | reverse complement strand
CGGTATTATAGTCAAGAACGAAGCACACTTGGTAGAGGTTTTGGATGCATTGTATCGGGAACTAAAAGAAAAAGGCACCGTAAAATGCGATACACGAAATATTGAACCATTTTCGAGGAAAGCACAAGTCCAAAAAATGGCCAACATTGTAAAACACTTAATAACCACATAGACTATGGACAGATTAATGATTTTTATCGATGCCGAATATGTAATTAATAGTGTAAAGAATCTGCGGGATGCACCTCGCAAACTCGGCATGAGCAGTATTCATTGGCAAAACATCATCAATAAACTTGCCGAAGGAAAAAAACTGATACGCACCTATTATTACACCGCCAAACTGGACGAAAATGAGAACCCGGAAACTTATGCCCGACAAGAAGAATATTTGCGTTCGCTCAAACACGAGATTCCCTTTTTGGAAATCAAGTTGGGACGCCTCATTCGTTCGGGTAATTCTTGGGTACAAAAAGGCATAGATGTCAAAATATCACTGGATATGGTTATCAAAGCCTTTCGGGATCATTACGATGTGGCGGCTCTGATAGCTGGCGACTCCGACTTTATAGATCTTATCCGTGAAGTCAAGGATAAATACGGCAAACAAGTCTTGCTGATTACTTTTGACCGAACCGATGCTTCGTTAAACGAAGAGCTCCTGTTGGAAGCCGATTGGTATTACTATATCGACTACGAGACCGGTCGGGAATACGGTTTCTGGTAGGGCACTTCCTGTTTTAGCCGGGTAATGACGGTGTTTTGTTTTCGAAGTAATCAACTGCCTTATTGAATACCTTATCATGCCGCAAATAAATCGGATAAAAACCTTTGTCCCCGAAATAAAACCTTACAATATAGGCATATAAAAAATCTTTCAAGGTACGGATTGTCTGTTCGGACTCCGGTTGATATTTTGTCCCGTTGTCTTTGGCATATTTCAGGAACTCGGTCCAAGCGTTGCTGTTTTTCAGGTGCTTATATAACGATTGGTACGACTTAAATTGCAATAGCATTTTTCTGTGCCGTTCCGAATAGTTCAGGGCAAAGGCATACAAAAGGTTCCGTGAAATTACTTCGTAATAGAAGTTGTCAAACCGGCTGGTGTCCAGCGGTACGAATATATCCGGCATAATGCCGCCTCCGCCATATACTACCTTCCCTTTGGGAGTGCGAAACATCAAACTGTCCGGAAAGTGAATACTGTCCTTGTTTACCAATTCACCGTCGCTATAGCGTTTGCTAATTTCCGAATAATAATCTTCTATTCCTTTGTCATAACTTTTCTGGATACACCGGCCTGTGGGCGTATAATACCGTGCTATGGTGAGTCGTACTACCGATCCGTCGGAAAACTCATAAGGTTCTTGTACCAAACCTTTTCCGTACGAACGCCTTCCGATGATTACTCCTTTGTCATTGTCTTGAATGGCACCGGCCAATATTTCACTGGCAGAGGCGCTCCATTCGTCTATAAGAATGGCTACCGAATCATTTACGCACAAGTCGTTGGAAGTAGCCGTATAAGTCTGACGCGGTTGATGAGCTCCTTCTATGTACACTATGGTTTTTCCTGCCGGCAAAAACGCATCTGCAATTTTTACCGCTACATTCATATATCCTCCGGCATTGCCACGCAAGTCCAAAATAATTTTTCTCACGCCTTGTTCGTGCAGCCTGCGAATAGCATTTACAAACTCTTGATAAGTATTTTGAGCAAAACGGCTTATTTTCAAATATCCGATGTCGTCTTTTACCTTAAAATATACATCCACACTCTTTATCGGAATCACATCCCGTTGAATCAGGTAAGATACCGTATCGTTTACCACAGGTTTTATCACGGTGATTTTTACTTTGCTTCCTTTCGGACCTTTTATTTTTTTCATGATGGTATAAGTATCCGCTCCGACAATGCTCGAATCGTCCACCATAATGATTTTGTCGCCGGGAAGCAATCCCGTCTTTTCCGCCGGACCTCCGGGAATGATACCCACTACTACCACCGTGTCGTGTTGTACATTGAAATAAATACCGATACCTTCAAAATTGCCTTGCATTTGTTCATTCTCGGCTTTGGCTTCTACCGGTGGTATATAAATAGAGTGCGGATCTAACTCTTTGAGTAGAATGGAGATGGCTTTTTCTTCCAAACTATCCACATTTACCGAATCTACATAACGATCTTTGATGGCATTGATAACCTCATAAAGTTTATCGTTGGCATCGGACTTGCGATAATTCTCGCGGAAGAAGCGCAATAATTCGGAATCTACACTATTCTGACGAATTTCCGTAACCCGCTTGCCCAGTTCAAATGCCGTGACAAAAATGATGAATATTACAAGGGCTTCTATAACTACCAGCCATTTATTTCTTTTGTTTTGTTTGTCCATGCCGGTTCCTTTTTAATGGTTACAAAGGTAGTTTTTAATTTCAAATTTTACATAAAACCTTGGTAAAGTTCAATTGTTGAATGCCTGTCGTGTTCAAAAGTCAGAGTTGTTATTCCAGCGAAAGTAGGATTAAGACAGTTGGTTGAAATTATTTCCTCATTAAAAAGAATCCGTCAGGATTTTTGGCGGGTAGGGCATCCCAAACGGCGGGCCTGCGTAGGCAACATCAGATAAATCTACCGAAGTAGAAACAAAGCCTATATTTTGCACCTACCCCTTCAAAGCGAGATAACCCGCGGGCAGAAGCATCGTTTGGGAGCGTTTTCTTTGGTTCGTTTCTTTGTCGCCACAAAGAAATGAACAGAAGAGGATGAGGTTAGTGTAAAATGCTCACAATCAATATTCTATTGGCTTTTGCCCTGCCCCCAAAAGTGACAAAAGGTCAAAACCGTAAAAACGCTTGTTGTAAACACTGTGCAACAATAAATTTTGTGCAGTGCACTCTTCTTTGCCACCTTTCTTTTCTAAAAAGAAAAAACCTCTTCAATGAAGAGTTGGTGACACCATTGGCGAAAAATAATTATTTTTGTATCAAAATACACTTATGGTCAAGCATCTCCTGGAATACAGATTGGTAGAGATTGGAAAATACATTCTTACTCCTTATCAGTTATTGTTTTCTCTGATTATTATATTGGTAACGATGCTTGCATTAAAAGGAATCAAGAAAGTATTCTTTTCAAAACTGACCCGAAAGCATAATAAAAAAACCCTTGCCACTATTTTTATTTTGGTAAAATATGTTGTGTGGACCTTATCCATTGTGCTGGTGTTACAGACCTTAGGGGTTAATGTTACTTACCTTATGGCAAGTTCGGCCGCTTTGCTGGTGGGAATGGGATTGGGAATCCAACAGATTTTCAACGATACCATTTCCGGAGTATTGCTTCTGTTCGAAGGGAATGTGAGAGTAGGCGATATTATCCAAATGAGTGACGATACGATTGCAACGGTGAAAGAAATCAATCTGCGGACTTCCAAAGTGGTAACTCGGGACGGCGTAATCGTTATTGTTCCTAACTCCAAACTACTAAGCGAGAATGTAATCAACTGGACGGCAATAGACGAAAAAACAAGATTTTATGTGGAAGTAGGTGTAGCTTACGGTTCGGATGTTGTGCTGGTAAAAAACATTTTGTTGGAAGTGGCCAGCAAGCACCCTAATGTTTCCCGCCAACCTGCTCCCTTTGTTCGTTTTGCGGATTTTGGAGATTCGGCATTGATTTTCAGACTGTATTTTTGGACCAGCGAAAGTTTTACCGTAAGAAATACCAAAAGCGATTTGCGATTTGCCATATACAAAGAATTTTCGGAGCATGGTATTCAGATACCTTTTCCGCAGCAAGATGTTTACATTAAGGAATTGCCTAACTCATAAAAGTACAAGGATATGAAGTTGAAACTATTTTTTACGATTTTGTGTGTGTGGTGGTTCGGAATGCCGTATTACGGTAGTGCCCAAGAGGACGACTATATAAGTGATTCAACCGCCATCCGGACATCGAAAAAGACCGAATACCCTACTAATGCTTTCGGTATTTCGGTCGGTATTAACAATCCTGCCGGAATGTTGGGGTTTGAGACACAGTTTTTCCCGGGAAACCAAGTTGCTCTAATGTTAGGAGCTGGTTTGAGTACTTGGGGGTATAAATTATCTGCCGGAATAGGCGCCTGCCGAAAACCGAAAGGGTTTTATTACCGGATCTCGGCCAATTATGCAACCGGTGGGGTATTGTATGATATGGAAGTGAAAACCACTCGGGATACAACTGTAAAAATGGATTTGTATCTATCGGATGTATGGGCTACCACGGTGAATTTGGGATATTCGTGGAAAGTTGGGAAAAAGAACATTTTCTATATAGGTGCGGGCTATACTTTATTGTTGGCGCGTGATCCTTACAAGTTGATAAAAGAAAAAGACCCTTATTATGATATTGATCCCGATTTCAGAAAAGCACTTATCATTCTTGCACCGGGAGGCATTTCTTTGCAAATGGGGTTTCTGATAGGGTTTTAGGTTTTCAAAAATATTTTTTGGGAAATGATACCTGTTAATAAAAAAAGTTGTATTTTTGCACAACTTTTATCGGAGTATTTTAACCGGAAAAATTTACAGAAAGATGTACGCAATAGTTGAAATAGCAGGACAACAGTTTAAGGTGGAAAAAGGACAAAAGATTTTTGTAAACCGACTCGAAGCAAACGAAGGCGACACATTGACATTTGACAAAGTTTACCTGATTGATAACGATGGCAAAGTGGAAGTGGGTACACCGGTGGTTTCAAATGCAAAAGTAAGCGCCAAAGTACTTTCTCATCTCAAAGGTAACAAAGTTACCGTGTTCAAAAAGAAAAGAAGAAAAGGTTACAAAGTAAAAAGAGGGTTTAGACCTTATCTGACACAAATTCAAATTGAAAATATAGAAAACTAAAATAATTTAGCTATGGCTCATAAAAAAGGTGTAGGTAGTTCTCGTAACGGTAGAGAATCCGAAAGCAAGAGACTGGGTGTTAAAAAATTCGGCGGAGAATTTGTAAGAGCCGGAAATATTATCGTTCGTCAAAGAGGAACAAAGCATCATCCCGGTGACAATGTAGGAATGGGGAAAGATCATACATTATTCGCACTTATCGACGGATATGTAAAATTCCGTAAGAAAAAAGACAATAAGTCTTATGTGTATGTAGTGCCGGCAGAAAGCAATGCCGAACAAAACTGAAACCTAAGCTTTTGAAAATATAAAAGCCGCCCGAGGAGGACGGCTTTTTTTTATTGATTTTTCTTCTCTTCTATTTACGCTCTCTCAAGCAATAAGAACATCTCTTTTCTGTCCGTACTGCATAAAATTATTACCTTTGTCTCAAAATTCAAGCATCATGAATTTCAAAAAGATTTTACCGCATCTCGTTGCACTGGGTATTTTTCTGTTGATATCTTTCATGTACTATCCCGATGTGCTCAAAGGTCGAGTAATGAAACAGCACGATTATGACACCTATAAAGGAATGTCAAAAGAGATAGTTGATTATCGGGATTCCACCGGTATAGAGCCGCTTTGGACCAATAGAATGTTTGGAGGTATGCCCGCTTATTTGATTTCCGTACATTATCCGATGGGTAAAGTCTGGGGAACACTGAACAAGATATTTTACCTGTTTACTCCGCGTCCCGTCCAATTTTTGGTGCTAACCTTGGTACTGGCTTATATAGCTTTTTTGTTGTTTGGTGTTAATGTATGGCTGGCCATAGTCGGTGCCATTGCTTACGCTTTTTCTTCTTATTTCCTGATTGTTGTCGAAGCCGGACACATTACCAAAATATATGCTATTGCTTATATGCCCGTTATTGTTGCTTCCGTATATTACACATACAAACGCAACAAATGGATAGGAAGCCTTATTCTTGCTTTCATGTTGTCCATTCAAATTATGATTAACCATTTGCAAATCACTTATTACACAATGCTTATTGTGTTGATAATGACAGCATTTATATTTTATGATTATATAAAATCAAAACAAATAAAAGAATTTTTCCTGAGGAGCGGATTGCTGATGGTAGCTGCTTTATTTGCACTGGGAGCAAATTTTCCTAACCTCTATTTGACTTATGAATATGGGAAATACTCTACCCGCGGAAAATCGGAACTAACTATCATTGACAAGAGTAATAAAACAACCGGTTTGGACAAGGATTATATTACTCAATGGAGTTATGGAATAGGAGAAACCTTTACCCTCCTGATTCCCGATTTCAAAGGAGGTGCTTCGGTGGGAGAGCTCGACGAAAAAAGCCACACATACGAATTTTTAACCCAAAAGGTGGGCTATCCGAGAAATGAGGCTAAAAAAGTAATTAAACAAATGCCTACTTACTGGGGAACTCAGCCGTTTACTTCCGGTCCGGTGTATGTAGGTGCTATAGTGGTATTTTTATTTTTGTTGGGCTTTTTTGTTATCAAGTCTAATGTGAAGTGGTGGTTGTTGGCGGCAACCATACTTTCCATAATATTGGCCTGGGGTAAAAATTTCATGTGGTTTACCGATATTTTTATAGACTATGTACCCGGGTATGACAAATTTCGGTCGGTTTCCATGATATTGGTTATAGCTGAATTTACTATGCCTTTGTTGGCAATACTTACATTACAAAAAATCATTTACGGCCAATATCATAAAGACGAAATCTTAAAGGCATTGAAATACAGCCTGATTGTGGTTGGAGGTTTACTTTTGTTTATTGCCTTGTTTGCCGGCAGTTTATTTTCGTTCGATGCGGTTACCGATGCCGGATACCTGAAACAAGGTGCTGTTGACTTTGTAAACGCATTGAGAGAAGACCGTAAAGCCATGTTGGTGGGGGATGCTTGGCGTTCTCTCATTCTCATATTGTTGGCATCCGCCGCATTGTTTATGTATTTGAAAAAAACGCTTGACAAGAAATACCTTATGATGTTTTTGGGGATTTTGATCTTGTTCGATTTATGGGGCGTGGACAAACGATATGTAAACAGTGATGATTTTGAAAAGAAAAGAAAAACGGAAGAACCTTATCCCCTGACACCGGCTTTGTCCCGGATTTTACAAGACAAAAGTCCTGATTACCGGGTGTTTAACCTGACTGTCAGTCCTTTTAATGACGCAAGTACTTCCTATTTTGTAAATTCCATAGGAGGGTATCATGGTGCCAAAATGAAACGCTATCAGGAGCTGATAGATTTCCATATCAGCAAAAATAATATGGCTGTCCTGAATATGCTTAATACCAAATATTTTATCGTTCCCGGTCAAAACGGACAAGCGTTGGTGCAACCGAATCCCGGAGCATTGGGCAATGCATGGCTGGTGAAAGAATATAGGTTGGTTGCTAATGCCGACTCCGAAATTTTGGCACTAAATAACTTTGATCCGGCAACAACAGCAATTGTGGACCAACGATTTGCCAATTTGGTTAAAGGCTGGAAATACAAGAAAGATCCGGACGCTTATATCAAACTGGTCAAATATGCTCCTAACGAATTGGTGTATGAATTCCAGTCAAAATATCCGCAATTAGCCGTATTTTCCGAAATTTATTATCCTAAGGGTTGGAACGCTTATGTGGACGGTAAGCTGACCCCGCACTTCAGAGTGAATTATGTGTTGAGGGCTATGATAGTTCCTGCCGGTAAACATCAAATTGTGTTCAAATTCGAGCCTCAAGGTTACTTCTTGGGAAATAAGGTGGCAACTGCTTTTACGATACTGATGTTTGTATTGGCAGGAATGGTTATTTATCTGTTGGCAAAGGACAAAATAAGTTTTGACAATGATGGACAAGAAGACGAAGAAAGCGTTGCTTAGCAGAATAACCAATGCTCCTGACGAAGACTTGGTGGAAATTTTGAAGTTTTTGCGAGAAGAAGGAGACGAAGATTTTATTGTTCCGTTGGCAACCGTCTTGGTAAATACCCAAAACGAGGCGATAAAAAATGAAATAAAAAATATATTTTGGGAAGTAAAACGCTCCAAAGTGCCGGGCGAATTAATCAAAATATTAAAGGATCCCGCATTCGCCGGAGAAAAAAAGTTTTTTACTTCCCTGTGTTGGGAATTGAATATGGACTTTTCGCCGTATTTGGAAGATTTGTTGGATTTTTTTATCGAATACGATAACTTGGAAATGGCTTTGGATATGTTTTCCGCCATAGAAACCACTTTGGCTGCTTATGCTCCGAGGTTTTCAAGAGAGGAATTGGAACGCTTGCAGCGAAAACTAAAAGATGCCATTCCGGATTTTGAACACAGCAAAAAACTGTTGGCGGTTGAATTGTCTGCGCTTTTTGATAAAGCCAAAAGAGATTCGATATTAGGCAATATTAGCGAACTGGATTTGTAAAAATAATTAAAATATGGAAAAAATTTTAGGAATAGGGAATGCTTTGGTCGATATTATGACCATTCTTAAAGATGATTCGTTTCTAAAAAAGGTAGGACTTCCCAAGGGAAGCATGCAATTGGTTGATATAGAAACAAGCAACAAGATTTATTCTATGACAGAGGAGCTTGAAAAGAGCATTGCTTCCGGCGGTTCGGCGGCCAATACCATATATGGGATAGGCAAACTCGGAGGATATGCGGGCTATATCGGTAAAATTAATGCCGACGACGAACTGGGGCATTTTTTTGAAGAAGATATGCGAAAGGCCGGCGTAAATACGCACCTGAAATATAGCGATACACCTACCGGTAAAGCCATAGCGTTGGTTTCGCCCGATGCCGAAAGAACTTTTGCTACTTATTTGGGAGCAGCAGTGGAACTTTCAGCCAAAGATCTGGATGAAACTATCTTTGAAAAATACGACTTATTACATTTGGAAGGCTATTTGGCCTATAATGAGGAACTAACCGAAAAAGCGGTATGGCTGGCTCAAAAAAACGGAATGACCGTAGCCATTGATATGGCAAGTTACAATGTGGTAGAAGACAAATTGGATTTCTTCAAATATTTGGTAAAAAAATACATAGATATCATTTTTGCCAATGAAGAAGAGGCTAAGGCTTTTACACAGTTGGAACCGGAAGATGCCTTGAAAAAAATATCCGAAGAAACGGAAATTGCCATTGTAAAAACAGGGGAAGAGGGCTCTATGATTAAACAAGATGGAAATGTTTACAAAATAAATGCTATTAAAGTAAATCCCATAGATACTACCGGTGCCGGTGACTTTTATGCCGCCGGTTTTTTGTACGGACTTACCCGCGGTTTCGGTTTGGACCGATGCGGGAATCTTGGTTCGTATCTGGCAGGGCGTGTTACCGAATTTATAGGAGCAAAACCAGCCGCGGATGTCTGGAACGAGATTGAAAATCATTTTTAGCCTGATTGCCGTTTTATGGCTTGTTTCCTGTAACGAACACTCTCGACCATCCGATAAAACGGCATTCAAATACAACGAGTCAAAAGGGATTAGCTCGCTGGATCCTGCTTTTGCCAAGACACAAACCAATATTTGGCCGGTACACCAGTTGTACAACGGCTTGGTGCAAATAGGAGCCGATATGAGCATAGAGCCTTCTGTGGCAAAAAGATGGGAGGTGTTGGATTCCGGCCTTACTTACCGTTTTTATTTGCGCGATGATGTTTTTTTTCATACGAATCCCCTGTTCGGGAAAAATGCTACCAGAAAAGTAGTGGCAAAAGATTTCGTTTACAGTTTTAACCGGATTATTGACCCGCAAGTAGCCTCTCCCGGAAGTTGGATTTTTTCCGAAATAGATCGTAGCAAGGGGAAAAACGGCTTTTTTGCCGTGAATGACTCTGTGTTTGAGTTGTACCTTAAACGGCCTTTCCCCGGCATATTGGGACTGCTTACCACTATGTATTGCTCCGTGGTGCCGCACGAAATAGTGGAGCATTACGGAAAAGATTTCAGGAGCCATCCCGTGGGGACAGGGCCTTTTAAGTTTGCTATGTGGAAAGAAGGCGAAAAATTGGTGCTGCTGAAAAACGAAAACTACTTTGAAAAAGACGAAACCGGGAATTCTTTACCTTATGTCGATGCCATCGACATAACATTTATCGCAGATAAACAATCTGAGTTTCTGGAGTTTTTGCAAGGAAATATCGATTTGATTTCCGGTATAACGGCCAACAACAAAGACGAACTACTTACTCGCTCCGGAGAATTGCGTAAAGTGTATAAAACTCGAGTGCAAATGTACCGGCAAAACTATTTGAATACGGAATATTTGGGATTTTATTTGGGAGATTCCTCGGTCTTGTCCAATATCAATTTACGCAAAGCTATCAATTACGGATTCGATCGAAAAAAGATGATGAAATATTTGCGAAACAATATAGGCATTCCTGCTCTACACGGAATAGTTCCTTACGGAATGCCAGCTTATCATCCCGAAAAAATTACCGGATACGATTACAATCCCGATTTGGCTTTGGAATATCTTGCCCGGGCGGGTTATCCCAATGGAGAGGGATTGCCGGAAATAGAATTGGCAACGACTTCCGATTATTTGGATTTGTGCGAGTTCATACAGCATGATTTGTCCAAGTTGGGAATAAGAATCAAGATAAATGTATTGAACGGTCCTACCTTTCGTAGTTTTGTGGCGGAAGGAAAAACCGGATTTTTCCGGGCTTCATGGATTGCTGATTATCCCGACCCCGAAAATTATTTTTCTTTGTTTTACTCCGGAAATTTTAGTCCTGCGGGGCCCAATTACACACATTTTTCGGATACTTTGTACGATAGCCTTTACAACCGCTTGTTTGCCGGAATTAGCGACAGTTTAAGGTATGCCATATATTACCAGCTGGATAGTATTGTTGTTGCCAATGCAGTTGTAGTGCCGCTATATTACGACGAAGTGGTTGATTTTTTATCTGCAAAAGTTTCCGGGTTCAGAGTAAATCCTATGAACATGTTGGAATTGAAATATGTTAGGAAAGCATCTTTGCTCCGGTGAGTTGGTAAATGAGATAGGAGGTTCAATATTTTTTAATTTGATGGGGAATAGAAAAAACACCTGATTGTTTTGTAGCACCGTCATAAGTGAAATAAAGGCTACTTCACCATAATTTTTTGCGAATAGGTTTGATTGCCCACATTAAAACGCATTAAATAGATGCCGGAGCTTAATCCGGTCAGTTCTATGATTTTGTATCGCGGGTTGCCGATTTGTTTTTTAAGAATGCTACGCCCCGACAAATCGAAGATTTCAAGGCTTATAGGGGCTTCCCCGTTTGAAAAGATTTGTACTGTCTTGTTGGAATATAAATATCTAAACTCACTATCTGCGTTTATGTTTACGACAGCCATTCCTTTTTCCTTGGTTAGCCCGTCATAGTCGGTTTGAAGCAGTTTGTAATAATTGGTACCGGGGGATGGATAGTAATCGGTAAAAGTGTAATGTTGGGGAGTTAAAGAGTAATTGCCACCCGGAACTTTTCCAAGAACGGAGAAATTTTTTCCATCCTTTGAGCGTTCTATGGTGAAAAAGTGGTTATTTATTTCGGTTGCTGTTTTCCATTCCAAAACTACCGTGTTTTCGGAAGGATGACCTTTGAAGTATAATAATTCTACTGGCAGAGGCAACTCATCGGATCTGGCCATGGCAAAATCGCTAAATCCGGTAAGTCCCGACAATTTTGCGGTAATAGGATTGG
>CAYMVE010000057.1:0-11965 GCA_964393715.1 uncultured Bacteroidales bacterium | reverse complement strand
CGTTTTCAGGACAAACTACATCCACATTGCAATCGCCTGATGATCCGAATTGGCCGTCTTTCAGATCTTTGAATTTAGCCCAGTGCACTACATTTTTATATGCATGGAACACTTTTGCAAAAGTTAATTCTACTTCTTTGGGATTTATGTAAAAAGGCACATAAAGTTCCGCGGTAACTTCGTCTCCGGGAATAAGGTTTATGGGTAACCTTTTGCTTTTTTTGTTGTTGAAGGCGGTTATGGCTCCGAGTATTACGGATTTATCCTTATTGTAGAAATACAATTTGGTGCCTTCCGGTAAATAAAAGGGAGTTAAAAGGAAGTGAATACTGTATGCTCCGTTTGACCGGAAAGTCAGCCTCCAAATCTTGTCGCCGTTGGGTAATGTGTCCCAAGTGCCTGCTATCCAAGGTGTAATGTAAACATCGAAAGCTTTTGCAAATCTGTAAGGCCTTGGGTGAGTGCTTTTGGCATTTTCTTCGTCTTCCTTAATTAATTTTTTCACATCAAATTTCGGTAAGGAATAGACTTGAACTTTTGATTTTAAAAAACCGGCTTTTTTGAAACTTGGTGGCATGGTTTTATCAACTATTTGCCCCATTGTTGTAAAAGATACCATAAATAAGCCGACCAAGACTCCGACAAATCTGTTTGTTTTCATATTTGTATGTTTTTCATAAAATTTATGACTGATTTATTTGTTTAATAGTTGCTTATCTTGTGTAATTTGGTGATTCGCTTGTAATCGTAATGTCGTGGGGATGGCTTTCCACCTGTCCCGCTACCGATATTTTAACGAATTTTGCATTTTCTTTCAAGCTGGGAATATCCGGAGTACCGCAATACCCCATTCCGGCTCTAACGCCTCCTATCAGTTGATATACCACTTCTGAAAGAGTTCCTTTATAAGGGACCCTTCCGCTTATCCCTTCCGGAACCAGCTTTTTTATATCTTCCTCAATATCTTGGAAATACCTGTCTTTTGAACCTTTTTGCATGGCTTCCAAAGAGCCCATGCCTCTATAAGTTTTGAATTTTCTTCCTTGGTAGATAATGGTGTTGCCCGGAGATTCTTCCACACCGGCAAATAACGAACCTGCCATGATGCTGTCGGCGCCGGCTGCCAATGCTTTTACGATATCTCCGGAATAGCGGATGCCTCCGTCTGCAATTATCGGTATGTTTTTGCCTTCCAATGCTTTTGCCACATTCATTATAGCCGTGAGCTGGGGGATGCCTACACCGGCAATTATCCGGGTGGTACATATTGAACCGGGGCCTATTCCTACTTTTACGGCATCTGCACCGGCATTATAAAGATCGATTGCCGCTTCACCTGTTGCAATGTTTCCTACCACCACTTGTAATTCGGGATAAGCCTTTTTTACATCGTGGAGGGTTTCGATAACTTTTGAAGAATGACCATGGGCGGTGTCTATAACTATTGCATCTACTTCCGCATTGACCAAAGCTTCCACTCTTTCCAAAGTGTCTTTGGCAATTCCTACGGCGGCGGCTACTCGTAACCTGCCTTTCTCGTCTTTACATGCGTTAGGCTTGTCTTGTGCTTTGGTTATATCTTTAAAGGTAATTAATCCAATCAATTTTCCTTCGTCATCTACTACCGGAAGTTTTTCTATTTTATGTTGTTGGAGAATTTCTTTGGCTTTATCCAGATTGATTTCTTGATCGATGGTTACCAAATTTTCGGAGGTCATTACTTCTTTTACGGGGCGTTCCATATTGACTTCGAAACGCAAATCCCGATTGGTTACAATGCCGATCAGTTTGCCCGATTTTTCTACTACGGGTATGCCTCCTATTTTGTGTTCGGCCATCATTGACAGGGCCTCTCCCACGGTGCCGTCCGGGGATATGGTAACGGGGTCGTAAATCATTCCGTTTTCGGCACGCTTCACTTTTTTTACTTCTTTGGCTTGCCGATCTATGGACATGTTTTTGTGGATTACTCCTATTCCGCCTTCCCGGGCAATGGCTATTGCCAGTTTGGCTTCGGTTACCGTGTCCATTGCAGCCGAGATAATAGGTATATTCAGCTTGATTTTTCGTGTGAAAAATGTTTCTGTTTTTACATTTCTGGGCAACACTTCGGAAAATGCAGGCACCAATAACACATCATCAAAAGTCAACCCTTCCTCTATTATTTTAGTCATTATGGTAAATCTTATTTTATTTTTGAAACAAAATTAACCAATTTTTTTTAAGGGTTCGTGAAAAACAAAATAAAAAATCGTTATATTTGTGAATGATTAAAACTTTGAATTATGAAAAAGATTTTTACATTATTCGGTTGGTTGTTTTTGGGGTTATTATTTGTTGGCAATAGCCAGTCGGACGAAATGGAAAGAGTCGCTAAAAATGCTTTTTATGAAAAAGCATTGCTTGCCGGCAAAAAGGTCAAGTATGAAGAACTAAAATTGGAAACGACTCCTCATCTTTTCCTTATAGAAAAGGGAGAAAAGGAATATAAAGTGGCTTTCCGGATATGGAAGGTAAAGGGACAAGGATTTATAATAACATCGGCTGTGAAAAATGTTAAGCCTGTACTGGCTTATTCGTTTGAAAACTCTTATTCGAACAACATCCCACCTAATACAATATATATGTTGAATTACTACAAAAAAGTGATTTCGTATGCTTATAAAAATAATGTGAAAGCTAGTGAAGAGGTAAAAAAACAGTGGGATTGGTATGAAAACGCGACGCCGGAACAGATAGAAAAGGCTGTGGTGCATAAAGGTGTAAAAAGCGTAGATCCTTTATTGCTGACTACTTGGGGGCAAGGAAAATATTATAATGCGTCTTGTCCGGAAGATGATGCGGGAATAGACGGACATGTGGCTGTGGGGTGTGTAGCCTTATCCACTTCTATGGTAATGAAATATTACAATTATCCGGATGTCGGGCAAGGAAGTAAGACCAGCTATAATTCGACTAATGGAGGTTATGGTACTTTTACCATAGATTTTTCTCAACATGAATATCATTTTGAAAACATGCCTTTGGATGCTTCCCGATACAATAGTTATTTGTCCGATTTACTGTTTCATGTAGGTGTGGCGGTTAATATGTACTGGGGGCCTGATGGTTCCGGTACTTATACGGAGTTTATTCCCGGTGCTTTGAGGGATTATTTCAGATATTCTTCGGATGTTACTATGGTACAAAGAAGTGACTATTCTACAGCGGATTGGATTGCTTTGTTGCAGAATCAGTTGGATAACAAGTGGCCGATGGTTTATTCCGGACAGAGCGATCAAGGTGGCGGACATGCATGGAATTGCGATGGTTACCAAGATACTTATTTTCACATGAATTGGGGATGGGACGGTGCTTATAATGGTTTTTACGATTTGGACGATCTTGTGGCCGGTGGCTATGATTTTACTTCCGATTTTAAGGCGGTTATAAACATTTATCCGCCAGCCAGCGAATATCCCGTTGGTTGTCAGGCTCATACCATAGAAGGTTTTGAAGGGTCTTTTGAAGACGGTAGTGGCAATCAACCTTACGGTAACGGTTGGCATTGTACTTATTTGTTGCAACCCTCTTGCGGCAAATACATTACTTTAAAATTTGCCCAGTTTGACCTTGTATCCGGTGATGAAGTAATCATCCATGACGGAGCTTCGGCTTCCGATCCGGTAATAGCTACGCTTACTAGTTCGAATGCTCCTTCTACGGCTGATTTGTTCAGGAATACCGATCCGGACGGAATGTTACTGGAATTTATTACGGATAACACTGGTGCAGGAGAAGGGTGGATGGCTACTTACTCCGTTAAAAATTGTAGTACGGATACGCTTACCGAATCGAGCGGTGCTTTTGACGACGGAAGCGGTTGGTGCGATTACTCCGAAGGTACTTATTGCAAATGGTATATTAATACCAATAACGATGCTTTATTGCTGACTTTTGACGAGTGGAACCTGCCTCCGTCGGAAACCGGTGATTATTTGCAAATTTATAATGGATTGGGTACATCCGAATTAATTACAAAACTCACGGGAGATTCTACACCTACTACATTGCTGATTCCGTCCGGACAAGCTACTTTACGCTTTATGTCCGATGCCGACGATGTGGTTGCCGGCGGATGGAGAATTACTTATTCACCGGCTGAATTTGTTGATTTACAGGATGTTGTGGGGGTAAGCATTGCCGTATTTCCGAATCCTATAAGCGAAAATTCTTACATTGAAATTAATCCGACTCATCCGATGACTGATTTAATGCTGGAATTGTTTGATAACTTAGGTAGAAAAATCGGGAATTATTATTTGGGAGACATAGCTGGTAAAACCGATATTGAGTTTTCGAAACTTTTGCAAGACCAGTTAGCAAACGGTGTGTATGTGCTTAAAGTTAGTAATAAACAATTTGCTCAACAAATTAAAATTATATCGTATTGACAAATGTTAAGATTTATGTATTATGCAGCCCTTATTTTAGGGCTGTATTTTATTTTTAAGTTTGTAATGAAATTGTTGTTATATGTATTGGTAGCATCTTCAAAGCGGAAGTTTGAAAGATTTTACGGTAGCGGTAAACATGAAGAGGATACCGTAATCTATAAAATGAAAGGTGAAGATGCAGATATTATTGAGTTTGAAGAAGAATAAGTTCATTTAATAAAAAAAGAAGTCATGTTTCTAAAAATATTTTTATTAAGTCTGGTGTTGGTGGGATTTGCCATATTTTTGTTTTCGATTAAAATATTGTTTTCCAAGTTAATTTTGAATAAAACAGGAAGATTTCCCAATACATCTATCGGAGGAAACAAATATTTAAGAAAAAAAGGGATAACTTGTCCTCGACATGAAGAATGTAAATTGTCTAACAAAAAGTGTTATTGATTAATGAAAAACATAGGGACTTTATTTTTGGTTTTATTGCTATCAATGATGGGGTTTTCACAGAATAAAGTGCTATTTTCTTCGTCTAATGGAGTCTCTTTTTATTTGTTTTTGGATGGAATTAGAATCAATAATCGTGCTTTGAAGAGTGTTAGTATTGATAAAGTGAACCCCGGTACGCATCAGGTGGAGGTGCGTTTTGAAAGAAGCCATTCAAAAGTGAAGCAGATTATAGATATTCCTCCGTACAATATGTGGTATGATTTTATAGTGGATGCAGAAGGTGTGTGGTTGTTTGGAGCTTATTCAAAGGAGTTTATGGATAATTATCCCGATATTTTTGCACAAGGGGCAATTCCTTCGAGGCGAGTATTGCATTCCGGTAATAATAAGGACATCAATATTAACATATCGGTAAATCAGACTCAGGTTAATAATCAAACATCGGTTCAAAATGGTCAAGACGAGAATGCGCAGGCAACTAATGTATTACCACCTCCTCCTGCCATGCAATATACCAATTGTCCGGATCCGGTTGATCCGGCAGAGTTTAACGCCTTTTTGCTGACATTAAAAAATAAGCCGTTTGACGACACCAAAAAAACAATTATCAAACAGTTTATTAAAAGTAGTTGTGTGTCCAGTTCGCAATTATCCTTGATATTGGGAGAATTGGATTATGAAAGTTCGAAGCTTGAGGTGGCAAAATTTGCCTACCTTTACATTTATGATCCGGAAAATTATTATTTGATAAATAATGCTTTTGAATTTAGCAGTTCTGTGGAAGAATTGAATCAATATATCGAAAAAGTGAATGGAAATTAACAGGGAAATCGTGTAATTTTTTTTGGTTAAAAATATTTTGTTACATTTGCATTGGAAAAACAAACAAATGAAAAAAAATAAATCGTTGATTATGAAAAGATTAAGTATTTTATTGGGTTTATTTATCAGTGTTGGGCTGATATTGTCCAGTTGTGGCGGATTGAATAAAATGAAAAAAAACGCCGGCACAATACAATACAGTGTTAATCCCAATCCATTGGAAATGCACGCAGATAGCGTGGCTTTGACTATCACAGGTAAATTTCCGCCAAAGTATTTCAACAAAAAGGTTATATTGACGGCGACTCCTTATTTGGTAGGCGAAAATGCCGAAAAAGCATTTAAACCGGTAACGGTTCAGGGTGAAAAAGTTCAGGACAACTATAAGGTTATTAGTTATACGGATGGAGGTAGTTTTACTTATACCGACAAAATACCTTATGACGAAGCTTTGCGTTTGTCCAAATTGGAACTCAGAATTACGGCTAAAAAAGGTAATAAGTCATTGGATTTTGATCCGACCGTAATTGCAAACGGAGTAATAGCTACTCCCGGATTGGTAAAAATTGATCCGAAGCCGATTATCGGTAAAGATAAATTCCAAAGAATTACTACCGAAGAAAAGGCAGCAAAAATCCTGTTCAAGATTCAACAAGCCAACTTACAACCGAAAGAATTGAAAAAGGAAGAAGTACAAACATTGTTGGATTATTTGAACATGGTAGCAGAAAACGATAGAAAAGAACTAAAAGAATTTGATTTGTCCGCTTACGCTTCTCCGGACGGACCGCAAGACTTGAATGACAGACTTTCCCATGATAGAGGTAAAGTAACCAAGAAGTTCCTTTTGAAGAAATTTAGGAAAGCGCATGAAATTGCCAATGACAGCGTATATAATGTGCAATATACAAAAGAAGACTGGGAAGGCTTTAAGGAATTGATGGAAGCCTCCAATCTTGAAGATAAAGATTTAGTATTAAGGGTACTGTCAATGTATTCGGATCCTGACCAGAGAGAAAAAGAAATCAAAAATATGTCTAAAATCTATACGGAAATCGCAGAAGAAATTTTACCGAAACTGCGTCGTTCCGTTATGAAAGTGAAAGTAAACAACATTGGTTATTCCGACGATGAAATAAAGAGCATATACAGCACGAAACCCGATAGTTTGAAACCGGAAGAATTGCTTTATGCCGCTACTTTGTACAATGACAACAATAAAAAGTTGGAAGTGTATAAGAAATTCATGGAAATATATCCGAACGACTGGAGAGGTCCGAATAACGCGGCTTGTATGTTGATTAAATTGGGAAATGTGAGTGAAGCCAAGCAAATGTTGGATAAAGCCAAACAATTGAATGAAAATAATCCGATTATAGAAAACAACTTTGGGGTAATTTGCTTATTGAAAGGAAATGTTGACAAAGCGGAAGAACATTTTACAGCAGCTTCCGGAGCAGGGAAAGAAGTAAATTACAACATGGGAATTGTTAAGATAAAGAAAGCCGATTATCAAGGTGCTGTTGACGCATTCGGTAATGATTGTAATTTCAATGCTGCTTTGGCAAAATTGTTGACGGAAGATTACGATGGTTCTATTAAAACCATTGATTGTACACAGGATAAGGAAGATGCCATGCTTTATTATCTGAAAGCTGTTGACGGTGCAAGAAAAGGTGATAGCGATTTGCTCTTTAACAATTTGAGAATTGCTGTTGAAAAAGATGCCAAACTGGCTAAGCTTGCAGCAACCGATATGGAATTTGAAAAGTATTTTAATGACGATACTTTCAAATCTATTGTGAATAAATAAGCGATAATCCCGGAAATTTCAAAAAAGGTCGCCATCGGCGACCTTTTTTATTTGATGCAGTTTGGAGAATTTGAAAAATGAAAAGCCTATTGAAATTTTAGACAAAATAGGTATGCTTAAATTTGTGTAGGTGTCGGATACTCAAAAAATAAATACTGTAAATAGCCGATGTTTTTTTGAGAAAAAATCATGTGAAAAGAAATGTTTTTTTAATGGCTTGAAAAAGATAGTTTTCAATGTTTTTGGGCTGCATGTTTTGAGAAAAAAACTAAAAAAAAATCCACAATGTAACTTTCATGTTTTCAAAGTGTTGAAAATGTGATATTTTTCAACCTCTTGAAAATCAGCGATGTTGTTGTGTTTTAGAAAGTTGTCAACAGGTGTACAAGTAATGGAAAAATTGTTTATCTTTACCAAAGCAAGTAAAAAACAATAGGGGTGATAATTAGGTAGTTGTGCATAACAATTTAACATTAAGCAAGTTAAAAAACACGAGGAAAAGCTTATGAAAAACAACGAGTTAAGTCAGGCGTGGGAAAAAATTTTCAAGTACATTAAGGATAATATACAGGAACCGGACATTATTAAAACTTTTTTTGAACCGTTGTCCATTTCCAAATATATCAAAAAGACCAAAACTATTTACATTAGAGTTCCCACCACATTTTATTATGAGTTTATAGAAGCACATTATGTAAAATTGCTTAAGTCTGCCATTGAAAAAGTTTTTGGTCCTGGTGTAAAACTCAATTATGAAATTCCACAGCCAGCTCAAAAGCATTCGAAAAGAAATATTTATTACCCTCATCTGGACAATGTGCCGGAGAATGAGCCTATTCCCGTTCCTCCTACTTTTAGCGATAGCGTAAAAAATCCATTTATTATTCCGGGTATCAGAAAGGTACAAGTGGATCCTAATTTGAACAAAGAATTTGCTTTTGAAAACTTTGTTGTTGGCAAGAATAACGAATATGCTTATGTAGCGGCTCAGGTTGTTGCAGAAAATCCCGGAACCAGGTATAATCCGTTGTTTATTTACGGGAAAAGCGGATTGGGGAAAACGCATCTGGCTCAAGCCATTGGTATTGCCATAAAACAAGCCATGCCGGATTTAAAGGTATTATATGTGAATGCCAGTACTTTTAAAGATCAGTACAGTTCCCATGTATTGCAAAATAAAAGATTGGATTTTCTACATTTTTATCAGATGATGGATGTTCTTATTATAGATGATATTCATGCTTGGGAGAACATTACGGGAACACAAGCCGTTTTTTTTGACATATTTAACGATTTGTTACTCAAACGTAAGCAGCTGGTTTTTACGGCAGATAAAAATCCTTCCGAATTGGTAAAGATTGAAGAGCGATTGTTGTCTCGCTTTAGAAGTGGACTTGAGACGGAATTGACACCGCCGGATTTTGAGACGAGACTGAAAATCTTGAAATTTAAGACGGCAAAAGACAACTTGGTAATAAGCAATACCGTTTTGGAATATATTGCAGAAAATATTACGGCCAATATCAGAGAAATGGAAGGGGCCATCATGGCATTACAATTTCAGGCTATTAATTTGAGAAAAGAAATTACCCTGGAACTGGCCAAAGAAGTAGTAAACAAATTTGCCATAAGATTGAGAAGAGATATTACCATTGATAAAATAAAAGAAATTGTTGCAAAGTATTATGACTTACCTACGGAGATATTAAACGATAATACCAGGAAAAGGGAAATTGTACAAGCCAGACAGATATCCATGTATTTTGCCAAGAAATATACCAAACATTCGTTGTCGGCAATAGGGAGTAAAATTGGTAAACGCGACCATTCTACTGTTTTGCATGCTTGTAAAGTAGTGGAAGGATTGATGGAAACCGATAAGAAATTCAGGAAAGACATTGAAGAACTTGAAAGGTTGATTAAAGAATCGTAAAAAACAATTTAGGAAATATTCTGTTTTTGAAGAGGCAAGGAATAAGTTTTTTTGAACTTTTGTTCTTTGCCTTCATTTTGTTATTACCTTTGTAGTTTGATAAAAAATAGCAAGTTATGATAGAAGAAAAGACACTACCTTACAAAGTAAAAGACCTCTCGTTGGCAGATTTCGGCAGGAAAGAAATAGAACTTGCCGAAAAAGAAATGCCGGGTCTCATGGCATTGCGAAAAAAATACGGAAAGGATAAACCATTGAAAGGAGCAAAGATTTCTGGTTCGTTGCACATGACCATACAAACTGCCGTTTTGATAGAAACACTGGTGGAACTGGGTGCCGATGTCAGGTGGGCCAGCTGCAACATTTACTCTACGCAAGATCATGCAGCTGCCGCTATTGCAGCCAAAGGGATTCCCGTGTTTGCATGGAAAGGAGAAACGCTTGAAGAGTATTGGTGGTGTACCGAACAAGCTTTAACATGGCCGGATGGCAGTGGTCCGGATTTGATTGTAGATGACGGAGGAGATGCTACTTTAATGATTCACAAGGGATTTGAAGCGGAAAATAATCCGGATATTCTTAATGTGGATTTGGACTCCTTGTCGGAAGACGAAAGGGAATTGATAAAAAGGTTAAAAATTATTTATGAAAAAGACCCTGAAAAATGGCATAAGTATGCCGGAAAAATCAAAGGTGTTTCGGAAGAGACTACAACCGGAGTACATCGCTTGTATCAGATGAAAGAGCAAGGTAAATTATTATTCCCGGCCATTAATGTAAATGATTCGGTAACCAAATCGAAATTTGACAACCTGTATGGATGTCGTGAATCGTTGGCAGACGGTATTAAGCGAGCTACTGACATTATGATTGCCGGCAAAAGGGTACTTGTTTGCGGTTATGGAGATGTAGGTAAAGGTTCTGCCCAATCGATGAGGGCTTTCGGTGCCATTGTTACGGTAACGGAAATCGATCCTATTTGTGCCTTACAAGCGGCTATGGAAGGATACGAAGTGAAGACAGTGGAAGATGTTGTGGAAAATACGGATATTTTTATAACCGCTACCGGCAACAAGGATATTATTACCATTGAGCACATGGAAAAAATGAAAGATGGGGCGATTGTATGTAATATCGGACATTTTGACAATGAAATACAAGTGGAAAAACTTATAAATTATCCCGGTATTAAACGGGTTACCATCAAACCGCAGGTTGACCAGTTTATTTTCCCCGATGGACATTCCATCATTTTGTTAAGTGAAGGTCGCTTGGTAAATCTTGGAAATGCAACAGGGCATCCGTCGTTTGTGATGAGTAATTCGTTTACCAATCAAACTTTGGCTCAAATGGAATTGTGGAAAAATGACTATAAAACGGATGTGTACAGGTTGCCGAAACATCTTGACGAGGAAGTGGCAAGATTGCATTTGGACAAGCTTGGAGTGCATCTTACTCAATTGACGCCGGAACAAGCCGAATACATAGGCGTTAAAGCAGAAGGTCCGTATAAACCGGATCATTACCGGTATTAGAATCGTACCAGTTAATCGAATTAAAAGCTGCGGAAGAAATTATCTGCGGCTTTTTTATTCGTTTTTTGTCGGAAAAATTTTTTACCTTTGCATATCAAATAAAATTTAAGTTTATGAAACTCAAACTTTTTTTATTAATGCTAGCGGCTAATTTTCTCGCATATTCGCAGTTTCACATAAAACCGGCAGGTAAGGAAATTTCCATAAAATACGAACGGGGTAAAACAAATAAACTGAAAGTAGATGCACCGGTTAAAGTTATTTTTAAAATTTCATCCGAGGCAACTAAAACTCTTATTGAAGTAAGGGGGTATGAAAATATTGTAAGTTTACTCAGAGTTTCCGTTCACAAAGGGGAGTTGATGTTGGAATACAAGTCTTCGAAGGTTCCCCGGACCCAAGATTACCCGGTAGTAAACATTACGATGCCTTCCATAAGTCGCATTTCGGTAATGAGAGCAGCGGAATTTGTGTGTATTTCTCCTTTGATTTTGCAGGATATGGATGTGCTTGCTACGGGAGCTTCAAGTGTGAAGTTGCCGATAGTGGATGCTAAATATTTGTCTTTGAATGTATCGGGAACTTCCGATATTAAAATTATTGATTTGAAAAAATCAGAAAAGCTTTCTGTGATTTTAAGTGGTGCATCCGATGTTTTTATCCAAAAAGGAGAAGATGTAAAAAGGGCGGAAGTTTCTGTTTCTGGAGCCAGTGATTTGAAAATGAGGTCGATACCTGTCAAAGAAATGGTATTGAAGATTTCCGGTGTCAGCGATGCTTATGTTAAAGTTATCGATATGCTTTCTGTAGCAGCTTCCGGGACAAGTGATGTGTTTGTATATGGAAAACCGAAAAATGTGAAAAAGGAGGTTTCCGGCCAAAGTCATGTGATAATTAAGTAATACTGATTTTTATCATAAAACATTGAGTTTTTTGGATGTAAGATTGCGTACAAAGACAATGAAGTATGCAATCGAGAAAG
>CAYMVE010000056.1:0-12015 GCA_964393715.1 uncultured Bacteroidales bacterium | reverse complement strand
ACGGCAAAGTGTTGCCTGCTACGCATACTACGCCAAATCCTGTTGAGATACAGCGCCTTATGAGAGATATGGTTGAGGAAGGTTGTGAATATTGTTTTATGGAGGTGAGTTCTCATGCCATTCATCAGCAGAGGATAGCCGGTATTGAATTCGATGGAGGAATTTTCACCAATCTTACACACGACCATTTGGATTACCATAAGACTTTTGTGAATTACCGGGATGCCAAAAAGCAATTCTTTGACGATTTGTCGGAACATGCTTTTGCTTTGTCCAATCTTGACGATAAGAACGGTATGTTTATATTGCAAAATACCGTGGCAAAGAAATATTATTATGCCCTTAAAACTCCTGCCGATTTTAATGCCCGTATTTTGGAGACGGATTTTCACGGTACTTTACTGGATATGGACGGTAAGGAAGTGTGGATCAAGCTGATAGGAGAATTTAATGTGTACAATATTTTGGCTATTTACGGAGCTTCCGTGTTGCTGGGGCTTGATGAAGAGACGGCATTGGTTGAAATAAGCAAATTGACACCGGTGAGAGGACGCATGGAAACTATCCGTTCTTTGGATGGAAAGACCTTTATAATTGACTATGCACATACGCCCGATGCACTTGAAAATATTTTGAATGTACTGAACGAAATGAAAGTCGCGGGCAGAGACATTATAACGGTTTTCGGAGCCGGAGGCGACCGGGACAAGGATAAAAGACCTAAAATGGGGAAAATTGCCGCTATGTTATCCGATAAAGTTATCATTACTTCCGATAACCCGCGATCCGAAGATGCCGGAGCTATAATGGAAGATATCAGGAGTGGTATTACCAACGAAAAAGATGCGGCTAAAACTCTCATGATTCCTGACAGGGAAGTAGCTATAAGAACAGCGATTCTAATGTCAAAACCCGGAGATATTATTGTGATAGCGGGCAAAGGTCACGAAGAATATCAAGAAATAGGCGGGATAAAGCATCATTTTAGCGACAAAGAGGTGGTGTTGAAAAATATAAAAGTCTTAAAATAAAATAGTTATGTTGTACTATTTGTTTATGTATTTGGATAAATTGGATGTGCCCGGTGCGGGTGTATTCCGGTACATTTCTTTCAGATCGGCAATGGCACTTATTGCTTCATTGATTTTTTCCATGCTTATAGGCAAAAAAATCATTGAATACCTCCGTAAAAAACAGATAGGAGAAACTGTGAGAAATCTTGGACTTCAAGGGGAGAAGCAGAAGCAAGGAACTCCTACCATGGGAGGAATAATTATAATCTTTTCGATACTTGTGCCGGTTGTTCTTTTTGCCGATTTGGCCAATGTCTATGTGTTGCTGATGCTGATTACCACTATTTGGTTGGGCGTGATAGGATTTACCGACGATTATATAAAAGTGTTCAAGAAGAACAAAAAGGGATTGGCCGGCAAATTCAAAATCATGGGACAAGTAGGTCTGGGGCTCTTGGTTGGAGCGGCTTTTTATTTAAGTAATGATGTGGTTATCAAGATAAAAAAGAACGAAAATACCGATACGGTTTATGTCCGGCAAGATATTGTGTCGTTTAACGACAATTATAATAAACCCGGTTACATATCGGTAAAATCTACCAAAACCACGCTTCCGTTTATCAAGAATAACGAATTTGATTATAAATATCTTATCGGATTTTTGCCGGAAAAGTTGCAGGACCAATGGGTGTGGCTGGTTTTTATTTTGGCCACTATATTTATTATTGCCGGGGTGTCTAACGGTGCCAACCTTACTGACGGTCTTGACGGTTTGGCGGCGGGGACTTCGGGGATTATTGCCGCTACACTCGGCGTATTTGCTTATGTGTCGGGTAACATTATATTTTCCGATTATCTGAACATTATGTATATCCCTCATGTTGGTGAACTTGTGGTGTTTGCCAGTGCTTTTATCGGTGCCATGGTAGGATTTTTATGGTACAATTCCTATCCTGCTCAAATTTTTATGGGAGATACCGGAAGTCTTACCATTGGCGGCATCATTGCCGTTTTTGCCATTGTAGTCAGAAAGGAATTGCTTTTGCCATTGATGGCTGCCATATTTTTTATAGAGAGTTTATCGGTGATGTTGCAAGTGTCGTATTTTAAATATACCAAGAAACGCTATGGTGAAGGACGGCGTATCTTTCTAATGTCTCCGTTACATCACCATTTTCAGAAAAAAGGTATTCACGAAAATAAAATTGTGATAAGGTTTTGGATTGTAGCAATATTTTTTGCTGTTTTATCGGTAATAACGCTTAAAATCAGATAAATGAGTAAAGGAAGGTACGAAATAGTAGTGTTAGGTTCGGGAGAAAGCGGAACGGGTGCAGCTTTGCTTGCCAAAGCCAAAGGCTATACGGTTTTTGTGTCTGACAAGGGGCTGGTAAAAGATAAATATGTAGCCATTTTGAACCGTAACGGTATCCCTTTTGAATCGGGGATGCATAGCGAATCGATTATTTTGACAGCAGATCTTGTTATCAAAAGTCCGGGAATTCCCGATACGGTTCCTGTCATCCAAAAAATAAAACAGGCAGGTATTCGCATAATCAGCGAGATAGATTTTGCCTATTCTTTTGTAAAAGGTAAAGCCCAAATAATAGCGATAACCGGCAGCAACGGTAAAACGACTACTACTTTGCTCACTTATCATATTTTCAAAAATGCCGGACTCAATGTGGCTCTTGGTGGGAATGTGGGATACAGTTTTGCCGGATTGGTGGCGGATGAAAACGAATACGACTATTATGTGTTGGAAATAAGCAGTTTCCAACTGGATAATACTTATGATTTTAAGCCGGATGTGGCGGCTATTCTCAATATTACACCCGACCATTTGGACCGGTACGGATACGATATAAACAATTATGCCAAAGCCAAATACAGGATTGTAAAAAACTTAGATGCGTCGGATTATTTTGTGTATTCGGCCGATGACGAACTCATAAATAGACTTAATAAAGAATTGGCTTCGGGTAAACTTTTCCCTTTTTCCACCGAAAAGCAGTTGCAGACGGGAGCATACATAGAAAATAACCAAATAAAAATAGTTGAAAACAATAAAATTTTATTCGAAATGAAAATAGACGAATTGTCACTCAAAGGAAAGCACAATGTGGCTAATTCCATGGTTGCGGCTATTGCTGCCAACATTATGAAAATCAAAAAGGAAACTATTAGAAAGAGTCTGATGTCGTTCGATGCCGTAGAACACCGGTTGGAAGAGTTTCTGACCATTGGAGGTGTCAAATTTATAAATGACTCCAAAGCTACCAACATCAATTCGACATGGTATGCTTTGGAAACCGTAGAAGGCCCCATTGTTTGGATAGCAGGTGGTATTGACAAGGGGAACGATTATTCCGAATTGTATTCTTTGGTCAGAAAAAAAGTGAAGGCTTTGGTATGTTTGGGTACGGACAACCGTAAGCTTATGGCGAGCTTTGAGGGGATTGTGCCCGTTATCACCGAAGCGAATTCTATGAAAGAGGCTGTAACTAAAGCTTACGAACTGGCCGAAGACGGAGATACCGTACTGTTGTCGCCGGCATGTGCCAGTTTCGATTTGTTTGATAATTATGAAGATAGAGGTAAACAATTTAAAAAATATGTGAGAGAATTGTAATGCTGAAAAAGTATTTTCCGGGAGATAACGCTTTGTCGTTTATCTATATAATACTTGTGTTGGCTTCGTTGCTTACTGTTTTTAGTGCAACGGAATCAATGGCTATTTTGCATGATTCTATGACACGCTATTTCCTCAAGCACTTTTTTATGATTATTGCGGGAGTAGTTACCGTATTGGTTTTACAGCGAGTTCATTACAAATATCATTATTTGTTTGCATATCCTTTGCTTGTTATTGCCATTGTGTTGCTGGCTTTGACATTGGTTATGGGAGTATCTATTAACAGTGCGTCGAGATGGTTGGTTATTCCGGGTACGGGATTTACCTTTCAGACTTCCGATTTTGCCAAATATGCTCTTGTAAATTTTTTGGCGGCAAGAATTTTCCGTTTGGGTGACAATATAAAGATTTTCAAGAAATTTATGCTCAATATGATATTGCCCACTTTGGTTGTGGTAATGCTTATTATGCCGGCCAATCTTTCTACTGCTTTGTTGGTAGGGGTGGTTGCCATGACGATGATGTTTGTTGGTGGGGCCAGATTCAAACATTTGCTTTTTGTAGGAGTGTTGGGATTGTTATCGGGCGGATTGTTTATATTCTTGGCTCCGAAATTGTTGCCCAATACCAGAGTAGCTACATGGGAAAAGCGGATAGAAGCCTTTTTGTCGGATGAGAAAAAAAATACGGCGGAAGATTATCAAGCAATTCAAGCAAAAATTGCTATTGCTACCGGTGGTGTAATAGGCAGAGGTCCCGGAAACAGTGCTCAAAAAAGTGTGTTGCCGCACCCCGATTCCGACTTTATTTTTGCCATAATTCTGGAAGAATATGGGGTTGTAGGAGGTATTATTGTAATAGCAATGTATATCCTTATTTTCCAAAGGTTATATGCCCATTTCCGGAAGAAAAAGGAACTTACTTACGGTCTTTATTTACAACTTGGTATAACGCTTATGATTGTTTTTCAGGCATTTATAAACATAGGGGTGGCTGTGGGGATTTTTCCCGTGACCGGACAGCCATTGCCTTTGGTAAGTATGGGAGGGTCATCGTTTTTGATGACAAGCATTGCTTACGGCATTCTTTTGTCAACCACTATTGATTGGAAAAAAAGGAACGAAGAGCGTAAAGAACTTAAAACAGAAAAAAATGAAAGTAATTATTAGTGGCGGTGGTACAGGCGGTCATATTTTTCCTGCCGTAGCCATTGCCAATGAAATAAAACGCAGGGAACCGGAAGCCGAAATATTGTTTGTCGGTGCCGAAGGTCGTATGGAGATGGAAAAAGTACCCAAGGCGGGATACGACATTGTGGGGCTACCTGTGCAGGGATTTCAACGCAGATTGACTTTTAAGAATTTGGTATTCTTTTTCAAGCTCTTTGCCAGCCTGCATAAAGCAGGGAAGATTGTCAAAGATTTTGCTCCGGATATTGTGGTGGGTACGGGTGGTTTTGCAAGCGGACCTTTAATCTACAAGGCAACCCAAAAAGGAATTCCAGCCTTGATTCAAGAGCAGAACTCATTTCCGGGAGTGACCAATAAGATTTTGGGGAAAAGGGTGCAAAGTATATGTGTGGCTTATGAGGAGGCCAAAAAGTTTTTTCCTCCGGAAAAGGTAGTGATTACGGGAAATCCTATCAGAAGATCAATTATCAATTTGCCTGTTGGCAAAGAAAAAGAAAACAAAGTCTATTTCGGATTTAATCCCGATAAGCCGCTTTTGCTGGTGATAGGAGGTAGTCTTGGAGCACTTGCTATCAATCGTGCTATCCATTTGGCAGTGGACAAGTTAGTAGAAGCTGGGATACAAGTTTTGTGGCAGACCGGAGGGGCATACTATGATAAGGTGGAAGATAAGGAAGCTTTGAAAAAGAAAGACATTATAGTGGAACCTTTTATCTATGACATGGACAAGGCTTATTCGGCAGCGGATTACATTGTTTCACGGGCAGGTGCCATGAGTATTTCCGAACTTGCGGTTGTCGGTAAACCTGCCATTCTGGTGCCATCGCCTTATGTAGCTGAAAATCACCAATATAAGAATGCTATGGCTCTTGTGTCCCGCAAAGCGGCATTGTTGGTGGAAAACGATAAGGCTGTTGAAGAACTGGCTTCTGTTGTGGTTGCTCTCAATGAGGATAAAGAACTGCAACATGCTTTGGCAGAAAATATCAAGCGGTTGGCTAAACCCGACGCGACGGAAAGAATAACTGATGAAATTTTTAACCTAATCAAATGAGTTGGAAAGTGGTTGATATAGAAAAGATTAAGAATGTTTATTTTATCGGTATCGGTGGTATTGGGATGAGTGCTTTGGCATTGTATTTTCAAAGGAAAGGATGTAGTGTGTCAGGATATGATAAAGTGCCTTCTATTGTAACAGGTATGTTGGAGGCACAAGACATTCCTGTACATTTCGAGGAAAAACCCGACATTTTGCAGGCTTTGAACAAGAAAGAAACTCTGGTAGTTTATACGCCGGCAGTTCCTTCGCAACACAAAGAACTGTTATTGGCTTTTGACAGTGGGTATCCTGTGATGAAACGGGCGGAAGTATTGGGACTTATTTCCGGAGCATACCGTACCATAGCAGTAGCCGGTACTCACGGTAAAACTACCGTTACTTCCATGATTGCGCATATATTCAAGATAGCTGGCAAAAAGTCGGTGGTGTTTACGGGAGGGCTGATGAGTAATTACGATACGAATTTTTTGTATGATGATGGTGCCGAGTATATGATTGTGGAAGCCGACGAATACGATCGCTCTTTTCTTAACTTCGACAGGATTTATATTGAGGCAGTGACGGCTGTAGATGCCGATCATCTGGATATTTACGGAACCTATGCCAACTTGACGGATGCCTTTAAAGAGTTTGCCGGTAGAGTGCAAGATGAAGGTGTTTTGGTAGTAAACGAAAAGTATGCTGCTTTGTTTGATACTGCTAATGAACGTATCTATGGTTTTGATGCAGGCAAATATAGGGCGGTAAATGTATCGGTGAGAGATTTCAAGTTTGATTTGGAAGTGGCGGGGCAAGTGATGATGGAAGGAATAAGCTTGAAGGTGGCAGGTGTGCATAACATTGAAAATGCAGTGGCGGCATCTGCCGTAGCACTGGAAGCGGGTATAGACGAAAAGCGGGTGAGGAAGGCGTTGGAAACTTTCAAAGGTAATTGGAGGCGGTTTGAGATAGTGTACAACGATGACGATGTGGTTTATATTGACGATTATGCCCACCACCCGAGGGAGATTGAATCGGTATTGAAGAGTGTTAGGGAAATTTGGCAAGGGAAAAAGGTTACAGTAGTTTTTCAGCCGCATTTGTACACTCGGACGCGTGATTTTGCCGATGAATTTGCAAAGGTTTTGTCAGAGGCCGACGAAGTGGTGTTGTTGCCGATTTATCCGGCAAGAGAATTGCCGTTGCCCGGAATCTCTTCGGAATGGCTGGCTTCCAGAATCGGGAAGGAGGTGCCGGTTGTGGAAAAAAGCGAAATAGCGGAGTTTTTGAGAAACGGATCGCATGAAATTATTATTACTCTGGGGGCGGGAGACATAGACCGGGAAGTAAAAAAGATTAAGCGGATGTTAGAAGAAAAATACGCAAAATGATAAAGAAGTTTTTGGAAAGATATAAAACCGTGTTGGGGATTCTCCTTATTCTGGCTTATCTTATTGGTGCCGGAATATTGGTGCATGATGTTTTGCGTGACGCGAGAGTGAAGAAAGTGAATGTTATTGTGGAAGACAGTTTGATGAACCGGTTTGTTACGGTGGATGATATCATTGAAATGTTGAAGGATTCGGGGGTTGTTTTGATGGGAAAGGTTTGTGACAGTGTGAATACTTATAGGATTGAAAATATTATTGACCATAATAGTATGGTTAAGAAGTCGGAGGTGTATGTGACTTACGGAGGAGAGGTTTATATCCGGATCTGGCAACGAAATCCTATTGTAAGGATTATTACTTATGACAAAGAGTCTTATTACATTGATGAAGACGGTTATTTGATGCCTTATGTGGAAGGAAAACCCGGAAGAGTATTGGTGGTTACCGGTAAAATTGATGCACCATTGGCTTTGTTTGATAAGAACTTTAATGTATTGCATTCCGAAATTTTGTTTAACAGAGATACTTTGTTGAAAGAGATTTACGAATTATCGGAATATATATATAATAACTCGTTCTGGCGGAGCAATATAGAACAAATTTATGTGCAAAATGAAAATGATTTCCATTTGATACCGAAAGTTGGCTGTTTTTTGATTAACTTTGGTGATATAAAAGATTATGAAAAAAAGTTTAGAAATTTGTTTGTTTTTTACAAAGATGTTTTGCCAAAGGTGGGGTGGAATACTTATAAATCCATTGATTTGAGGTTTGAGAATCAAATTGTTTGCAAAAAGGTAAAAAAATATTAACGAATATAAAAATTTTAACTATGATAAATAGTGTAGAAAAGTCCGGGAAAAAAGTTTATGCCGTATTGGATATAGGTACTACCAAGATTGTTTATATGGTAGCCGAGCAAAACGGCAATGAAGTGAGAATACTTCGTCATTCCATGGTTGTTTCCAACGGAGTAAGAAGAGGTGATATTGTCAATGTTGACGAGACAACACGCAAAATAAAAGAAGTGATAGGAAATGTGGAAAACTTTTTGGATGTAAAACCCAAAGAGGTTTTGGTAGGTATTGCCGGATTTAATATTGATACGAAGATAATTTCTGCCAATCTTGCACTGGATCCTTCCAAGCCTATAAATGATGAAACCGTTAAAAGATTGGAAGAAGAAATAAGGATAGCGGCTTATGATCCGGATGTGATGGAATTGTTGGATTATTTTCCGAAAGATTATATTATCAAAGATATAAACGGAAAAGATGCCAGTACCCTGTCACCGGTAGGTTTGTTTGGAAAGAAACTGACGGGAAATTATCATGTGGTGGTGGTGAAAAAGACCATAAAGAAGCATATAGAGAATTGTATTAAAAATAACGGTAAAGAGATTAAAGGTTATATCCTTGAGCCGGTGGCATCGGCAGAAAGCACTTTGAACGATTCGGAAAAAGAAGTGGGCGCCCTGATGGTTGACATCGGCGGTGGTACTTCCGATTTGATTGCCTATAAGGATAATAAGATTATATATACTGCGGTGAATCCGGTGGGAGGTGTTGAAATAACGCAAGCTATCAAAAAAGTGTTCGGGATATCCGGGGATATGGCGGATAAGCTGAAGCACAAGTACGGTTCGTGTATGCCTAGCAAGGTTAAAGATAAGACAGAATACATTAATTTGGAAGAACAACCTTCGCAATTGCCAAAAGCTACCATTAATGTATTGGAACTTGCCCGTAATATTGCATCGGTAGTTAAAACCCGGATTATAAGCCCGTTGCTTGGCAGTTTGAGAAACGAAAGTATAAAAATTACCGATTTTCAATCCGTTGTGCTTACCGGTGGCGGTTCTCAGTTGAAAGACATGGAAGATTTTACGGGAATTTTGATGACGCTGCCTGCCCGAAAGGGAAATGTAGCAAGTGAATACAAGGTGGGAGATGTTACTATTTATGTGGATAAAAATCTGGAGAATCCTAAATATGCAACCGTGGTGGGTATGTTGATTTATGCTGTTAAGAAAGGTTTGGAAGTGGAATTTGATATAGCCTTAAAAGAACCGGTGACTGTGGAAGCGGAAAAAGAGGGAAAAAACAATAAGGATGACGGGAAAAAGAAATCCGGATTTACAGGTGGTAGTTTATGGGATAAATTAAAAAAAGTTAAAGATGTATTTACAGACTTAGCAGGAGATGTCGAATAAAATTTAATAATATGGAACTGGATATTATTCCCAAAAGAAACAAGCAGCCGGACGCTTCGGAAAATATTATCAAAGTAATCGGTGTTGGTGGTGCCGGAGGTAATGCCGTAAACAACATGGTGAAAAAAGGTATTTACAAGGTAGATTATTATCTGGTAAATACCGATTCTCAAGACTTCGAAAAAAGCCCTATTCCCAAAGAAAATAAGATACAAATCGGTAAGACGCTGACCGAGGGATTGGGTGCCGGCAACGATCCGCAATACGGAAAAGCGGCTGCCAAAGAAAGTATTGAAGAACTGAAAAGTATTTTCGACAAAAATACCAAAATGGTATTTATAACTGCCGGTATGGGCGGAGGTACAGGTACCGGAGCTGCTCCCATCGTGGCAAAACTTGCCAAAGAAAGGGAAATACTGACCGTGGCTATTGTTACCATTCCTGCACAGATTGAGGGGCAAACCAGAGTAACGAATGCCCGTCTCGGATTGGAAGAGTTGAAAAAACATGTGGATAGCGTTATTATTATAAATAACAGCAAGATAAATAAATTGTACAGGGATTTGGAAGTGACCAATGCTTGGGAAAAGGCAGACGATATTTTGGCTATAGCGGTAAAGGGGATTGCCGAAATAATAACGGTGAAAGGGTATGTCAATGTGGATTTTGCGGATGTAAGATCCGTACTGAAAGATAGTGGGGTAGCTCTTATGTCGCTGGGAGAAGGAGAAGGAGAACAAAGAGCCGCTTATGCTTTGGCCAATGCCATAGATTCTCCTTTGTTGAACAACAATAAAATAGAGGGTGCCAAGAATGTATTGTTGCATCTTTCGGCGTCGCGAGAAAATATGATAAAGATGGGCGAACTCGATAATATTCTTAAGGCTGTTCAGCATCTTACCAATAAGACCAATATTATTTACGGTGTCTCGGAAAATAATGAGCTTGGAGATAAAATCAGATTGACACTTATTGCCACAGGTTTTCCGGAAAAAGAAGCTATTTTTGAAGATGATAGTTCGACATATGTGGATGGAGGTTTTTGGGAAGTGATCAGGAAGACCACTAACAAACGAAATGCCGGAAACACGGGTATCGGTAGTGATGCAGATGACGATATTAAGCCTATGGTGGATGCTTCGGGAAATATAAAAACGGATGTTACGATAGAGGATATAAAAAACGAGATATCCAACGAAGATGACGACTATCCGGAGCCGGAGAAAGAGGGAAACGAAAATATGCCCAATCATGATATGGGGGGAAGGATAATTGATAGTGACGGGGAAATAACGGATAGCCCTTATTTTGACAGAAATGTGGACTAAAAACCAACAAAGCGGCTCTGAGGTGGCCGCTTTTCTTTTGACAAGATGGTTATACTGCCTTCAAACTCATATCCATGCTTTTGAAACTGTGCGTGAGAGCTCCTACCGATATGTAGTCCACACCGGCTTCCGCATATTTTCTTATGGTTTTTAAGGTAATTCCACCGGAAGATTCCGTTTCCACTTGCCCGTTGATTATTTTTACTGCTTTTTGAGTTTCTTCGGGAGTAAAGTTGTCCAGTAGTATTCTATCTATTTTACCGACAGACAGTATTTCTTCCACTTCTTTCAGATTCCGGGCTTCCACTTCTATTTTTAAGTTCAGATGGTTACGGAATAGGTATTCCACCGTTTTCTCAATAGCATGGCGTATGCCACCGGCAAAATCTATATGGTTGTCTTTTATCATGATCATATCGTAAAGTCCCATTCGGTGATTGTGTCCGCCTCCGATTTTTACGGCAAGTTTTTCCAGCGGCCTTAGGGTCGGTGTGGTTTTCCGGGTGTCTAGAATTTTGGCCTTAGTGCCGGCTACCGCATTGACATACTGACGGGTATTGGTGGCTATGCCGCTCATTCTTTGCATGATGTTTAATGCTATGCGTTCGGATTTGAGTATAGAGTGGACCTTTCCTTCTACTTCTAGCACAATATCACCTTTTTTCACTTCACTTCCGTCTGTGGCAAATGTGTTTATTATCAGTGATTTATCTGCGAATCTGAATACTTCTGCTGCTACTTCCAGTCCGGCTAATATTCCGTTCTCTTTGATTAGCAATGCAGCTTTCCCTTTTTCATTCCGGTCGATGCATGCCAATGAAGTATGGTCTCCGTCTCTGATATCTTCTTCAAACGCTCGTGATATGAATCCGGCGAGCCATTCTTTTATGTTTTCCATAAGTATTAATGGCTTTTCTTTTCTATTCTGAATTGTGTAATTTGCGGTATGTCTTTGTTGAATTGGGTTACATAAAATATCCGGAATTCACCGTTTTGAGTTGTTAGGTTGCCAATGTAATACCGGGAATTTTCTTTACCGCTTGAATGGAGCATGACGAATTTTTCCGGTTTGTGAATGACAAAAAAGTTTTTCAAGATATTTTTGGTTTGAGCAGAGCTGAATACCCCTTCTTTGTCTAATACCGATACATCTACAGAGGAACCAAAATAAGTAGCAATGGTTTCTACACTTCCGATTCCTAGGGCT
>CAYMVE010000055.1:0-12035 GCA_964393715.1 uncultured Bacteroidales bacterium | reverse complement strand
TTATATGCCTCTTCGGTATTTGTTCCTTATATCAAAGAATTGGGACTCGACAATCTTGTGATAGCCTCTCCGGACATGGGAGGCTCCAAAAGGGCAAACGCTTACTCCCGGTTCCTCAAATCGGAAATGGCTATATGTTACAAACACCGCGAAAAAGCCAACGAAGTATCCGAAATAAGAATCATCGGTGATGTAAAAGGAAAAAATGTTATTATCCTTGACGACATGATTGACACCGCGGGTACTATAACCAAAGTGGCCGAAAAAATGATGAACGACGGTGCGCGGTCAGTCAGAGCCATAGCCACACATCCGGTTTTGTCCGGACCAGCTTATGAAAACATAAAAAACTCTCCGCTTACCGAAGTGGTGGTTACCGATACGATTCCTTTAAAACAAGAATGCGATAAAATAAAAGTTCTAACGGTTTCAAAACTTTTTGCAGAAGTAATCCATAAAGTTTATAATTTTATGTCAATAAGTTCGAGTTTTATCATATAATTAACAAAAAATTATTATTTTTGTAAACAAAATTAACAAACCCAAAAAATGTAACATTATGAAAAAGATTATTTTAGGAATTTTGGCAGTATTTACGGCAGGCAACATGTTTGCACAAAACAAAGCCGTTAATACTTCCGTAGCTATGAAAGGGGAAAAACTGAAAAAAGCAACCCTTACAACAAAAGCTGCCGGAGATGTTATTTATTCCGAAAATTTCGACGGAAATGCCTTACCGGCAGGCTGGGATACCACCAATTATGTGAGCAAGTGGGAATTCGGTGCCGCTGCCGGTCACGCAGGAGAAGCCTACATTACTTACGGAACCGATCAGGAACAACCTAAAGATGCGTGGTTGAAGTCTCCGGTCATTTATATCCCGGATTCGGTAGCCAACCCCGTATTAATGTTTGATGTTTCCACCAGTTATTATTGGCTGGTTACCAACAATACCGACGATGTTACCATAGTGGTTTCTACAGACGGCGGTACTACTTGGACCGACACCATTTGGAAAGAAGACGATTCCACCTTAGTTACAAATTCTTTGCTTCCTTGGCCTTATGAAAGTTTTGTATGGTACACGGCAAAAATCAATTTAAATGCATATATAAACGATAGCATCCGAATTGCATTCCATTACAAATCAAATGACGGTGTTGGCGGACACAATGGCGTAAGCTTCTATATGGATAACTTTTTAATCCGAGACGATTATACACAAGACCTGGTATTGGAAGCTACTCTTCCTATGAGTTATGGCGTATATTGGTATGGCGTTCAATCATACAATCAAGCTTGGCCTTATACTGCATTTAGAGGATTGGCTCTTAACTATGGAGCAACCGATTTGAACACGGTAAATATGAATGTTGTTATAACCGACCAAAACGGAAACGAAGTATATAACCAAACAGCCAATACTTTTACATCCGGCAATACATCTCTCGCTTCTCATACCAGAGATACTTTGGATATCATAGAAACTTTCCAAGCGGACACCACCGCAGAAAACACCTATACCATTGCATTTAATGCAACCACCGATCCAGCAGACCAAGATATGACAAACAATGCCGGCTCATGGACCTTGATGATGACACAAAATTGGTATGCAAGAACGGCAGATGTAACCAGAACATTGAGTGTAGCAGACTATACAGGTGGCGGAGATGGTGATGTTATGGGAACATTATTGCTTACAAAAAATCCGGATAAAGCAGATTCCATTAAATTCTATTTGAGCACCGCATCCACCATAGGAACCTCTGTACAAGCCATTCTTTATGAATTGGACAACCAAGGCAACTGGCTCGAAAAAATATCATCCGATCCTTATGATATTACGGATGCCGACACCGGAACATGGGTAAACATACCTTTCAACACAGACGGATTTTCGGAAAAACTGAGTGGAGAATCATGGTACTTGTTGGCACTAAAATTCTTCTTCAATCCCGCTAACGGTGAAGATATAAGAGTGGGTGTCAATGATGAACTGGGAAGTTTGTATGCTCAAAATGACGATGAAGGATACAAAAACAGTGTAAACATCACTGTTGGTGGAACTTGGTATTACATAACCAGTGGCGTTCCTTCGTTTATCTTAGTAACAAATGATGACGGGTATGCCGAATATGTAAGTAAAGATGCCGCCAGAATTTATCCGAATCCGGCTACAACAAATATTTATGTAGAAAACAATAGAGGAGCTACCATTGAAATCTATAACTTGGTAGGACAAAAAGTAAAAACCGTTAGCAATGCCAATAGAAATGCCGTAATAAATGTAGCCGACCTCGATGCCGGAACTTATGTTGTGAAAGTAATTGAAGGTACACAAATCAGAACGGCAAAAGTGAATATTGTTAAATAAAACTTAGAAACAACCCAAATAAAAAAGAGCCGCCTCCGGGCGGCTTTTTTATTATTTTCTTCCCCCAATAACAAAAAAACTCATCCTTCATTTTAATCGTCCCCTCCTTCCCTATCCATCTGGATAAGCCGTACCAATTCTTCCACAGCTTTTTTCTGAGGAATATCTTTTTTTACCAGCGTTCGGTTACGATACAGCGAAACCATACCGGGTTTGGTACCCACATAACCGTAATCCGCATCCGCCATTTCGCCCAATCCATTGACAATACATCCCATCACCGCTATTTTTATTCCTTTGAACTGCCGGGTAGCTTCTTCTATTTCCCGGGTGGTCGATTCTATATCAAACAAAGTTCGCCCGCAAGACGGACAAGCAATATATTCCGTAAAATTGATTCTGGCACCCGTAGCCTGCAATATTTTAAACGCCACTTTGGTAGCTTCCGAAGACTTAAAATTTTTGTTTACAGGCATTATTCCGTTAGCCCGTCCATTTACAAACGAATATCCCAAATCGACAGCAGCCTTTATATAAAACTCTTCATAATCACTTTCGTCGTATTCTCTGGCAAAAATCACAGGAACATCCAGTTGAAACTTGTCTGCAAGTTTATAGAACTTCTGCTGTTCTTCCAGAGGATTGTATGCGTTTAACAATAAAATCAAAGCCGTTTTGCCATCCGCTTTAAGCTTGGCCAAAGTGTTAAAATCCAAATCTTTCGATGCAATCAGTAAGAACTTTTCTTCGCCTCCGGGTTCATACTCCTTCTTCGTTACCACATGGTAAACATTTCCGCTGAGCGTACTTCGGGCTACCAACCTCTCGTCCGTCGCACTTATCATAAAATCCGGCACCACATCTTCTTCAAAATCCGCTTTTTCAACACCGGTAAGCAATCCAAATACTTTTGGTTTTTCTTCCCCCCCTGTTTCAGCAACTTTTTTCGTTTTTAACGAAATAAATTTCACAGGAGCATAATAAGGTACGGAAGAATGAGTTTTTCTTAACAAATCCAAAGCATAATCTTTGATAATTCGAGCCGGCCTGATCTCATTTTCAGGAGGCTCGGTAAGCGAAACCCTGATTGTATCACCTATTCCCTCCGCCAGTAAGATACCGATACCTATTGCCGACTTTATCCTACCGTCCATACCATACCCCGCTTCGGTAACCCCCAAATGCAAAGGATACAACTTCCCCCTTTTTTCAAATTCCTTCACAATCAACCTATTGGCATACACCACAACAGAAGGTTTGGTAGCTTTCAGCGATACCACAACATTTTCAAATCCTAAATCGTCCAAAATTTCAAGGTATTCGATAGCCGACCACACCATTCCTTCTTCGGTATCTCCGTAGCGTTCCAACATCCTTTCCGACAATGAGCCGTGATTGACCCCTACCCTCAAAGCTTTTCCGCTTTTTTTCAAATAATCAACCAAAGGTTGGAGTTGTTGCCGGATGTATTCTTGCATATCCGCTATTCCGCTTTTTTCGGCAAAATTACCGGGATTGATTCTGATTTTGTCAAAATATTCCGCCGCTTTCAAAGCGGTTTTGGGCGAAAAATGTATATCCGCCACCAACGGGATATGATATCCGGCATGCTCCAATTGTGTTTTAACTTGTTTTATATATTTCAAATCCGCAATAGTAGGCAATGTAAGTCTTACCAGCGGTGCACCAGATTCATAAATGGCTATTATTTGTTGGACAGTAGCCTCTATATCCTTATTGTAAGTATTGGTCATCGATTGTATCACAATATCCGATTCGCCTCCTACTGTCAAATGGGAAGCAATTGAGACGGAAAGAGTTTTTTTGCGTTCCATTTCAAGGCTTATTTTGTCACAAAAGTAAGTCTTTTTCAAAAAAACTTTCCATGTAAAAATATTTTGTTTTACCTTTGTTCCGTCTGTTGGTGGACATCCAAAGTCCTTAAAAGGGAATCCGGTGCAAATCCGGAGCTGTACCCGCAGCTGTGAGTTCCCAAAAAAGCTTGGTTGCATTTTGCCACTGCCCGCAAGGGGTGGGAAGGCGCAACCTAGCGGAACAAGCCAGAAGACCTGCCACAGACATAAAGTTTCAGGGCTTACGGGAATATAAGCCGGAAACGGGAATCAATATAGTGAGTTGCTTACCGTTTTTGTATTGTTTCTTTTCCCGTAAGCTCCGTAAAACGGAGCCAAATGAAAAAGAAATCTTTCATATTGTTGCTGACTTTTATACTGCCCACCATCAAGGTTTTTTCCGTTTCCGACGGCAACGATACCATTTATCTGAACAAAGTTACCGTAAAAGAACGCTTCCCCCTATCCACCCTGTACACATCAACACTGATCAACGGAATAACTCATGCCGAAAATATCTTGACAGCCATACCGATGCTAAGTCTGAAAAAGTATGGCATCAACGGTTTAACCTCCCTGTCTGTCAACGGACTCCCAGCCAGATTTACCACTACTTCGTGGGAAAATATTCCTCTCAATGCATCCATGTCCGGAGATGTCAACTTTTCCACACTACCGTTTTTTTATGCCATGCCTATCGCTTTATATGGCAATACTGCCGAATCTCCTTTTCACCTAAAATTGTCGGTACCAGATTCCGAATATATTACATTAACGACCGCTACACCACAAAACATAAATGCAACAATCAGCAAAACAATCACTTACCAAAGAAATACGCTAAAATTTGTTTCCGCCGTTTATCACAACCAAAACCGTTATCATGTAACCAACGACTTTCTATCACCTCCGGAAAAAATTCAATTACCACCCCATCCCTCAGTAGGATATTTTACCGGCATTTCCGGTATTTTTCAAGTAACCGAAAATTGGCACATACGCTATTCCTCCCTTTATTTATACGACCAAAAAGAAATAATCCCTCCTGTTTTCAAAGAATACGCGTCGGAAAAACTTTTTAACGAATTATACGGATTTTCCATCTCATCCGCTCAACAGTTCCGGAAGTTTCAAACAAAGCTTTCGTATGCCTTTTCCAAATTATTCCTGCTGTATGAAGATAGCACCAAAAACATATTTTCCCATAACAACTCTTACACACACCAATTATCAGCAACATTGACTACCTCTATTGCCACCCGGCTAAAAACAAACATCCGGATAGAAAGCAATGTGGATAAGGCCGTAACATCAAACTACGCTTATATCCCTATCCGGCACACACACAGCATTATTCCTACTCTGGATTATCAAACACGCTTCATACAACTCTCCATAAACGGAGGGGGCAAATTTTCTTCCGGCTACCCTCCATTCCCCGTTTACAAACTTTCGTTCAGCAGCCAACCGCTTCATACGGTCAGTTTTAACATCAGCTACGGACAATATGTACACATTCCTACTTTAAACGACTTGTATTGGATACCCGGCGGCAATCCGGATCTGCAACCGGAACTTCTACACACGGCTATCATGCAACTCGGTTGGGGAAAGCAAAAAAACATTATGCTAAACCTGACTTCATCCGTTATCAAAAACGAAATCCGGTGGATGCCCGTAAACGGGTCGATAACTTGGCAAGCCACCAATATACCGACTTCAAACAGAAACAGCCTGTCAATAACTTACAAGGGGCACATCACCTACCAATCCGTAACACTAAACACCACCAACTCGTTTACCTACACATCGGCCAAAGACAACGAAGGCCACTACCTTCTGTTTGTACCGTTATTCAAATATACACAAACGGTTCGCATCAATTTACGCAAAAAACTTTCGCTGACACTGCAATACCTTTATTACGGCAAAAGATACATTACTACGGAAAATACTGCCGAGCTGCCGGCCTTTCACCTTATAAACACCTCCATAGCGTACCGGTTCGATACAATCCTGTTGGAAATAACCCTATACAATGTGACCAACACCGATTATGCTTATATACAGGCACAACCTATGCCATTGAGATATGCGGAATTTTCGGTAAAATATATGTTTAACTCTAAAAATCAAAAACTATGAAAAGAAATGTATTTTTGGTAATTGTTGCCATGTTGGCAGGAATTTGGGGACACGCCCAAACTATTGTTGATTTTGAAGAACTGACACTGGCTCCCGATTCGTTTTGGAACGGTTCCGACCTGTCTGGCGGATTTACCAGCAAAGGCGTCTATTTCGTAAACTATTACGACACCTCATGGAGTGCGTGGAGCGGTTTTGCCTATTCCAACCAAACCGATACCGTAACGGCCGGTTACAGCAACCAGTACAGCACCATCGCCGGGAGTGGTGCCGACAACTCCTCAAATTTTGCCCTGATGTATGTAAGTCCCTACAACGGAGGCAATTATCTGAAATTAACTTCGGCTTACAGCAACGGAAGTACCGTAGAAGGTTTTTACATCACCAACAACACCTACGCCTATATCAGCATGCGTGACGGAGACGCCTATGCCAAAAAATTCGGAGGCGATACGGGAGACGATCCGGATTGGTTCAAACTCACGGTAACCGGTTATTTGGACGGAGCAGAAACAGGTTCGGAAGAATTTTATCTGGCGGATTACCGGTTTGCCGACAATGATTCCGACTACATCGTAAAAGACTGGACATGGTTTGACCTCACCGGCCTCGGAACGGTGGACAGCCTCACATTTGCATTGAGTTCAAGCGATACGGGCACTTACGGTATGAACACACCAGCCTATTTCTGCATGGACAACTTAACATTATCCGAATCGTTTAACGGAATTGTAGAAACCGGTATGCCGACTTACTCCGTATTTCCCAATCCGGTGGTAAACACCCTGTATGTAAACCAACCGTTTGAAAAAGCGGAAATTTACAACGCCAATGGCCAAAAAATCAAAGAAATAAGCCATAGTAGTACTCAAATAGATTTTTCTATGCTACAACAAGGTGTTTATCTAATAAGGTTTACATCACACAACCGTATTTATACAACCAAAGTGGTAAAATAACCCATACAACCGAAAAGCAGCCGGTAAACTTGACCGGCCGCTTTTAATTTTTGCCGAATTATGAAAAGAATAGCATTTTTTATAATCACCTTGCTTACAGCCGGATACACATCCGGACAATTTGCCCCTGCCGCAAATCATCCCGGTTCAACCGCCATCTACAAAGACAGTAGCATAATAACCGGATGGGCAACACGATGTTATGTTTACAGAGGTTGGCAAGATATCAACGACACCTCGTTAGGAAAAGTAACCCATGGTACACCGGACGATGCGTTAGGACCGGCAGACAATCAGGTAGTCAGTCTTGGCGACAGCGGATATGCAATCATTGTATTCCCCGCTCCATTGACCGACAGAGAAGGATACGATTTTGCCGTTTTTGAAAATGCTTTTGACGACAATTTTTTGGAACTGGCGTTTGTAGAAGTCAGTAGCGATAGCATCCACTGGATCCGGTTTCCGTCCGTTTCGCTTACCGATACCAGCGAACAAGTAGGCACATTCGGCAGCCTGCAACCCGAAAAAATACACAACCTTGCAGGGAAATACAGAGTGCTTTACGGCACACCTTTCGATTTAGCGGATGTAGCCGACTCGCCCGGTGTGGATATTACCCACATCCGGTATCTAAAAATAGTAGATGTAATAGGCAGCGTCAAAACCGGAAAGTGTAGCACCGACAGCCAAGGACATAAAATAAACGACCCTTACCCTACGGCTTTCGAAACCGGAGGCTTCGACTTGGACGCCGTAGCCATACTCCAAAGCGAAGCATCCTTACCCATCTATCCATCGGCAAACATCGTAAAGATATACCCCAATCCGGCTACCGATTACCTACAAATCAAAGCACCTCAGACCATTCACAAAATAACCATATACGATAGCAACGGGCATATAATATTGGTACGGCATCCGCTTTCCCGTACCACGGTTTTCCACATAAAAAGCTTTGCCAAGGGAATTTATGGGATCCGAATAGTCCTAAACAACGGAAAAATTATTACAAAAAAGATTGTAAAACAATAATTTACAAAACACCACATCTTTTCCATCCCAAATTTAACGGATGTTTCTTTCCAGAGATAGCCGGATATTAACATATTTTGTAACTTTGTTGCCTTAAATATTCGTAAAAGCAATGAGCCAAAACAAAGAAACCTTTTTTGTAGTCATATACAATTACGCATTCAGAGAACTGAAAAGATACAAATACACCAAAACCAAACTGGTATTACTAATTGTTTTTATAGTAATGGTTTTCTCCGTTCTCAACTTTTTCATCATCTCGTACACACCGTTAAAATTCCTCGTGCCGGGCTACCCTACCCAAAAAACCATACTGGAAATGCAATTGACGACGGTAAAACTCGACTCCATTAGTCATGTCCTCGAAGTAAAAAACCAATACATATCCAACATTCTGAAAATTCTGAAAGGAGACACTCTGGATAATTACACCAATGACCATGTAGTGAAAGACACCAACATAGACTACAAAAACCTGGATATGTCCATTTCCAAGACAGACAGCATGTTCAGACGAGAAATAGAACAAAAAGAAATGTTTAACCTAAACACCTCCAACTCTTTCGCTTCCAACATAAACCTGTATCAAATCAACTTCTATCCGCCTATCAAGGGACTTGTTTCCAACGAATACAACCCTTACCGGGGACACTACGGAATAGACATCGTATCGGAACCCAACTCAGTGGTTTGTGCCGTATATGACGGAGTGGTAATCGGCACCTTCTGGTCGTTGGAAGCAGGCTATACCATACAAATCCAACACTACAACAATGTGGTAACCGTCTATAAACATCTGGCCAACATATTGGTAAAACAAGGCGAAAAAGTAAAAACTGGCCAACCGGTGGCATTTGTGGGAAATACCGGAGAACTATCCAGCGGTACCCATTTGCACTTTGAAATGTGGTATGGCGGAAAAACATTAAATCCGGCAGACTTTATTTCATTCAGCAAATAACCCCGGAATGAAAAAGATAGCAATACTCGGTTCAACCGGCTCTATCGGCACACAAACACTTGAAATAATAGAACAACACCCGAATTTGTTCAAAGCCGAAATTTTAACCGCCGGCAACAATTATCAACGGCTCATACAACAAGCCATAAAGCACCGTCCGTCAACCGTTGTCATAGCCAATGAAGCACATTACGACCCGGTAAAAAAAGCCCTGTCCCCATACGGAATAACCGTAATGGCTGGAGAAAAATCCGTTAGCGAAATAGCCGCTTTCAATGAAGCCAATATCGTACTTACGGCCATGGTGGGTTTTGCAGGCCTCAAACCGACCATAGAAGCCATAAAAAAGCACAAAACCATAGCATTGGCCAATAAAGAAACCCTGGTGGTAGCAGGAAAAATAATCATGGAACTAGCCAATCGGTACCATATTGATATCATTCCCGTAGATTCGGAACACTCCGCCATATTTCAATGTCTGGAAGGAGAAAAACACAACAAAATAGAAAAACTGATACTTACCGCTTCGGGAGGCCCGTTTCGAGGCATGAGTTACGAACAACTGAAAACCAAAACAAAAGCAGAAGCATTGAAACACCCTAATTGGAACATGGGCGCCAAAATCACCATCGACTCGGCCTCCATGATGAACAAGGGACTTGAAGTAATTGAAGCCCATTGGTTGTTTGATGTACCTCCGCAAGATATAGAAGTAATCATTCATCCGCAGTCTATCATTCACTCGCTTGTCAGGTTTGAAGACGGAAGCATCAAAGCACAACTCGGATTACCGGACATGAAATTGCCCATACTCTATGCATTATCTTATCCCAATCGTATCAAATCGACAATGCCCCGTTTCGACTTTGCAGATTATCCGCAACTGACTTTCGAAAAACCGGATACCTCCGTTTTCAAGAATTTGGCTTATGCCTATCAAGCCTTGGAAAAAGGCGGTAATATGCCGTGCATTTTAAATGCCGCCAACGAAGTGGCAGTGGATGCCTTTTTGAACGATAAAATCAACTTTACGGAAATTTTTGACATTGTAGAAAAAACCATGCACAAAGCCCCTTACATCAAAACGCCGACATTGGACGACCTGTTTGAAACAGATAAAGAAGCACGCCGCATAGCTCAAAGTATGATATAAGTAACTTTCCCCTCTCCCCGGTTACAAAAATATAACCTTACGGTAAAAAATTCCTCTCAAAAATATAAGCAGAAATTTTTCAAAATCACATCCGTCAATGGACAACCATATTGAAATTTCAACAAAAATATTTCTACATTTGCAAAAAAAATTACCCATGCAAGCCAACAATAAAAAAATCTTTCTCTTATTTCTGATTTTTGGATTTTTACTGTACGGGAACACAATTTTGAACCAATATGCTCTGGACGATGCCATAGTAATCACCAAAAATCAATTTACCAAAAAAGGCATGAAAGGAATCCCCGATATCCTTACTACGGAATTTTTTACCGGCTTTTTCGGAAAAGAAAAAAAACTGGTAAGCGGCGGCAGATACAGGCCGCTGTCAGTGGTTACTTTTGCAGTGGAGTACGAATTTTTCGGACTTAACCCTCATATCAGCCATTTCATAAATATCCTGCTGTACATTATTACGGGTTTTCTTTTATATCTATCGCTGGCAAGGTTGTTACCGCAACAGCTGGTAATTAAAGTTACAGAAGAAATAAGACTTTCTTTGCCACTTGTAGCAGCCCTTATATGGTTTGCTCATCCCATTCATACAGAAGCAGTTGCCAACATAAAAGGACGCGATGAAATTATGGCTTTAATGTTTTCGCTATCGGCACTATTGCTGGCCGTCAGATATTACCGGTTTGCAAAAGTTACCGACCTTATACTGGCTTCGTTATCCTTGTTTGCCGGAATGATGTCAAAAGAAACTGCCATATCTTTTGTATTCGTAATACCGTTTTCAATATGGATGTTCTTATCCGATTTCAAAGTAGAAAGAAAAAACATAATCATAGCAGGCACTCTTTTTGCCATATCACTCATTTATTTGGCAATACGCTTTTCCGTGGTAGGCTTCCCGACCTCCGAAGTTCCGGCAGAACTGATGAATAATCCTTTTTTGGGCACCACTTTTGCACAAAAATATGCGACCATTCTATTTACTTTTTTGCTGTATTTCAAACTTCTGATTTTCCCTCATCCGCTCACTTACGACTATTATCCCTACCATGTCCACATTATGGACTTTTCCAACATAGGCGTCATTATTAGTCTGACTATCAATTTGTTTTTCATCATTTACGCCCTGATAAAAATCAAACGGCATCCCATTATATCCTTTTCCATTATCTTTTTTTATGCCACTTTCATACTGGTATCCAACCTGTTGTTTCCGGTAGGTGTATTTATGAACGAACGCTTTATGTTCGTCCCTTCCGTAGGATTTGCCATAGCAGTTTCCTACGGACTGTTCCGCCTTAAAAATCCCAAAATGATTACGCTTATTATCTTTCTTCTGCTGCTGCCTTACTCGGTACAAACCATTAGCCGCAACCGTATTTGGTACGATGATTTTACGCTCTTTACCCACGATGTAAAAATCTCATACGATAGTGCCAAAAGCAACACATCGGCCGGAGGAGTATTAATAGACAAAAGCAAAGAAATACCCGACCCCGGACAAAAAAAAGAGATGCTCCATTTGGCAAAATTTTACCTG
>CAYMVE010000054.1:0-12284 GCA_964393715.1 uncultured Bacteroidales bacterium | reverse complement strand
GTTCGCCCGAACCGGAATAGGTGGAGTTTCCGGTATATTCGTTGCCATCTACCGGGTCCGTAAACGAATTGGAGGTGTTTATTTTGACTACTCTGTTGGAACCGTCTCCGTTGGTCCAAGATACAGTGAAAGAAGTATGACCTACCGAGCTGAATGAAATGTCGGAAGCTTGTGTTGAAGGAGCTGTGCAGGAGCAAGAAGCAGAATGCCCCGAATTTGCCGAACCTGTGGTATAAGACTCAACAATCCATTCCGAGTTGGAACTGTTGGTGCCTCTCGATGCATCCCAATCTGTATTAGGTGCACATACCGTTGACTTTCTGGTAAGTCTATGGTCTTTTGTGGCATTAGTTATTCCCGCGACATCCCATCCTGTTCCTGGGTCTGGGCCATCCTCACCTACTGCATCAATTAATGTTCCGTTTTTAGCTAAGCCTACCGCATCATCACCATTCCAAGAGCAAAATCCATTATATAAATCGGCACCAGGTACATCTGAGGAATTGTTTGCAACCACATATGTAGCTCCGTTGGGAAGAGTACCTCCTAATGACAATGTAGCTTCTGGCCAATTTCCCCCATTAGAAACCCTCCAAAGTTCATAGTTGCTTAAATCTACATCACTTCCTGTTCCATTGTATATTTCTATATACTTACTGTTCCCCGAAGAACCTTCACCATATTCGGAAATAATAAGATCCGAAACTTGGGAAGATCCAATAAGAGGACTAAAAAAGGAAATTATATATAATATTATCCATTTTTTCATTATAAATAAAAAAGTTTTTTACAAGACTAAGAAAAAAAATAATAGTTGCTTGAATAGTTGTTGTAATTGTTATAAAAATGTAACTGATTAAATCACAAAGTAACAAAAATTTTTTAATAAATGGAAAAGTTTACCAATTATTTATAGGTTTCGATTTTCCGGTAAAAAGACATCCATTAAAAATTAGATGGATAAAAAATAAGTCCGTAAAATTTTATTTTATTGCCGTATGTAAAAAACATTTAATTTTGCACGAATAAAATTCTCACACAAAGCGGGAAATGTTTGAATATATAAAAGGTAGAATGGTTTCGTTGTCCCCAGCGTATGTAATTGTTGAAGCAGGAGGCATTGGGTATTTTATCAACATATCATTGAATACACATTCTCTCATCAGTAAAATTGCAGGAGAGATCAAACTCTATATCCATGAGATAATAAGGGAAGATGCCAGAATATTGTACGGATTTGCAGCAGAAGAAGAAAGGGGAATTTTCAGGTATCTTATAAGTGTAAGCGGAGTGGGAGCCAATACAGCCCGTCTTATTCTTTCGTCCCTTTCACCTTATGAAGTGGTGGCAAGTATCAGCGACGAAAATGTTTCCGCTTTCAAGTCGATAAAAGGGATAGGTACCAAAACCGCCCAGAGAATCATAGTTGACCTTAAGGATAAAATCAAACCCGAAACTTTCCAAGTAGCCCCCTCACCTGCGGATGATAAAAAAAATACCTTCTTACACAATACAATGCGTTCCGATGCGTTAAGTGCATTAATCACTCTCGGTTACAAGCAAAAAGAAGCCGAAAAAGCATTAAACAAGGTTATGGCTACCGGAGACATGCCTGACGATGTTGCCGAATTGGTTCGTAGAACCCTGAAAATTTTAACGAATTGAGGATATTTTTCAAATACATAAGCATATCTTTTGTTTTAATTTTGTTGTGGGGGATAGCCGGAAAGATTGAGGCAACCGGATTTCTCGGTCAATTAACTTTGGATGCTGCCGGAAAGTGGTTTCATGCTCCGGCAGACACTACTGCTCCCGATACTACTCAGCCATCTGCAGCAGATACTTCTTCGTTGCCGTATCCGTTTCCCGAAGCGGAAGGATTCCCTTTTCCGAATTCTAATCTTACTTCACCGCTTTATTTGTCCTCTCCTTCTAACATGGAAAATGATGTGGAGTATGATCCGGAAACCGGCAACTATATTTTTTATCAAAAAATAGGCGACCAAAGAATTTACCCACCTGTCAGAGTGATGTCGTTTGACGAATACCGGAATTTCGATATTGATAACGCTATCAAAAAATATTGGAAATTAAAAGCCCAAAATGCCACTTATGAAGGCCACAGTTCACTTATTCCTTCTTTGCATTTGGGAGGAGAAGCGTTTCAAAGCATTTTTGGCTCCAATACCATAAGTATAGTACCTAATGGATCGGCAGAATTGTCTTTCGGTTTGGCTATAAATGTAAACAAGAACCCGCAGTTGGATCAGACGCGCCAAGTGGTAACAACCTTTGATTTTGAGGAAAAAATACAAATGAATGTTACCGGACAGATAGGTGACAAATTGAGAGTAGATGCCAATTATGATACCGAAGCCAGTTTTGATTTTGAAAATAAGATGAAAATAGCCTACCAAGGAGATGAAGACGAAATAATTCAAGAAATAGAGGCAGGTAATGTTTCGCTTCCGCTGACAGGGTCATTAATTACAGGTAGTCAGACTTTGTTCGGTATTAAAACCAAATTGAAATTCGGACATCTTGATGTAACCTCCATATTTTCCCAACAAAAAGGCAAGTCTCAGGTGATTGAGGTGGAAGGCGGTGCACAAAAACAAGAGTTTCTCATTCATGCGGATGAATACGAAGCCAACAAACACTATTTTCTATCCCACTTTTTTAGAGACCATTATGAAGAATGGTTGAAGTACTTGCCGGTAATAGCCTCACCAATAAGAATTACCAAGGTAGAAGTATGGGTAACCAACAAAACGGGGAAATACGAAGATGCCAGAAATATAATTGCTTTTATGGATCTGGGTGAAACCAATTCCAACTATTACAATAACCCGACCGTAGTGCTTCCTTATCCCGGTTATACTGCCGGTGTGCCAAGCGATTCGGCAAACACCTTGTTGGACATCAAAGCCGATTCGTCTATCAGAGAACTGAACACGGCTTCTCAATATTTGGAAGGCTTAGGTTTGGTGAGCGGTAGTGATTACGAAAAAATAGAAGCGGCAAGGAAGTTGGATCCTTCCGAATATACTGTAAACGAAAAATTGGGATATATTTCATTGAATTCCGCATTGAACTCCGATGAAGTGCTTGCCGTTGCCTTTCAATATACTTACAACGGACAAACTTATCAAGTGGGAGAATTTTCCACAGACGGAATAAATGCTCCTAAAAACCTTGTAGTAAAGCTCATAAAAGGCACCAGTTTTTCTCCGAAAAAACCTAATTGGGACCTGATGATGAAAAATGTCTATTCGCTGAATTCTTACCAAATCAACCCCGACGGATTTGAACTCAATATTTTTTACCAAAATGACCAAACAGGTACTGCTGTGGAATATCTGTCGGATGCCGGTGCCATAACGGGACAAAGACTGTTGCAGGTAATGAATTTGGATAACCTGAACGACCAACAACAAAAATTTCCGGATGGAAAATTCGACTTTATCGACGGTTATACCATAATGGCTTCGAATGGGAAAATCATTTTTCCCGAATTGGAACCTTTCGGTAGTTACTTGCGTCAAAAAATCATAGGAGATAATCCCGAAGACAGTACCGTAGCGGAACGCTATGTGTTTCAAGAATTGTACGACTCTACTCAATATATAGCCCAACAAATTGCCGACAAAAACAAGTTTTTCCTCAAAGGAGAATTCAAATCCGCTTCGGGTAGTGAAATATCGTTAAATGCCATTAATATCCCTCCGGGTTCTGTTAAAGTTACGGCCAGCGGACAAACATTGACGGAAAATGTTGATTATGTGGTAGATTACAATATAGGAAAAGTTACCATCCTCAATCAAGGACTTTTGCAGTCAGGGGTTCCTATCAAAATCTCGCTGGAAAGCAATACGATGTTTAGCATACAAAGCAAATCGTTGATAGGTACCCACCTGGATTATAACTTTTCCCGGGATTTCAGAATGGGTGCCACTATTCTCAATCTGACGGAAAAACCACTTACGCAAAAAGTAAATATCGGTGACGAACCCATATCCAATACCATTTGGGGAATTGACGGGACTTACCGTACCGATTCCCGGTTTTTGACAAAACTTATAGATAAACTTCCTTTTATCGACACCAAAGAAATGTCCACGATAACCATGAGTGGAGAATTTGCCCAACTGATACCGGGACACAACAAAGCCATAAATAAAGAAGGAAGCGCTTATATTGATGATTTTGAAGGCAGCCAAACCGGTATCGATTTACGTACGCCTATTGCATGGCATTTGTCCAGTGTTCCCCAGAAAAATCCCGATATTCCGGAAGGCAACTCTTTTGACTATGATTGTAATTTTAACCGGGCGAGAATAAATTGGTTTACCGTAGATTATTCTCTGGTTACCACAAATAGTAATACTCCGGATTATTTGAAGAATAATAAGGAAGAGCAAAAAAACCATTTGGTGCGCATTGTGTACAAAAAAGAAATTTTCCCAAACTTGGAACTCCAGCAAGGTTCTCCTCCTGAGCAAACCGTACTCAATGTGGTTTTTGACCCGAAACACAGAGGACCGTACAACTTTGATGTAAAACCCACAGCCTATTCGGCGGGATTGAATGCGGACGGAACTCTTAGCCAACCGCGTACAAGATGGGGGGGCATCATGCGGGCACTGACTACCAATGATTTTGAAGCGGCCAATATAGAATATGTGGACTTTTGGATGATGGATCCTTTTGTGTATGAGGATTCTACCGTCAGCGGAGGATATATGTATATCGATTTGGGGGATATTTCCGAAGATATTTTACGGGATTCCAGAAAACAATTTGAGCAAGGTTTGCCTTCATCCTCAGATGTGGTAAATGTAGATACAACAATATGGGGACGTGTGCCATTGATTCAAGCCGTAACGAATAACTTTGGACAGGACCCGGAAGCTCGTCAATATCAAGATGTAGGGCTGGACGGATTAAGCGATGCCGACGAACGGAGTTTTTACGGTAACGGATACATTTACAATTATTTGGATAGCATTCGAGAGTACTTGGGCGAAAACACGCAAGCATACCAACTTGCGATACAAGACCCGTCAGCCGACGATTTCAAGCATTTTTACGACGAGTCGTTCAATACCCAACAGGCACATATAATAGACCGGTACACTTATTACAACAATCCGGAAGGCAACAGCAAGCCCAATTCCCAATTGATATATTCCTCTTATCCGGACAAAGAAGATATAAACGGAGATAATACACTGAGCGAATCGGAAAATTATTTTGAATACAAATTGCATTTGTCTCCCGAAGATATGGTAGTGGGTAGAAATCATATTACCGACATAATAGAAAGTTCGGAAGCCGATGCAGATGGTAAAAAAGTAAAATGGTACCATTTCAGAGTACCGATATACCAACCCGACCGGGTGAATGGGGACATAAACGATTTCAAGTCCATTCGTTTTATGAGAGTGTTTTTCAAAGGATTCGAAAAAAGAACGGTTTTTAGATTTGCTACCCTGCAATTGATGAGAAACGAATGGAGGAAATACCGGTTTTCGCTTGCGGAAGGCGGCATGTATGAGCCGGAAGAATCGGGGAATACCGCTTTTGAAATAGGAGCCGTAAATATAGAAGAAAACGCCAAAAAACAACCGGTAAACTATGTGTTGCCTCCGGGTGTAACAAGAATGCTGGACCCAACTCAACCTCAACTCAGAAAACTTAACGAGCAAGCGCTGCTGCTTAAAGTCATTAATTTGGCAGATGGTGACGCCAAAGCTGTATATAAAAACATTAATATGGATGCAAGAAAGTACAAACGCCTGAAAATGTTTGTACATGCCGAAGAACTGCCTAATGCCGAAACTCCGCTTAACGACCGTGACCTGTGTGTATTTATAAGACTGGGATCCGACTTCAAAGACAATTATTACGAATATGAAGTGCCTTTGTACCTAACCCCATACGGAAGCTATGATAACGAGAGCGAAACAGACCGTCAAATCGTTTGGCCACAAGCCAATGAAATAGATTTGGCTTTTGAAGAATTACTTGCCGCCAAGCAACAACGCAACGATGCTATGCTTCAATCGTCCTCGGTAAATTTGACCACTCCTTATTATGTTTACGACGGTGAAAGAAAAATAACCATAGTCGGAAACCCCAATATCAGTAACCTGAGAACCATAATGATAGGAATAAGAAACCGGAAAAAAAGTAATAACACTTTACCTGACGATGGTTTGCCCAAATCGGCCGAAGTGTGGGTTAATGAATTAAGGCTTTCCGACTTTGACGAAAAAGGCGGATGGGCGGCCACTGCTAGAATTACCACTAAACTTGCCGACCTTGGTAATGTTACACTGTCGGGTATGACCAGCAAACCCGGATTCGGAAGCATTGAAAAGAAATTGAGTGAACGCAGCAAAGAAGATGTGTATCAGTACAGCCTATCAACCAATATGCAACTTGGTAAATTTTTCCCGGAAAAATTGCATGTGCGATTACCGCTGTTTTTCTCCACTTCCGAATATTTTAGCAATCCGCAATATAACCCTCTGGATCCCGATATTCCAACAGATGTAACACTCAAACACTTACCACCCGAAGCACGCGATTCTATAAGACACATCATACAAACCTATACTAAACGCAGAAGTATAAACTTTACGAATGTACAAATAGGCAAAATGCCACGCAAACCGAGGTTGTGGAGTCCGACCAACTGGAATGCTACTTATTCGTACAACGAAATATACATGCGAGATATCAATCTGGAGCACAATATTACCAAAAATTACCGTGCCGTACTTTCTTATAATTTCAACAATAACCCCAAAAATTACTCCCCGTTTAGGAGGTCAAGGAGCCGTTTGTTGCGTTCCAAATACCTGCGATTTGTCAAAGACTTCAACTTCTATTTAATGCCGCAATCCATTTCATTTACCACCGATATCAACCGCAATTACAATGAAGTGTTGAGGAGAAATTTGACGCCGGCACTTACCCTGCCGATGCAACCTACTTTCAATAAAAACTTTTTGTGGACCCGGAAATTTAATTTGAAACATAAATTTACCAGGAGTTTGTCTTTGGAGTTTATGACAAACTCCAATTCCATAATAGGCGAACCGCAAGGATATGTGGACAATGAAACCTTGAAAGACAGTTTGATGCATGCCATCATGGGTAACGGAGGACGCATGAACAATTACAATCATAACATTAATATTCGTTATAATCTGCCTATCAATAAATTACCCTTGCTAAATTGGGTAAATGCATCGGTGAGTTATGGTGGAAGATACGAATGGATGGCTTCACCCATTGTAACATCAGGGACTCAAAACGACGAAGATATCTTAGACCCGGGCAATACTATCACCAACGGAAATGCTAAAAATGCTAATGTAACCTTGAATATGCTTACCTTTTACAACAACTTCAAGTACCTGAAGCATTTACAACAAAAATACAGAAACCGCCGTCGCAAACCGAAAAAAATAAAAGTTTATTATCCGGACAAGGATGAACCGCCGCTTTATATGAATCTGAAAAAAGGAAGACCGAAATCTATTTATCACAAATTGAAAACCGAAGAAGTGGAAGTTACCGTATTGGATTCGTTGGGAAACAAAGTGCCGGGGCAAACAAAAATCATAAACAAAAACCGTGTTGTCTTTATTCCCGATACCACTATCAAGCATGCACAAATCAAAGTAGAAGGCACTCGCGAAGATATCGATCCGTTGTGGAAACAAGTCATGGAAAGAACCCTGTTGGCACTTATGGGAACCAAAAATATACGATTTACATACAGCATAAATGATGCTACTTCGTTGCCCGGATACCGATATAATGCCGATTTTCTGGGGTTGCATAAAATGTCGGACGGAACTTATGCACCCGGATATGCTTTTGCTTTGGGATGGCAAGAAGACCTGAATACTCTGATAGAACGGGCTAAAGAGGGTGATTGGCTTATGAAAGATACTTTGCTGATTCAAAATATTGGTAGTACTCACAATGAAAATTACAGCATAAAAGCACAAATACAGCCATTCAAAGGCGTAAAACTAGATCTTAGCGGAGACCGTAGAATGTCTAGCAACAAAGGTTCCCAACTATATTATTTGCAATCGGAAGATATTTTCGTTACCAGAAACAATACCGACAGAGGTAGTTATTCCATGTCGTTCAATATGATAAAAACTGCATTTATTCCGCTGAAAACCAATGCGCAAAACAATCTTGAAGATCCGTTGTTTATCACTTTCTTGAACAAACGCCTCGAAGTGGCCAAATCGCTTGCTTATGACAGAGCTCATGCTGATCCGGCACATTATTCGGTGTCTTATGTAACCGATCCGAACAGCGTGAATCGTGGATATCCGGAAGGATACGGTCCTTTCCAACAAGATGTGTTGGTTTCTACATTTTTGGCTGTATATTCGGGATCCAATCCCACCAAATATGCCAAAAACAAAAGCTTTTTTATGAATATTCCGTATCCTAATTGGAGACTTTCCATTACCGGTTTGACGAATTTCGGGCTGATCAAACATTTTTTCAAAACCCTTACTATTTCTCACGCATATGCTTCCAGTTATTCCATAAATTCGTTCACCACCAACCTGAACTACAATCCTGTTACTGACGACGGCTTTTCGTATATCAAAGATATGGCCGGCAATTTTTACCCACAATATGATTTCTTGGGTGTAGTGCTGGACGAAAGATTTTCGCCGCTTATTGGTATTGACGCAACCATGGTAAACAGTTTGATGCTTAGAATAGAAGTGAAAAAAAGCAGAACCGTGACCCTCAATATAAGTAACGCCCAGATAAATGAAATGTTGGGAACGGACTATACGGTAGGAAGTGGATATAGAATTAAAAATCTAAAAATTAATGTGAAAGCAGGCGGATTCAACAAAACTTTCAATAGCGATTTGAATATCAGATTGGATTTCAATATGAGAAAACAACTCAGTGTGATCAATACCATAGCAGACAAGATGTCGCAAGTAACCAACGGTAATACCACTTATAGCATTGACCTTACCGCAGATTATGCGTTGGGGCCACGTTTTAATGTGAGTCTATTCTACAAGCATAACATAAACAAAGTGATAGTCGGTAGCGGTTTTACTACTCAGCAAATCAAATTCGGAATCAAGGTAAGATTCTCTTTGGCACAATAAAAATTATCGGTAGCGTAAAATGGAATGACAACTGTTTTGATCCCGGATGCTGCCTTCAAAAGTGGCTAGGAGAGTTCAAAATAATCCCGAGTTACTGGGAAGGAAAGAAAGTGGTAGTGATGCCTAAAGAAATAGGCTGCCCTTTCTTGAATGGCAGCCTATTTTCTTGATAATGGTTTACAATTTGAATACTTTCCGTATAGTTTCTTCCAGGTCTAATTTTTCCCAACCGAAGAATTGTACTTTTTTTACTTTATCAATTTGAGTGCCGTCGTCTTGTACATATTTTAGGATTACTTCTTCTTCGTATGGGTCGCGACCGATATGACCGTACGCGGCAGTAGGTCTGAATATAGGATACCGCAAGCCGAATTTATCAATAATTGCTTTGGGCGAAAAATCAAAAATATCATTGATTTTGTCGGCAATTTCGGCATCGGTCAAGTTTACTTTGGCCGTTCCAAAGGTATTGACATGAATACTGATAGGCTTGGCGATGCCAATTGCATAAGAAAGTTGAATAAGAATTTCGTCGGCAATGCCAGCATGAACCAGATTTTTGGCTACATATCGTGCGGCATAAGCGGCAGAACGATCTACTTTGGTTGCGTCTTTTCCGGAAAAAGCACCGCCTCCGTGTGGAGCTTTACCTCCGTAAGTATCCACTATTATTTTGCGTCCGGTGAGTCCGGTATCGCCGTGTGGTCCCCCGATAACAAATTTACCGGTGGGATTTACATGAAAAATAAATTCCTTGTCAAAATCAAACAAAGTTTTCAAATGCTTGGGAAGTCGTTCTTTGGTTTTGGGTATCAGATATTTCAATAAATCTTCTTTTATCTTTTTTTGCATGATTTCTTCATCCCGGTCAAATTCGTCATGTTGGGTGGAGATTACGATGGTATGGATTCTTTTGGGTTTTCCGTCGTTATTGTATTCTACCGTTACTTGTGATTTGGCATCGGGACGAAGGTAAGGCATCAAGTCTTTGTGGTGTCTTCTGATATCTGCAAGGTCTTGCAAGAGCATGTGTGCCAACACAATGGGAAGCGGCATGTATTCTTCGGTTTCGTTTATGGCATAGCCAAACATGATACCTTGGTCGCCGGCTCCGATTTCATCTTTTCGGTCCACACCTTGATTAATATCCGGAGATTGTTCATGTATAGTTGAAATTACGCCGCAACTTTCTCCTTCAAATTTATAATCGGGAGAAGTATAGCCAATTTCTTTTATCACTTGGCGGGCTGTCTTTTGTACATCTACCCAACCTTTGTTTTTTACTTCGCCGGATATGACTACCAATCCTGTTGTTACTAAGGTTTCTACGGCTACTTTGGAGTCCGGATCGATTCTTAAAAATTCGTCTAATAAAGCGTCGGATATTTGATCCGCAATTTTGTCCGGATGTCCTTCCGATACTGATTCAGAGGTAAATAGATATCCCATACTTAATTTGTTTTAGAGGTTAATAATTGGAAAATTTCTTCTAATGATTTTTCAATTTTATGCAAAGATAATACGGTTAATTCGTTTGAAATGGCAAAGTTGAAAATTTTCGGCCGCAGGTCTGTATCTTTATGGCTTGTCAAAATCCATTTGTTATTGCCTGCCTTTTGTATTCCGGTAATGTCCGGTATTTGTTGCAATTGAGTTTCCGTAACGGGTTGGTCAAATTCTACTTCGATTCTGATTTGTTCGTCTCCTATGATGTTTTGTATATGGTTTACCGAATCGTGGGCGATTATTTTACCTTTATTTATGATAATTACATTGTTACAGATAGCATCAACCTCTTGCATGATATGTGTGGAGAGCATTACCGTTTTGTTTTTTCCTACTTCTTTAATGAGTTTCCGGATTTCTATTATTTGGTTGGGGTCCAATCCACTGGTAGGTTCATCCAATATCAGAATTTCCGGATCGTGAATTAAAGCTTGTGCCAACCCGACTCTTTGCCTATACCCTTTTGACAACACTCCTATTTTTTTATTTTGTTCGGGGGTTAAGCCTACCCATTCTATTATTTCGTCAACTTTTTGCTTTTTGTGCTTTACATTATAAATACGGGTTACGAAGGTAAGATATTCGCGCACATACATTTCCGGATTCAGTGGATTGTTTTCCGGCAGGTTGCCTATTATTTTTTGCACTTCCAGTTCGTGTTCGTCTGTTTCCAGTCCGTTTACGCGCACTTGTCCCGAGGTTTTGGCTATAAATCCCGTAATGATTTTCATCATGGTAGATTTTCCCGCACCGTTAGGTCCTAGAAAACCCGTTATTTGGCCTTTTTCGATAGTAAATGACACATTGTCCAAGGCTTTTTGTTTGCCGTAATACTTAGTTACTTTTTTGACTTCTATGGACATGCCGAAATAAATTTTATTTTTGCAAAAATAATCAAATAAAGTTAACGCTTGTTTTATGCCTTTATTACCTTCATTGACCGTATATGTTGAAGCAGGAGTAGATGAAGCGGGACGTGGACCTCTGGCAGGACCGGTTTATGCTGCTGCCGTTATTTTGCCGAAAGATGTAAATATAGAGGGGTTGGATGATTCCAAAAAATTGTCCGAAAAAAAAAGATATACTTTAAGACCGCTAATAGAAGAGGTGGCTTTGGACTTTGCGGTTGCGAGTGTCGATAATGATGTAATAGACCGGATAAACATCTTGAATGCTACTTATCTTGCAATGCACCAAGTATTGGATAGATTGAAAGTGCGTCCGGAATATATTCTGGTGGATGGAAACCGTTTTAAACCTTACGGTAATATTCCTTACCAATGTGTAGTGAAAGGCGACGGTAAATTTTTATCTATTGCCGCCGCTTCCATATTAGCCAAAACTTATAGGGACGATTTTATGAACAGGATTTCGGAGGAATATCCTCAATACGGTTGGCATAAGAACAAGGGATATGGCACCAGAATGCATTTTGAAGCTATCGAAAAGTTTGGAATAACCCCCTATCACCGAAAAAGTTTCCTTACCAAGTATTTGTTCAGATTAGATTTATAAAACGAAAAGAGAGATTTTAATAAACAAAACACTAGTGTCCGATAAAAATTTTTTCAAAAGCGGGATTTCCGGCAAAGGATTTCC
>CAYMVE010000053.1:0-12452 GCA_964393715.1 uncultured Bacteroidales bacterium | reverse complement strand
AACCCCCAACTACCGTCCGGTAGTCTTCGAGACATGTAAATATCATATCCGCCGTATCCTTCGGGCCTGTCGCTGGCAAAAAACAAGGTGTCTTCATTCATAGTCAAATCGGCTCCCCATTCGTTATATTTAGTATTAATCACCTTGCCCAACTTTTCCAGTTCTTTATATCTTTTGCCGCTTTTGTTGGCAAAAACGATGTCGCCGGGTTCACCGATATGATCTACAAATATCAAAAGTTTTTCGTTGTTTTTCGAGATGTTGACCAAATACTCGTCTTCCTGCGTATTGATACGGCTTCCGGCCGATTTCCCCTTACTCCAATATGCCAATTCCGTAGGCTTGGGATAACTAAAATAAATATTGTATATAAGTATCTGAAAATCGGAATTATATTTTTTGTTGGAGGTATAAGCCAAAAAAGTTCCGTCACTGGCTATTTTCGGCAAAATTTCGTTTCTCTTGGTATTCACCAAGGCACCGATATTATAAAAACTCACATCCAACGGGTGTTTCATAAGTTCTTTAGCCGATTCCGCCCATTTGATATGCATTTTGGCCCATGCTATTTCGGTTTGGGTAAGTTGATCTTTATATTTTGTGATTGCATCGTTTATCTTTTGTTTGGATTTTTCAAACTTCTTGGCATAAAAATAAGCTATTCCGAGATATAGATGTGCATTGGCCGGAACATCAGGCATAGTGTCAATGTATGCCAAATACGGGATAGCTTTGCTTCTGTCTCTGTTTACAAACATATAAGACACTCCTATCCGGTAGTTATAGACAGCGTTGTCCTTATGTCTCCGGATTATTTTCAGATATTGGTCCAGTGCTATCTCATAATTTTTATTGGTAAAATTATAATCGGCATCTATTATTTTCTGCTTCGACTGGGAAAACATCGTCAAAGTCGCCCACAAAAAACAACCCGATATGATTAAAGTTTTTTTCATGATTTTTCCAGAGTTATGTTTTTCTCTATCATCCGGTCATCTTCCGTCAGCTTTATTTTTATTATTTTCTCTTTGAAACCGTTATGCGAAATTATTAAATTATAAGTTCCCGAAGGCAAAATTGCTATAAATTTATTTTTATTTTTTTGCATTTTGTACTTTGCCACCACAACTCCCGCCGTGTTTTTCACTATCACATTAAAATCGTCCGGATGTTCCGTAAATTTAATTTCTTTATCTCCTTCTTTTATGTAAATATACCCCTGAATCAAACACAAAGGCTCATCCTTGTCCTCAAAATTCAACCTGTAAATATCTTTTCCGCCATAACCATCTGCTCTATTGGCAGCCACATAAGCATATTTTTTATTATGCGTGTAAACTATGGAATAATTGTCAAAAGTGGAATTGATAGGATACCCTAAATTAACGGGTTTTTGCCATTTGCCGTCTTTCAACACGCTATAAAAAATATCATATCCCCCCATGGAATTATGTCCTTCAGATGCAAAATAAAGGGTGTCGCCCGTTGCATTTATAATAGGATAAGCTTCGTTGTAGGGAGTATTAATTGCGGGAGGGAGTTTTTCGGGCTGGCTCCAAGTTCCGTCCGGCAGCTCCTGAATCTTGTAAATATCATATTGAGACTTGTATGTTTCTCCGTAAGCCACATACAAGGTTTTGGTTTGTGTGTTGTAACTACCGCCCATGTAATACATTTTCGGAGGGAAAGCCATCTGAACATGATTTTCGGGAGGATATTTAAATGTTTTGCCTTTTCTTATGGCCACCAACAAAGTGCTAAAATCTTCGTAAAAATTATTCCGCACAAACATCACTTTTCCGTCCGGGCTTATGGATACCAGTTCTTCGTTATCTTCCGAATTCAGTTTTTTCATAGGTTTGGCAAAACTCCATTTACCATTCACTTTATTGCTCTGATAGATATTCTGCGTATAAACCTCAAAAAACGAGTCAAAATATTTGTTGCTGGTAAACAACAAGGTCTTTCCGCCATTTATCAAAAAAGGCAAATAATCGTCATGTGAAGAATTGATATTAGGCCCCAAATTTTCGAACTTTACTCTTACCGGATATGCAAGCAACGCATTGGCATTGTGACACATTTCCACCAAACGCTGAACTTCTTGGCTACGCAACCTTTCCATCTTGTCCTTCTTTTTATCTCCTGTCTCCCGGAACTGATAACGGGCAAATATTTTCAAAGCCTTTTCTATTTTCACATCATACATGTAAGCTTTGCCCAAATGATAAAAATAGTCGTTATCTTCCTGCCCCCCGTTGTCTTTGTATTTTTTCAGCAGTCTGATGGCTTCTCTGATTTTTCTTTCGGCATCTATATAAGAATAGGCCAAACGCGACATATAAAACAAGTTGCTGCTATCCGCTTCGTACAACTTGGCATAGTTGTGCATTGCCAACAAAAAATCACCCATGGCAAAATGCCTAGCAGCCTTATTTTCCATTTTTTTGATATATTCGGGCTTTTGCTGCGAATAGCCTGCTATTCCGTTCAAAAATACCAGCCACAAAAAGAGTAAAACTGTTTTTCTCATTGTCCGTACGAATATTTGAAATATTCGGTATAATTTTTAATTTTAAGCATTACATTGTCAGATGCGGAATATTGAACATTTTTCAAATCAAAATAATAGGTTTTCGTATAAGTCTTTTGAGGTGTACATTTTCCCGGTGTTTTTTTTAGGAACAATACACCTTTGGGGGGCATGCTTTTTAGCCACATCTTGTTGAATATCAGGTCGAATTCATCATCCTTGCACCCCATATATTCGACGGTAAGTTCCATAATGGAATTTTTATTTATTCTGGCCGAAACTTTTATAGTTTCATCCTTAGGAGGAGCTACCATCATATTTTCGTCTATAACAATTTCTTTCACCTGTTCTTTTTTCATCTTATTATGGTTGCACGATTTCATGTTGGCTGCCGAAACAAATACGGCCAAGGTAACTAATAATGTTTTCATAGCACTAAAATTTTATCTTGTCTAATTGGTCTATCAAACTGTTCAACAAATTGGTCAAAGGATTTTTCAACATCATCTTCAATACCGGATTTACATCGGCTTCAAATATGATGCCCGTTTCACATGTCGAATCGTTTACCGGCAAAACAACCACCGTCATTTTGTAATCGAAAGGCACATTCCCGTAATTTTTGTAAGTAATTTTTGAAGGTCTTTCTTTTTCTTCAATTATAAATCCTACGGCACCGGCACCTTCCACTTCAAAAGTACAATAATCCGTAGTGGACTTCCAGTTTCTAATACGATCGTCCGGAAACAATCCTTCAAAATTGTTCATATTGGTCAAAAAATCAAAAACCTCATCGGCACTTTTGTTTATACTACCTTTTCTTGTTTCTATTTTCAATTCCGCCATGCCTTTATTTTTTTATTTTCTCATACCAGTTTTCGGGATCTTTCCGCCATGCTTCCAAAATTTCCAATTCCTTCGCGTCAATATAACCGGTTCTTAATGCCTCTCTCAACAAAGTATCGTATTCCGACAAAGGCAACAATGCACATCCGGCCTCTTCAAAGTTTTTCCGTGCTACGGATAACGAATACGAAAAAATAGAAAGCATCCCCAACACTTTGCTACCATGCTCCCTCAAAGCCGCCACTGCCGCAAGACTACTCATCCCCGTAGAAACCAAATCTTCTATCACAACGACCTTTTTCCCCTCCGGCAAATAGCCTTCTATCCTGTTTTTCAAACCATGATCCTTTGCTTTGGGCCTAACATATACAAAAGGAAGTTGCCTATAATCCGCCACTAACGCTCCCATAGCAATAGCCCCTGTTGCCACTCCGGCAATATATTCCGCATCGGGATAATTAGCCTCAATAGCTTCCGCAAAAGCTACTTTCAAAAAATCTCTCACTTCGGGATACGACAATGTTTTCCGGTTATCACAATAAATCGGCGACTTTATCCCCGATGCCCAAGTAAACGGATCTGCCGGACTTAATTTTACAGCACCAATTTCAAGTAAATAATTTGCTAACTTTGTCGCAGTGTTTTTCATACGAACAAATGTATAAAATTTTTTTCAATACCGCAGAAATTCTGATAGTCGAAGAACAAAAAAACAAAGCCGGACAGTGCAACATGTTGCTGAATATAAACGATTTGAAATCAAACTTCAATCGTTACACCTATGCTTGGAAACAACTTATTACCCCGGCAACAATATGCTTAACCTCCCCTACTCCGTCCGAGGGCTTTCAAGAATTCGCATCGCTTTTTAAAAATATGGAAGCAGCCGGAGGTATAGTCACCAATCCTTACAACAAAGTTTTAGTTATCAAACGCAACGGCATTTGGGACCTACCCAAAGGGAAAAAAGAGAAAGGAGAAGACCACAAAACCACAGCATTAAGAGAAGTAAACGAAGAAACCGGCATTACAGACCTTGCCATAAACCGCTTTTTTGATACCACCTACCACATTTACGACACTTACGGTGAATGGACACTTAAAACTACCTACTGGTTTGTAATGACCTCTCGTTCCGAAGAATTTACCCCACAAACGGAAGAAGGGATAGAAGAAGTAAGATATCTTTCCAAAACAGAGATTGATAGGCTGAAACATAAAATGTATCCGTTGGTTTACAAATTACTAATGAAATTCTTCCACGGTGAAAAATAAAAGCGGATTAATCAAAATACTGATATTCATAGCTGCCTATATCTTCTTATTTTTCAAGATAAAAAATTACGATTTTTCTTTTATTGCAACCCTACATCCCCCCCTCATCATCGCAGTAAGTTTTTTAATGATAATCAATTGGATGCTGGAAAGCAAAAAATGGCAAATCATACTCCATGCCATACACAAAAAGGTGTCTTTTTTTCAAGCGGTCAAGTCCGTAATAACAGGCCTAAGCGCCGGTGTGATAACCCCCAACAGAATAGGAGAATATGCAGGTAGAAGCATGGTAGGCAACAACCGCCACGAAAGAACGGAGATTTTTCTTGCTTCCCTATTGTCGTCAGCCGTACAATCCACGATAACATTTATAGCGGGTCTTCCGGCCTACTGGTATGTTGCCCAATCATACGGCAACATAATGGTATCCATAGAAGTGGCTGTTATCTATCTCATACTGGTTGCCATTATATTCCTTGTAAAAAAAAACGAAGCGAAAAAACTTTTTGCTTTGTTCCAAAAGCAATCCTTATCGTTTTTTTTCAGAATTTTCGGACTATCCGCCATTAGATTTTTGATTTTTGCCATTCAATTGTTCTTAATATTTCAAGCATTCAACTACCACCCTTCTTTTCAAAATAGTTTCATGGCACTATCGGCAATGTACTTCATGGTAATGTTTATTCCCTCCATATTTTGGGCGGAACCAGGAATCAGAGGAAGCACGGCAGCCTACATTTTCCCCCTATGGGGAATAAATGGAAAAATCAGCGTTGTCGCCGTATCCATTCTCTGGTTGGTAAATGTAGCACTCCCCGTAGCAATCGGTGGGATAATAATTCTTACCACAAAAAACAAAGAGCGGTAAACGGGACTCGAACCCGCGACCCTCAGCTTGGGAAGCTGATGCTCTACCAACTGAGCTATTACCGCATTTAATCGTTTGCAAATTTATATTTTTTCAAATTAATAGGATTAATTTTTCGGCAATTTTTCATTTACCACCATCCTATTTGCCAATTGGGGAAGTAAGTAACAACAAGAAAATTTATTTACCACGAAAAAATAGCCAATTCATACCGTTTTATCGTTAATAAGCCATAAATTACCATTAACTCGCAAAAAAAATTTTGCAGGAATAAAATTTTGATTTATTTTTGTCAAAAAATATTTACCATGAAAAAAATTATTGCAATTGCCGTAGTATTTTTAGGGGCTGTATTAAGTGGAAACGCCCAACATACACAAACGAGTTCGACTGCAGCTGTGTCAGGAAGCAATCATGCCATGCCGCAAGATAACGAAGTGTACAAGATAACCGATTTAGACAAAGCCCCCGTATTCAAAGACGGACAAGTAGGATTGGAAAAATACTTGAAAACACATCTGGAAGTTCCGGAAAAATATCGTAATTTCAATGGAACCGTTTTTGTAAGTTTCATTATTAGCAACACCGGAATGGTAAAAAATGCCAAAGTGTTAAGAAGCTGTGGCAATGAAGAAATAGACAAAATTGCATTGGATGTATTCAAAAACATGCCTCCATGGCTACCCGGACAAAAAGACGGGAAAAAAGTAAGTTGCCAAATGCAAGTACCCGTAGTATTCGGAGATGTCAAAAAGAAAACAGACAAAAAAGGAATAGGAAAGCACAATTTGAAAAAACAATAATTTTTTGAACATAAAAATCTAAGCCTATGAAAAAGATTATATTATCAGTCGTTTTGGTAGTTGCCGGTTTGGTAACCGGAGTAGCACAACAATTACCTTTGTACAGCCAATACATGCTGAACAATTTCCTATTGAATCCGGCTATAGCAGGAACCCATAATTACATTCCCATACGGCTGACAGGAAGAATGCAATATTTGGGATTTGACGGTGCTCCTCGCACCTATGCCATTTCCGCCCATTCTCCCATTATGAGAGAAAAAATGGGAGTAGGCGGCTATATCTTCCGCGACCAAATCGGAGCCGTATCACAAACCGGCATTCAATTAGCTTATTCCTACCATATACCATTAAACAATGAAATCAACTTGTCAATGGGATTGGGATTCAGAGCCTTCCAATATGTGCTGGATGAATCAAAACTGGATTACATTGACGAAGATCCGTATTTGACAGGAGCAGTACAATCCACATTTGTTCCCGATGCCGACTTCGGAGTATATGCTTATGCCAGCAATTGGTTTGCAGGCCTTTCAGCCGCCCAACTAATCCAATACAAAGTAAAACTGGGTGATGTGGATGTAGAAAGTCAAAGCTCCACCAAACGCCACTATTTCCTTACCGGCGGTTATACATTTGACATAAACAAAGAATTTCAAGTAGAACCCTCCGTATTGGTAAAAGCAACAGAATCCACACCGATAAACATAGACTTGAATGTCAGAGGAATATATCAAAAAAACTACTGGCTTGGGCTATCTTACAGAAGCGACAAATCATTGATAACCATGCTTGGTGTTAAATACCAAATATACTTCTTGGGATTTGCCTATGATTATTCGTTTTCCGACATCAAATCCTATTCGTCCGGATCTTTTGAAATCGTACTGGGAGTTAACTTCGGAGAAGGTGGAAATCAAGGTTCCAAGTTGTTGTAAAAAAACCAACTCAAAAAATAATTATCTTTGAGGGGCGTAATACGCCCCTTTTTTATTTAATTTTTGACTCATGAGCATTACATTAATCATTATCATTGTCACCACCATCGTATCCATTACCGGATTCTCCAATAAAGAATGGTTTCAAAAACTTCAGTTTACCCCGTCGGCCGTAATACACAGAAAAGAATATTGGCGACTCTTGACTCATGCCTTCCTACATGCCAATTGGTTTCATTTATTCATCAACATGTTGGTATTATTCTCTTTTGGCGTTGTAGTTGAATACTATTTCGTAGGATTTTTCGGTATGTTCAAAGGAAAATTTATTTTCCTTTTGCTTTACCTCACCTCCATTTTCTTTTCCGTATTATACTCTTTACAAAAACACAAAAACGATTGGTTTTATAATGCCGTAGGAGCATCCGGAGCCGTATCGGCCGTAGTATTTACCAGCATCTTTTTTGAGCCGTGGAACATGGTCTATTTGTTTGGACTATTACCGATACCGGCTATAATTTTCGGAATCCTGTATTTGATTTATTCCTACCAAATGAGCAAACGCGATACCACCGATTTTATAGCACACGATGTACATTTTTGGGGAGCAGTTTACGGATTTGTATTTCCCGTACTAATCAATTATAAATTCATATTTTTGTTTTTAAGCAAATTATTTTTTATTGATTAACCATGAACAAAGCGGTTTTTTTGGACAGAGACGGCATTATCAACAAAGAAATAGGAGATTACATAAAAAATCTTTCCGAGTTTGCATTTAACCCTTCGGTATTCAGTGCCTTAAAAAGACTAAAAGAGGCAGGTTACCTATTGATAGTTATCACAAACCAAGGAGGCTTGTCAAAAGGAATTTTTACCGAAAAAGACTTTGAAGCAATAACCGCTTATATGCAACAGGAACTCGGAGCACATCAGGTAAATATCGACGAAATTTACTACTGCTCGCATCATCCGGATATTACCAAATGTCTGTGCCGAAAACCTTCTCCGCTAATGATAGAAAAAGCCGTAGCACGTTTCAAAATAGACAAAAACCAATCCTATATGATTGGAGATAGCCCAAGAGATGTGGAAGCAGCAGAAAAAGCAGGCATCAAAGGCATACTGATTCCGGCCAATTCCGATTTAAATAAAGTGGTAACGCTCATATTGGAAAATAAAATATGAAAAAAACAGATTTTATTTTGTATAATGGTGAAAAAATGCCTATAACGGATCCGGTTTTCGGAGTCACCAATAGAGCAATAAAATTTGGAGACGGTTTTTTCGAATCCGTTTTATCTTATTATGAAGAAGTGCCATTCTGGGGGCATCATTTCGAACGAATAAAAAACGCTTTTTACGACTACGATATGAAAACCTCCACCTATAGTTCCAAATACCTGTTGAATGAGATACTAAGGTTATCAAAATCCAACAAATTTTTTGGCAAGGTTTACACCCGCATCAGTTTTTTTCGCGAAGATACCGGCAAATATGCCCCGAAAAAGGATTCTCGGGTTTCTTATTTTATGGAGCAACGCTTTCTGGGACAACAAACCTTTGAGATAAATCCCAAAGGTTTGGTATTGGGCTGTTTTACGGAATACCGGAAACCCGTTAATCGCTGGTCCAAATACAAAAAGATAAGTGCCGATTTGTTTGTTTTTGCTTCCATGTATTCGGCAACCTACGGATTTGACGATGTGTTTATCGTAAACGACAAAGGTAAAATAATAGAAACCACCCACTCCAATATTTTTTGTCTGAATGAAAATGGAAAAGTTTATACACCGGCCATTTCCAGCGGTTGTGTTGCCGGGGTAATGAGACGGGTTATTATAGACTTGCTCACCAACAATAGCATAGAAGTGGTAGAAGTGGACGGATTTGAGGAAACCGATTTTGAAAAAGCGGAAGAACTGTTTTTAACAAACGCCATACAAGGCATAAAATGGGTAGGAGCATACAAGGACAAAAGATTCGTTAAAGATTTGTCGGTATTTTTAACAGAAAAATTAAACACCATATATTTCAACAACCTATGAGCAGGTACAAAGACAAAATAAAAAATTCGGTCGTTGTCCGGGTTATTACTACCAAGAGGTTCAGTGCTTTATCCGGCAAGACGGTTAGCGAACTATTACGGGTGTTTTGGCAAAGCCTTAGCAACGGACATATAACTACCCGGGCCGCAGCCATTGCTTATAATATGTTCCTTTCCATATTTCCGGGTATCATCTTCCTGTTTACATTGATCCCCTACCTTCCGATACCGGATCTTGAAAATCAAGTGATGTCCATACTTAAAGACCTCATGCCCGACTATTCATACCGGACATTTGAAACCCTAATCATGGATATCATCAGCAACCAAAGAGGAGAATTGCTGTCATTCAGTGCTTTATCCACTCTTTATTTTGCCACCAACGGCATCAGTAGTCTTCTGTCCGCCTTCCAAAGCAGCATATTTTTCAGCAAGCAAGAAAGTTGGGTCAAAAAACGGTTGAACTCTTTCTTATTAGCTATTATCATAACCGTTCTGATAGCCGTAGCCACCTTATTAATGCTGTTTACCAACTTCGCTGTAAACCTTTTGGTTAAATACCATTTGCTAAGCGATAACTTTATCGTATATCTGATATTGGCAGGCAAATGGGTCATTGTATTTTCCATGTTTTATCTTACATTGCTTTTTTTGTATTATTACGGCACCCCCAAAAAGGAAAGGAAGTGGAAATTCTTTTCGGTAGGTACCTTTTTCTCTACAATAATGATTGTTTTGGTTTCGTGGGGTTTTTCATTTTATGTAAGCAACTTCGGCCATTACAATAAATTTTACGGTTCGTTGGGAGCCATTATCGTATTGCTTTTGTGGCTGTATTTTATATCGTTGACCATATTGATAGGATTTGAAATAAACAAAAGTATCGATGTGGAAAAAGCTTAACATATTCTTCTTCCTTGCCCTTGGAATCCTAACAGGTTATTCGCAAGCGGAATTACCTTATCGTTCTGACATGTATCATTTTTTGAAATTGTTTGGAAAAATCGACAGCATATCCACTATCAGACCGGCATCGGCAACTGCCACCATAAACGGCACTTCCTCTACATTACGGCCATTATGGTCATACGGTATTCAATTGGAAACGGAAAGTCATCCCCAACATAGTTTTCTGGCCGGACTTTTGTATCAAAAAATAAGCGGCAAATTTTTCATCGAGGCAACCCCTTATCTTTACGGCGGTACTCTCAACGGAAGAGAGTACATACCGGGCTTTCCAACCAAATTCCTTAAAAAGACACCCACCTATTTTTCTTTGGCCGACATCCGTTGGAAACTTGCTTACCAACCAGCACCATACATTGATTTTTCCGCCGGCAAGGGAAAATTATTCTTGGGAGACGGTTACAGGTCTTTGTTACTTTCCGACCAAGGCGGTCCCTATTACTATTTCAGAGGTCTCGTCAATGTTTGGCACATCCAATATGTATGGCAAATAGCCGGAGGATACGACAGAGATTCCCTTTATTTTGGCATCGAAGACCACCACTTGAAATATTTTGCCATGCATTATTTGGAATGGCAAGCCCGCAAATGGTTGTCTATACAACTTTTCGAAACCGTAATATGGCCGGATAAAACGGAATATGGTAAACGAGGGGTAGAATTGGACTATCTGAACCCTATTATATTTTATCGTCCCTTAGAATTTGATTTGGGCTCCGGAGATAATGTGATTATGGGCGGTGCATTAAGAATAAATGTATCCCGGGTTATACTTTATTCACAGTTTTTGCTCGACGAATTCAGAGTAAAAGAATTTCTTGCGGGAAATGGATGGTGGGGCAATAAGTTTTCTATACAAGGCGGCATAAAATATTACGGAAAAAAATATTTCGTTTTGGCGGAAGCCAACTTTGTAAGGCCTTTTACCTATTCACACAGATTAACACTATCCAACTACGGCATGGAAAACCAACCTCTGGCCCATCCATTAGGAGCAGGTTTTGCCGAATTCCTGATCAAGGCCGGATACAAACTGGCCCAAAACAAAGCCTTGGCTCTTTCTTTTGATGCTTACAAACAAATGTTGAACTCTGAAAACAGAAATTATGGACCGGATATATACATACCCTACGATTATATGAGAGAAGAATATGGCAACTACATGTTTGCCAGCAACAATCTAACCGCAATAGACACCCATGCCCGTTTTATCATTTGGACAGACCATGAAATGCGAGAATCTCTTTATTTTGAGACAGGAATCAAATTATACCGTACCGATAACAACCCCCAATTTATGACACATCCTTATGTGGAAACCGGCTTCCAATGCAGTATTTTTTAGGGACAAGAAAAAGTAAATATAAATCTTCATATCTTCTCCCGGAAGATGATTTGGGCTACAATAGATTTTTCATTAGTTGCAAATCTTTTATTCCGTTTCAATCCTTGTTGTGCTGGATCTTTCTCTTAAAGTACCTAAAGCTCCCCTCCTTTTCAAGGAGGGGAATGTTTCAATCCTTGTTGTGCTGGATCTTTCTCTTAAAGAAAATCTGGGTTAGCAATAAATAAAGGGTTATCCGTGTGTTTCAATCCTTATTGTGCTGGATCTTTCTCTTAAAGATTGACTCAATTGTTCGGGCAAGTTGCAAATTGGTTGTTTCAATCCTTATTGTGCTGGATCTTTCTCTTAAAGTATAAACCGCCATCATGCAGTCTATACTGCCTGAACAGTTTCAATCCTTATTGTGCTGGATCTTTCTCTTAAAGTTAAGTTTGTTTGTCAGATCCACAATTGAATTGTGGTTTCAATCCTTGTTGTGCTGGATCTTTCTCTTAAAGTGACAGGTACCGGTATAACGGTTCCGGAAAAAGGAGTTTCAATCCTTATTGTGCTGGATCTTTCTCTTAAAGCGGCAGAGACTTCGATGTGCCCGTGTTCATTCCGGAAGTTTCAATCCTTATTGTGCTGGATCTTTCTCTTAAAGAAAGTAGAACCGATACCGGCTTATGACAGAAGACAAGGTTTCAATCCTTATTGTGCTGGATCTTTCTCTTAAAGTTTTATTTGCCAGAAAGGGATTACACTTTTAACCCCGTTTCAATCCTTATTGTGCTGGATCTTTCTCTTAAAGTGTTACAGTATAGGCAGGAGTAAATTTTTCCGGAATATGTT
>CAYMVE010000052.1:0-12490 GCA_964393715.1 uncultured Bacteroidales bacterium | reverse complement strand
TACCCCTCTTATTATTTCCGGACCTACCGAAAAGTCTAACGACGACCAATTGTTTAAAGAATACAAGCCCCTGGTGGAAAAATTGTACCGGGCTCAAAAAGACTTGGTAAACGATATACTGGTAAAGGCCAAAAAGAAATTGCAGGAAGGTGATTTGAAATTGGCCGGTTTTTATTTGTTGCAAGCACACAAAGGATTGCCTAAACACAAGCCTCTCATCAAATTATTAAGTGAGGAAGGGAATAAAACCTTGTTGCTGAAAACCGAAAATTTTTACATGCAGGACAATTCCAAACGAATGCATGAGGTAACCGATGAACTGTATTTTATTATCGACGAAAAAAATAATTCCGTAGAACTTACCGACAAAGGGCATGAGTTGATAGCCAAATATGTGGACGATCCGAAATTCTTCGTACTACCGGATATGGGGTCGGTTATTGCCGATATTGAGAAAAAGAGTATCAGTGAAGAAGAAAAATTAAAGTTGAAAGATGAGCTGTTGAATGAATTTGCTGTTAAGTCGGAAAGAATACATGCTGTGAATCAGTTGCTTAAAGCCTATACTTTATTTGAGAAAGAAGTGGAATATGTGGTGCTTGATAACAAAGTGAAGATTGTGGACGAGCAAACAGGTCGTATTCTGGAAGGTAGGCGTTACAGCGACGGACTACACCAAGCCATTGAGGCCAAAGAAAATGTGAAGGTAGAAGCCGCTACACAGACTTTTGCCACCATTACCCTGCAAAATTATTTCCGGATGTATCACAAACTGGCCGGTATGACCGGTACGGCGGAAACCGAAGCACAGGAATTTTGGGATATATACAAACTGGATGTTGTAGTAGTTCCCACCAATAAGCCGGTTATCAGAAAAGATATGGAAGATTTGATTTTCCGGACCAAAAGGGAAAAATACAATGCGGTAATCAAAGAGGTGGAAAATTTGGTGAAACAAGGTCGTCCGGTACTGGTAGGGACTACTTCGGTTGAAGTGTCGGAACTGTTGAGTAAGATGTTGAAACTTAGGAAAATACCTCACAATGTGTTGAATGCCAAACACCACGCGAGAGAAGCCGAAATTGTGGCACAAGCAGGACGTCCCGGAGTGGTTACCATTGCTACCAACATGGCCGGACGGGGTACGGACATTAAAATCACGCCGGAAGTAAAAGAAGCCGGTGGTTTGGCTATTATCGGTACCGAAAGGCATGAATCGCGTCGTGTAGATAGACAGTTGAGAGGGCGTAGCGGTCGTCAGGGGGACCCGGGTACTTCGCAGTTTTTCGTCTCGTTAGAAGACGACTTGATGCGATTGTTCGGCTCCGAGAGGATTGCCAAGTTGATGGACCGACTGGGACTGAAAGAAGGTGAAGTTATCCAGCATCCGATGATTACCAAATCTATTGAGCGGGCACAAAAGAAAGTGGAAGAGAATAACTTTGGTATCAGAAAACGATTGCTCGAATATGATGATGTAATGAATGCCCAGCGTGAAGTGATTTACAAAAAACGCCGTCATGCCTTGTTAGGGGAGCGATTGCAGTCGGAAATAGAAAATATTTTTTATGATGTGGTAAGTGAAATAGTGGAGACTTATCAGACGGATTCCGATTATGAAGGTTTCAAACTTGCCATGATACGGTATTTGGCTATTGAACCCGATATTAGTGAACAAGAGTTTTTAAAGACGGATACTCACGACCTTATCGGGAAAGTATTTGATCAGGTAATGGCGGCGTACAAAAGAAAATCGGAGCTGATAATAGAGCAGGCTTTGCCGGTGGTGAAGCATGTGTATGAAACTCAGCGTCATCAATACGAAAATATAGCCATTCCGATTACCGATGGCAGACGCGTGTACAATGTGGTGGTCAATTTGGAAAAAGCGGTTGAAACAGAAGGTAAAGAAATTATCAAAGCATTTGAAAAGTTGGCCTTGCTGGTTACTTTGGATGAACAGTGGAAAGAACATTTGCGTCAAATTGACGATTTGAAGCAGTCGGTGCAAAATGCCGCATACGAACAAAAAGATCCGCTACTGATTTACAAGTTTGAGGCCTTTAACTTATTCAAGAAGATGCTGGGCGAGTTTAATAAGATTGCCTCCGGTATTCTTATGAAGGGCTATATTCACATCAAGGAAGAAGAGGAAGTAAAGCAAGTGCGGGAAGTGCGCAAACTTGATTTGAGCAAGTACGACACTTCAAGAAGTGATACTTCTTCATCTTCGGACAAACAGTCGCGAGGCAAGCGCCAGCCCGTAAGAACCGAGAAAAAAGTGGGACGGAACGACCCGTGTCCTTGCGGAAGCGGTAAAAAATATAAAAACTGTTGCGGAAGGGGAGTGGTATAAAAAATAGTGCCTGTGAGATACGGGCTTTTGCTTTGTCCGGTTTGATGTTATGCTTCAAAAAAATTGCATAAAAGTTTACATTTCCCGTATCTTACGGGTTTATGTTTTTGCGGTAGCAGCTTTTACGATTTTCCGTTTATTGTTATTGTTTCTGTATTTTTCTAAAATATCTTTGGAGGCACACCTGCCCATAGACATTTTTCATGCTTTGCTCAACGGGCTTCGTTTCGATTTGGTTATTACCGGTTATATTATTTTGTTGTGTGGCATACAGAAAGGAATCTAGAAAAAAATGAAGAATCTAATTACAAAACTTTTAGTAAATAAGAAATATATAATAATGCTATATGTATTATTAGCAATTGGTGCTAGTTTTCAATCACTTACTTTAGGAACAAAAACTTTTAATGAAAATGGAATAAAATATAATCATTATAATAATTATACGATTTTCGAAAAATCTTTCGACCATTTAAAGAATAATCAGGACTTATATATCCTATATCCAGAAGAGTACTGGGATTTATATAAATACACCCCTACATTCTCAGTTTTTTTTGGCTTTTTTAGCATTTTCCCGGATTGGATTGGTTTGACTTTATGGAATTTGCTTAATGCATTATTTCTAATAATTGCTATATATTATTTACCACATTTAAATACCAAAGAAAAGGGAATAGTCCTTCTTATTTTGTCAATTGAATTAATGACATCAATGCAAAATGCACAATCAAATGGATTAATAGCAGGGCTTTTAGTCTTGTCATTTGGTTCCCTTGAAAATAAAAAGTATTTTCTTGCCTCATTATTAATTGTATCCTCAATTTTTATAAAACTATTTGGAATAGTTGGGTTTGCGTTATTTCTATTTTATCCAAATAAATGGAAATTAACTTTATATTCATTTATATGGAGTGCAATACTTTTTATTATTCCTTTAATATTTGTGGATTACAATCAATATATAGCCCTTTTACAAAGTTTCTTTAAACTATTAACAAACGACCATGCATCTTCCTATGGATATTCTGTTATGGGGTGGTTAAACACTTGGTTTAGCGTAGAAATAAACAAGAACATTGTTGTTCTTATTGGAATAATTGTATTTTTAATACCATTAATTAAGTTTCGTCAATACAAAAATTTTCTATTTAGATATTTAACACTTTCTTCGCTGTTAATTTGGGTAGTTATTTTCAATCATAAAGCAGAATCACCCACATTTATTATTGCTATGACAGGAGTTACTCTTTGGTTCATAAAAAGTGAGAAGAATATGTTAAATATTATTCTTTTTGTTATGGCAATTTTATTAACAAGTTTGTCGCCTACAGATATTTTTCCAAGAATTTTCCGTGAAGAATTTGTAATACCATATACACTAAAAGTATTTCCTTGCATACTAATTTGGTTGAAAATTATTTATGATATGATAGTATTGACAGAAAGTGAAACAATAGTACGCCACACAACAAAAAATATAGTGCATTTGGCAGACAGTGCTAAAGTTCAAGATGATGGCAATAAATAAACATAGAGCAAAATCAAAGTTAAGTGCTTTTAAATGCCAAATGCACCATATTAAACCGTTACCTTCGGTTGAAAAGAAAATAGCTTCCCAGATGGATGTGTTCCCGATGGTAATGGGGCTTTTGAGACTTGATTTTGTCAATAATACAATGGGGATTGACCTGACCGGATAAACCCGATGCTGTGCTTTGTTGAATGCCGATAGCAAGGTGGCTGCTGTTTCCGGCAGATTTTTATATGTGTTGGACAAGCAACAAAAAGGCAGTCTTTACGATTATAAAAACGGACTAAAAAAAGAACTGGCTGCCGAATATCCCGATACAGCGAAATACATGGATCAATACCTTCGTTCCTTTTTGCAGACTTACCAGTATGTATTGGCTGTGCATAAGACTTATGTGGATTATAGCCTCGATTCCTTGAATTATTAACATTTGAATAAGGTAGTTGCCTTTGTTGTTGAAATTTTGCCTAGGTTCGTTTGAGTTTAAGGCGGTTAGTATGCTTAAAATTATTATCTTTGCAAGCTAAATTAATTCGTTATGAGCGAAAAGGAAAACAAATACCAAGACAACGAAGAATTAAACGAAAATCAGCTTACCGAAAACGGAGAATATTCCGCAGACAGTATTGAAGTGTTGAAAGGGCTGGAAGCTGTGCGTAAGCGACCGGCCATGTACATTGGAGATATAAGTTTCAAAGGACTCCATCATTTGGTGTACGAGGTGGTGGATAATGCTATTGATGAGGCATTGGCCGGGTATTGTAAAAACATAAAAGTAACCATACATAAAGATAATTCTATTACGGTAGAAGATGACGGGCGAGGTATTCCGGTGGATGTGCATAAAGAAGAAGGAAAATCGGCGCTGGAAATCGTAATGACCGTGCTTCATGCGGGAGGAAAGTTTAACAAAAGTACTTACAAGGTGTCCGGTGGATTGCACGGAGTAGGGGTGTCGTGTGTCAATGCTTTGTCAACCAAGCTTATTGCCGAAGTGCATCGTGACGGTAAGATATGGAGGCAAGAATACAGCGAAGGGAAGCCTTTGACACCGGTTGAAGTGGTAGGAACAACGGATAAAACGGGAACCATAATTACATTTAAACCGGACGATAGCATCTTTGTAGTTACCGAATACAAGTATGATGTATTGGCTGCAAGGTTGCGAGAACTTGCCTTTCTGAACAAAGGGATAAAACTTGAAATAGTTGATGAGAGAGAACCTGGGGAAGACGGACAACCCAAACATGATGTTTTTTATTCGGAAGAAGGCTTGAAAGAATTTGTAGAATATTTGGATGCAAACCGCGAAAAACTTACCGATACCATACATTTTCAGGCGGAAAAAAATAATGTTCCCATCGAAGTGGCTTTGCGCTATAACACCTCCTTTACAGAAAATGTATATTCGTATGTTAATAATATCAATACCATAGAAGGCGGTACTCATGTGACCGGATTCAGAAGAGCATTGTCAAGAGTGCTGAAAAAATATGGTGAGAAGGAAGGGATGTTTGCAAAACTCAAATTTGATATTAGCGGAGACGACTTCCGAGAAGGGCTTACGGCTATCATTTCCGTTAAAGTGGCCGAACCGCAATTTGAAGGTCAAACAAAAACAAAGCTAGGCAATTCCGAAGTAAGTTTGGCCGTAGAGCAATCCGTAAGTGCAGCTTTGGAGGCATACCTTGAAGAAAATCCTAAAGATGCCAAAAATATAATTAACAAGGTAATTCTTGCTGCACAAGCCCGTCATGCGGCACGCAAAGCTCGCGAATTGGTGCAACGAAAAACAGCACTTACCGGAGGCGGTTTGCCCGGTAAACTTGCCGACTGTAGCGAGAGAGATCCGGAAAAAGCCGAAATATTCTTGGTAGAGGGAGATAGTGCCGGAGGTACGGCAAAGCAAGGTAGAGACCGAAGATTTCAGGCTATTTTGCCATTGAGAGGTAAAATACTCAATGTGGAAAAAGCCCAAGAACACAAAATTTTTGATAACGAAGAAATAAAAAATATTTTTACGGCATTGGGCGTAACTATCGGTACTAAGGAAGACGAAAAAGAAGTAAATCTGGAAAAATTAAGATACCATAAAATTATAATCATGACCGATGCCGATGTGGATGGTAGCCATATTTCCACGCTGATAATGACCCTGTTTTTCCGATACATGAAAAAGATAATAGAAAACGGCTACCTTTATATTGCAACTCCGCCTCTGTATCTGGTAAAAGGAGGTAGTCGCAAAGTGTATTGTTGGAACGACGAACAACGCGACAGAGTCATAGAAGAAATAAAAGCCTCCAATCCGAATGCCAAAATCCATGTACAACGCTACAAAGGTCTTGGTGAAATGAATGCAGAGCAACTTTGGGAAACGACTATGAATCCGGAAACCAGAACTCTGCGTCAGGTAACCATAGATAGTGCAGCAGAAGCAGATCGGATTTTTTCCATGTTGATGGGGGATGATGTGGCATTGAGGCGTGAATTTATAGAAACACACGCGAAATACGCAAATATTGATGCTTAATGAGTGTAAACGAAAAAGCAAAAAATATTTTTCCGGTATTTAGCCGGATGCTAACCAAAGAAGACAAAGAACGCCTGCTGAAACAACGCGGAGTGGTGCTTTGGTTTACCGGATTGTCCGGTTCAGGAAAATCCACTTTGGCTATCGAAGTAGAAAAAGAATTGTACACTTCCGGTTATCTTACACAAATACTGGATGGAGACAACATAAGAAGCGGTCTGAATGCCAATTTGGGGTTTAGCGAAGCCGATCGCATGGAAAACATAAGGCGTATTGCAGAAGTGGCCAAATTGTTTGCTAACTGTGGAGTGGTTACGCTTACCAGCTTTGTGAGCCCTACCCGCCAAATAAGACAAGTGGCAAAAGATATCATAGGCGAAGACTTGTTTTTGGAAATATATGTAAATGCCCCCTTGGAAGTATGTGAAGAAAGGGATGTGAAAGGTCTGTACAAAAAAGCAAGGGCTGGCGAGATTAAGGATTTTACCGGCATACATCAGCCTTTTGAAGCACCGGAAACGCCGTTTTTGGAAATAAGAACGGATCAGATGAGTGTTGAAGGAGCTAAGGGTTTGATATTGAGGGAAATATTACCGTATATACGATACGACGAACACGAATAAATCATTGATTATGAAGCGATACACATTAGACCATTTAAGGGAACTCGAAAGCGAAGCGATGTATGTTATCCGTGAAGTAGCTGCACAATTTGATAATCCCGTGCTGCTCTTTTCGGGTGGCAAAGATTCCATTGTTATGTTTCATCTGGCACGAAAAGCTTTTTGGCCTATGCGATTGCCGTTTCCGCTTTTGCATATAGATACCGGACATAATTTTCCGGAAACATTGGAGTTCCGGGATAACCTTTCCAAAAAACACGGCGCCAGGCTTATCGTGCGTTCTGTTGAAGATAGTATAAAACAAGGACGGGTTAAAGAAGAAACCGGTATCAATGCCAACCGCAACCGATTACAAACGGTTACTTTGTTGGACGCCATAGAAGAATTTAAGTTTGATGCGGCCTTGGGCGGTGCAAGGCGTGACGAAGAAAAAGCAAGAGCCAAAGAAAGATTTTTTTCACACAGAGACGAGTTCGGCCAATGGGACCCTAAAAATCAGCGGCCGGAACTTTGGAATTTGTTTAACGGAAAGAAAAATTACGGGGAGCATTTCAGGGTGTTCCCGTTGAGTAACTGGACGGAACTGGATGTGTGGCTGTATATCTTGCTGGAAAGAATAGAACTCCCGAGCCTGTATTTTACTCATAGAAGAAAAGTATTCAACCGGGACGGGGTATGGCTTGCTTATGCGCCTTTTATGAAATTGAAACCAACGGAAGAAGTGGTGGAAATGGATGTAAGAGCCCGGACAATAGGCGATATTCCTACTACCGGACTTACATTGTCCAAAGCATCTACATTGGAAGAAATAGTGTACGAAATAGCAACAACCAGAACTACCGAAAGAGGTAGCAGATTTGACGATAAGATTTCCGATTCGTCTATGGAGGATAGAAAAAGAGACGGATATTTTTGATTTTCTTGGTCAGCAAACCTAAAAATTTTGATTATGACAACATTAACCAAAGAAGAAATAAAAAATAAAGTTGACGAACTTTTGGATAATTATTTGAATATGGATTTGTTGCGGTTTACTACCGCAGGAAGTGTGGACGACGGTAAAAGTACGCTTATCGGCCGATTGCTGTACGATAGCAAAGCGATTTTTGAAGACCAGTTGGAAGCCGTAAAACGGGCAAGTATGAAAAGTGGTGCCGACGATGTAAATCTGGCATTGGTTACCGACGGGCTCAAGGCAGAGAGAGAACAAGGCATTACCATAGATGTAGCATACCGCTATTTTTCTACCCCCAAACGGAAATTTATTATAGCCGATACTCCGGGACATATTCAGTACACAAGAAATATGGTTACCGGAGCCTCTACCGCCAATTTAGCCATTATTTTGGTAGATGCCCGAAACGGTGTTTTGGAACAAACGGTCAGGCATGCCTATATAGCATCCTTGCTGCAAATACCTCATGTGATAATTGCCGTAAACAAAATGGACTTGGTCGATTATTCGGAAGCCGTTTATGAAAGGATTAGAAAAGATTTCTTGAAATATGCCGGTAAATTGGACATTCAGGATATAAGATTCGTGCCTATCAGTGCCTTGAAAGGAGATAATGTGGTTAAACGAAGCGAAAACATGACTTGGTACAATGGTCCCACATTGATGTATATCCTTGAAAATATTCATATCGGAAGCGATTACAACCACATTGATTTCCGATTTCCCGTGCAATATGTTATTAAGCCGCAAACCGACGAATATAGAGATTATCGGGCTTATGCCGGAAGAATAGCGAGCGGCGTATTAAGAGTAGGTGATACTATAAAAGTTTTGCCGTCGGGCTTTACTTCCAAAGTTAAGTCCATAGACTTTTTCGGCGAACATTTGGAATATGCTTTTGCCCCCCAATCGGTGGCTATCACTTTGGAAGACGAAATAGACATCAGTCGGGGCGATATGATTGTGAGGGAAAATAATGTGCCGGAAGTGTCCCAAGATATTGACCTTATGGTAGCATGGATGGGAGATAGCCCCATGAATATTGGTGATAAGTTTACGATACGGCATACCACTACCGAAGCAAGATGTATGATAAAAGATATAATTTACAAAGTGGATATGCATACGCTTGAAAGAGTGGAAGACAAAACTCCGCTCAAAATGAATGAAATAGCCAAAGTTAGAATCAGAACAACCAAGCCGTTGTTTTTTGATTCTTACAGAAAAAACCGTGAAACCGGCAGTGTAATATTTATTGACGAATCCACCAATGTTACGGTGGGTGCCGGAATGATAAGCTAACATAAAAAAATAAAGCATTATAGCTGTTGAAAAAAAGAATAAATTTTTTGCAATAGGTTAAAATAAAAAGTATTACCTTTGCAGTTCAATAAAAATCAGAGATAAAAATGGATGCAATAGAATTTGTTGAAAAAGAGATGTCTCAAGTGAAGGAATTTCCGAAATTCGGCCCTGGTGACACCATTACCGTTCATTACAAAATCAAAGAAGGAAACAAGGAAAGAATCCAAAATTTCCGAGGTGTTGTAATACAAAGAAGAGGTAAAGGTGTAACCGAAACATTTACCGTAAGAAAAATAGCAAGTAACGGTATCGGGGTTGAAAGGATATTCCCTATTGCCTCTCCAAATATTGAAGCCATTGAAGTCAATAAGTATGGAAAGGTAAGGAGAGCACGGCTGTTCTATCTGAGAGGTCTAAAAGGTAAGAAAGCAAGAATCAAACAAAAAAGAGTGAATTAAAATTAAAAACATTAAGCAATGAGTGCAATTGACAACTATTTGACCAAAGAACAAAAAAAGGAATTGTTCAAGAAATACGGAAAAAGCGAAAATGATAGCGGTTCTTACGAATCTCAAATTGCTTTGTTTACCCTCAGAATCAAACATCTTACGGAACATTTGAAAAAACACCGAAAAGATTTCAGCACCGAAAGAGCATTGCTCAAAATGGTAGGTAAGAGAAGAAGATTGTTGAGAAAACTTAAAGAAGTGGATCTGGAAAGGTACAGGGCAATTATTAGTGAATTAGGTTTAAGAAAGTAAATAATTAACGAAAGGTTAAAAGAGGCGCTTACGCCTCTTTTTTTGTTTTTTGATAAGACTTTTCGTAAATAAACAATGTATAAAATTTATAGAATATGAATGTAATTAAAGAAGTAATTAAATTGGATGACGGCAGGGAAATTATCCTTGAAACCGGCAAACTGGCCAAACAAGCTCACGGTTCAGTAGTTTTGACCTTAGGTAAAACAATGTTGTTGGCGACAGTAGTATCCTCAAAAGAACCTCGCGAAGATGTGGATTTTTTGCCGTTGTCCTGTGAGTACAAAGAAAAATTTTCCGCAATGGGACGATTTCCCGGCGGTTTTATCAAAAGAGAATCCAAACCCTCCGATTATGAAATACTGATAGCTCGACTGGTGGATAGGGCATTGAGACCTTTGTTTCCCGATGATTATCGTTCGGAAACATTCGTTACCGTAGAACTTATCTCCGGCGATAAAAATACACCGCCGGATGCATTGGCTGGTTTGGCTGCATCGGCCGCTTTAATGGTATCCGACATCCCGTTCAAAGGGCCTATATCCGAAGTAAGAGTAGCCCGGATTGACGGTCAGTTGAAAATCAATCCGCATCATGACGAACTGGAAAGAGCGGATATAAACATCATTGTAGGGGCTACCTTGTCCGATATTACCATGGTAGAAGGTGAAATGAAAGAAGTGCAGGAAGCTGACTTGGTAGAAGCCATTAAGTTTGCACACGAAGCTATAAAAGTACAATGCGAAGCCCAACTTAGATTGGAAGAAAGAGCCGGTAAAAAGCAAAAACGCGAATATAAGAAACCGGAAGAAGATGAAGCACTTAAAGAAAAGGTTTGGAACGAATTGAGAGATAAAGTATATGAAGTGGCCAAATCAGCTATCAAAAACAAACACGAAAGAAGCGAAGCTTTTGATAAAATTAAAAACGAATTTATTGAAAAATTGAAAGAAGAGGCCGGTGAAGAGGGAACCGTAAATGAAAAGTTGGTAGATAAATATTACCACGATTTGAAAAAAGAAGTGGTAAGACGAATAATTCTCGATGAAGGAATACGGCTAGACGGTAGGCAACTGGACGAAATAAGGCCTATCTGGTGCGAAGTGGATGTTTTGCCTTCGGCTCACGGTTCGGCCATATTTACCAGAGGAGAAACCCAATCGCTTTCTACTGTGACGCTGGGCTCCAAAATGGATGCACAGTCTATAGACGGAGTAGTGTATCAAAGCGAAGAAAAATTTATATTGCATTACAACTTTCCACCATATTCTACCGGAGATGCCAGACCGATGAGAGGGGTAAGCCGCAGGGAAATCGGACACGGTAATCTGGCTCATAGAGCATTGCAATATGTGATACCGAAAGACGAAAACGCCAATCCTTATACGATAAGAGTGGTTTCGGATATTTTGGAATCCAACGGTTCGTCTTCCATGGCTACCGTATGTGCTGGAACATTAGCCCTTATGGATGCAGGGGTTCAAATTAAGAAGCCTGTTTCGGGTATTGCCATGGGACTGATTACCGATGCGGAAACAGGCAAATATGCCGTGTTATCCGATATCCTAGGTGATGAAGATCATTTGGGTGACATGGATTTTAAGGTAACCGGAACCAAAGACGGACTTACGGCTACCCAAATGGATATCAAGATAGACGGCCTTTCGTATGAAATTATGGCCAAAGCTCTGGAACAAGCTAAAAAGGGACGCCATTTTATTTTGGACAAAATGCTGGAAACCATCAGTGAGCCAAGGCCTCAATATAAACCGCATGCTCCTAAGATTGTCAGATTTGACATACCTAAAGATATGATAGGCACCATAATAGGTCCCGGTGGAAAGATGATACAAAGTATTCAACAAAAAACGGATACCGCCATATCAATAGATACCGATTTTGAAGATAAAGGGGTAGTGGAAATTTTAGGTAGTTCGTATGAAGATGTGGAAAAAGCCACTCAAATCATAAAAGGACTTTTGGCTGTGCCGGAAGTAGGAGAAACTTATATGGGGGAAGTAATAGCCATTAAACCTTATGGTGCTTTTGTGGAAATTTTACCCGGAGTATCGGGCCTGTTACACATTTCCGAGATAGATTGGGCACGAATTGACAAAGTAGAAGATATTTTACATATAGGGGACAAAGTAAAGGTTAAACTGCTTTCTATTGATGACGAAGGTCGTTTGAAATTGTCAAGGAAAGTGCTTATAGAACCCTCTGCCGGAATACAGAAAAGGTAGTGATTCTAAATAGATTAGATTGTTTTAAGGCCGGTTCTTGGACAAGAGCCGGTTTTTTTGTTGTATTCAGAATTGTATATATTTGCATAAAAAGTGTGTAATGATTATGAGTAGATACATTATAATTTTTCTTTTTCTAAATATAGTTTTTCTTAAAGGTAGCTATGCCCAATGTTCTAC
>CAYMVE010000051.1:0-12694 GCA_964393715.1 uncultured Bacteroidales bacterium | reverse complement strand
TGTTAAGCCTGCCGCCAGCGTTCATCCTGAGCCAGGATCAAACTCTTCGTAGTAAGAAGATTTTGACCCGGAACCCTTGTCCGAACTTTTCAATATTTCAAAGAACTTTATTTTTCAGAACTCGTTTTCAATTTTGGGACTGCAAAGGTAAACCGGTTTTTTTAACCGACCAAAACTTTTTAAGTTTTTTTCTCATTTTTTTCGCAGTCGTTTTTTCAGAACTCGTTTTCAATTTTGGGACTGCAAAGATAAACCGGTTTTTTTAACCGGCCAAAACTTTTTAAGTTTTTTTCTCATTTTTTTCGCAGTCGTTGTTTTGTCAGAACCTGTTTTCAATTTTGGGCTCGCAAAGATAGTTCAAATCTTTCAACTGACCAAAACTTTTTTAAGTTTCCTCTACTCTCTCTTGACATTCTTTAGTCAGAACTGTTGTAATTGGGAGTGCAAAGAAACATACTATTTTTCAAATGGCAATGGTTTCTTTCGATTTTTTCAACAACACTTCACCCACCATTAATTAATTGTTAATAACTCCTCCACTATTTGTCTGTTCTGAGACAAACGCGGCACCTTGTTTTGACCTCCCAGCTTCCCCTTGATTGCTAACCACTTATGAAATGTCCCGGAGGGTACTTTGTGGATTATTGGTTGTCTTAATGTCATATCTTTATATCTTTTTGCCTCATAGTCGGAATTCACTTTTTTCAGTTCATTATCCAGCATTTTCATAAATTCTATTAAATCCGGCGGCTCTTTTTCAAATTCAATTACCCATTCATGTGCACCTTGCTTATTAGAATCATCCATAAACACCGGTGCCACCGTGTATTCTCTAACAATAGCCCCTGTCATTCGAGACACATCAATCAAAGCTCTTTCCACATTATCTTCCATCAATTCCTCGCCAAATACATTAATATAATATTTAGTGCGTCCCGTTATGCGAATTTTATGAGGGAACAAAGAAGTAAATTCTACCGTATCTCCAATAATATACCTCCAAAGTCCTCCGTTGGTAGATATTATCATTACATAATTTCTGTGTTTTTCCACACCTTCCAACGGGATAGTATTAGCATAATTACCTTTTTTGTAATCTTCAAAATCTAAAAACTCATAAAACACTTGATAATCCAACATAAGCATCATGCTGTTTTCCAGTAATGAGGTTTGAATTGCAAAAAACCCTTCGGAAGCGTTATAGGTTTCCAAATAATGGACATGAGGAGAAGGTAGTATCTTTTGGTATGAGGCTTTGTAAGGCTCAAAACTCACACCACCATGAATAAATAGTTCAAATTCCGGCCATATTTCCAATAAACTTTTCTCACCTGTATATTCCAGAATATGATTAAAAACTACTAATACCCAAGAAGGAACCCCTGCTACGGTAGTTACATTTTCTGCGACAGCCTCTTTGGTAATTTTATCCAATTTTTCTTCCCAATCGTCCAGTAAGGCTGTTTCCAAAGAGGGGGTTCGTTTGAACTCCGCCCAAAAAGGCAAGTTTTGAATTAGAATGGAAGATAAATCTCCATAATACGAATTGCCCGTTAGCTTATTGATTTTGTTAGAGCCTCCTATCGAAAGGGCTTTCCCATTAAATATATTGGTATCGGGATTCAAATCGATATAAACCGCAAAAATATCCTTCCCTCCTCGGTAATGTGTGTTTTTAAGAGATTCTTCCGTAACCGGTATAAATTTGCTTCTATCGGATGTAGTTCCCGAAGATTTGGCAAACCATTTTACATTTCCCGGCCATAAAACATTTTCTTCACCCTCAAACATTCTTTTAATGTATGGTTTTATATCATCATATTCCACTACCGGCACTTGGTTTGTAAAATCTTCATAAGAAGCAATCTCGGAAAACCTGTATTTTTGTCCGTACTCGGTACCGGCTCCTTTGGAAAGTAAATACACAAACTGTTCGTTCTGGTATTCCATTGGATATTTTTGCATGAGCTCCAATTGTTTCATGCGAGAAAAACTAATCCATTTATAGATTGACTTAATCAGCATGCTAAAATATTTTTGTTAAATGTATAAAAATTTTCCAATCCTATGTATAAATCAATCAAAAAAATCCAATCTGTTTAAGTAATTTTCCTGACAAAAAACGCGTTAAACGACTATCGTTTATAAAATACGATTCTCCAAAACAAAAAAGTTTTAGTGGGACAAAAGGCAATTTTGAAGAATAAATATACTTTTGCAAAAAAATAAATCAATAAAATCCATGGAACAAATTTTAATTGTTGATTTCGGTTCACAATACACACAACTGATTGCCCGGAAAATAAGAGAATTGAACATTTACTGTGAAATACATCCGTTTAACAATCTTCCGGAAATAACCGAGAACATCAAAGGAGTCATACTTTCAGGAAGTCCTTTCTCTGTAAGAGACGAAAATGCACCCGACATAGATTTTTCTCAAATAAAAATGGGGCACTTACCAGTACTTGGTATTTGTTACGGCGCCCAACTGATTACTCAAAAAAAAGGGGGAACAGTTGATAAATCGAAATATCGCGAATACGGAAGAGCCGAACTAATCATTACAGACACGGATTCACCCATATTCAAAGGCATCCGTCAAAACTCCCAGGTGTGGATGTCCCATGCCGACACAATTATAGAGCCGGCACCCAACACAAAGGTAATAGCACGCACCAACAATATTGATGTTGCCGCCTTCAAGCTAACGGATTCGGAAACATACGGATTGCAATTTCATCCGGAAGTGTTTCATTCTGTTGAAGGACAAAAAATACTTGGCAATTTTGCCTTGAATATCTGCAAAATAAAACCGGAGTGGACTCCCGCTTCCTTTGTAGAAAGCACCATAACGGAATTAAAAAAACAGCTGGGAAACGACAAGGTTGTGTTAGGACTGTCAGGTGGTGTGGACTCCACCGTAGCAGCCATGTTGTTGCACAAAGCCATCGGAAGCAATTTATATTGCATTTTTGTAAATACCGGTTTGTTACGGAAAAACGAATACGAAGAGGTTTTACAATCTTACAAAGGCATGGGACTCAATGTAAAAGGAGTAGATGCCAGCAAAGAATTTTTGTCTAAACTGGAAAATGTGGAAGACCCCGAAAAGAAAAGAAAAATAATAGGTGCCACATTCATAGATGTCTTTGAAAGGGAAGCCAACCAAATTAAAGATGTGAAATGGCTCGGCCAAGGAACCATTTATCCGGATGTAATAGAATCCGTTTCCGTAAAAGGACCTTCCGTCACTATCAAATCTCACCACAATGTAGGAGGCCTTCCTGAAAAAATGAACTTAAAAGTGGTAGAACCATTAAGGTTATTATTCAAGGACGAAGTAAGAAGGGTAGGAAAAGAATTGGGAATACCGCAAAACATATTGGGAAGACATCCGTTTCCCGGTCCCGGCCTTGCCATTCGAATTATCGGACCTATTACCAAAGAAAGGGTAAAACTCCTTCAAGAAGCGGATAAAATATTCATAGACTCTCTGAAAGAAGCCGGACTTTATGACGAAGTGTGGCAAGCCGCTACCATACTGTTGCCCATTAAAAGTGTGGGAGTGATGGGAGATGAACGGACCTACGAAAATGTGGTAGCACTGAGAGCTGTCACCTCTACCGATGGCATGACAGCAGATTGGTCTCGTCTGCCGTACGACTTTCTTGCCGAAGTATCCAATAAAATCATTAACCGGGTAAAAGGCATCAACCGGGTAGTATTTGACATCAGTTCCAAACCTCCGGCAACTATAGAATGGGAATAAAATAATACCAACTTTCCCGTATCATTCCGTTAGGTATTTTTTAGTATGTTTGTGCCAGTAATTAAAACCATAAAGTTATGACCAAAGAAAGAGCACATCAGATTGTAGAAAATCTCGGATACCTTATAGATATAGAAGACGAATTAAAAGGATTGGACCTGAAAAAAGCCATCGAAAAATTAAAAAAAGAAAAAAATGCCGTTATTCTGGCACACTTTTATCAGAGGCCGGAAATACAAGACATTGCCGATTTTGTAGGAGACAGCCTTAAATTATCCCAAGAAGCGGCCAAAACAAAAGCCGACATGATTGTGTTTGCCGGAGTCCATTTTATGGCGGAAACGGCAAAAATCCTGTCTCCCGAAAAAACAGTCGTTATCCCCGACCTTAATGCAGGATGCTCATTGGCCGATTCCATTACACCGGAAGGTCTTGCGGAACTCAAAAAACAATATCCCGAACACATGGTAATTTCTTATGTAAACACTTCCGCAGAAATAAAAGCCATGTCCGACTTGATATGTACATCTTCCAATGCTTTCAGGATGATAAAAACACTACCACCCGAACAAAAAATAATCTTTACACCGGATAGGAATCTCGGGTATTACATAAAATCGCTTCTGGACAAATCGGATGAAGATTTTGTCATTTGGGACGGAGCCTGTCATGTACACAACGGATTTAATAAAGAAGCATATGAATACATGCGGGAGAAATATCCCAAGGCTAAACTGATTGCCCATCCCGAATCTCCCAAAGAAGTTCTGCTTATCGCCGACTTCATAGGTTCTACTTCCCAACTGCTAAAATTTGTATCCGAAAACGAAGATAAAGAATTCATAGTAGCAACCGAAGAAGGCATTATTTATCAAATGAAAAAACAAAATCCCGACAAAAAGTTTCATGTACTTGGCGGAGCAACTTGTGCTTGCGGTTTTTGCGAGTTTATGAAAACCATAACATTGGAAAAATTATATCTTTCGTTGAAATACGAAACTCCCGAAATAATTCTGGACAAAAAACTGATAGACGCAGCTTACAAACCTATAAAAAGAATGTTGAACCTTTCGGAAAAACTGGGATACTAATCCCGGTTTTTCTTTTCTCATTTTTATTTTCGCACAACTTTTTTACTATTTTACCAGTCATATTTAGTGCTTACAAGTGCGACATTATTCTTTTTTTTGTAATATTGCAAGTAAAATATTTTAATTATGAAAAAAATTGCCGTTTTTATCATTGCAGTAATATCATTCAACACTGCATTTTCGCAAAGAGTGTTCACTCCAATTATTCAAAAAGGAACTAATCAAATACAAGTAATTAAATCCGATATAAATGGAATATCGGGCATCTTTTCATTGGAAGACCTGAAGGCTTTTAAAGTAAAAACCCCTAAAAACGGAACATTTACCCAGCTGGTAGGAAACGGTTTAATCAAAGATTTCGACCGTATAGGCAAACCGATGACTTTGGTTTACAACAAACTGATAGAAATTCCGCAAGGTGCGAATGTTTATGCGGAAATTACAGGGTACGACAGTATCGTTGTCAAACTGGATGCCATAGGACTCTCCGACTTACTTATCCCGACACAACCATCTATGCCTAAAAACATCCATCCGGAAGACTTCCCGTTTAAGTACGATAAAAACGCATATAAGTTGAACGCATTCAAAGGCTCTCCCATGATTAAAGTTGTAAAACTTGGGAAAATGAGAGAAGTTACTCTCGGAAGGCTTACCCTGTCTCCCATGGTATATAATCCGGTAAAAAACGAATTAATCTTATTTACCAATATCAGTTTCAAGGTTTATTTCAAAAATTACAATAAAGACAAGGCTTCTTACGAATACCGAAGATTGTACTCTCCGGCTTTCGAAGGATTGTTTGACAAAATGCTGTTAAACCATCAAAGTCTAAAAGCCGCTTACATCACCAAAGACACTATAGTTAGGTATCCGGTAAAAATGGTCATCATCACCTCTCCGGCATACAAAGATTCTTTGGGAGATTTTCTTTATTGGAAACATCAAAAAGGATTTTATACCACCGTCGTATCTACCGATGATATAGGCAACACCACCACAGATATACATAATTACTTGCAAGGTCTCTACGATAATGCAACAGCCACGGATCCAGCCCCCACCTATGTAATTTTTGTAGGAGATATCGACGAAATACCAGCCTTCTACAGCGATGCGGGATATTACGACAAACATACCGACCTGTATTATTGCACCATGGACGGAAACGGTGATATTTATCCCGATATGTATTACGGTAGATGGTCGGTGGAATCTTCAAGTGAACTACATTCATACATAGACAAAACCTTAGAATATGAAAAGTACACCATGCCGGATGATTCCTATTTGGCAAAATCCGTAATGGTTGCCGGTGTGGATAATAGTCACGCCCCAACCTATGGCAACGGACAAATAAACTATGGCTGTGACAACTACATTAATGCTTCTCACGGATTTACAACCGTATATGAATACCTTTACGGATCCGGTTCCCCCATAACTTCGGACGATCCGGATGCAGCCGATTCTATTCACGCACAAGTAAGCAGAGGAGTAGGATATGTAAACTATACGGCACATTGTTCGCCGGACGGCTGGGCAGATCCCTCGTTTTCAGTCTCCGATGCATTAAACCTTCAAAACGCGGACAAATATTGTGTAATGTTGTCCAACTGCTGTCAATCCAATAAGTTTGACGAATCGGATGCTTTCGGAGAAGTTATTACACACACGCCCAATCTGGGTTGTGTGGCTTATCTGGGTACCAGCCAATATTCTTTGTGGGACGAAGATTTTTGGTTTGCCGTTGGAGCCACATCCGTATCAAGCAATCCGAGTTATGACACACATCTTGGGGCTTACGACCGCATATTCCATGATCACAATGAAAGCATAGACGATTGGTACGCCACCACCCATCAAATGATTTTTGCCGGAAATCTGGCCGTAACCGAATCAGGAAGCAGCAACGAGCAATATTATTGGGACATTTACCATACAATGGGAGACCCCTCCGTATTTATTTACATGGGTATTCCGGAAGATCTGACAGCTTCTTATCAATCCATACAGCCAGTAGGCGTCTCTACCTTAACCGTATCTACCGAGGACTATGCTTATGTGGCTATTTCCGACCACGGCACCTTGTTAGATGCACAATATACCGGTTCCGGAACTTCCGTAACCCTCAATTTCACCTCCCCAACCGGCCCGGACACTTTCGACATTGTGATAACCAAACAGTTTCGCAAACCTTATTTCGGAAAAGTGTACTTTATTTCTCCTCAAAATGCTTATATTGCCCTTACCGGACAACATTTCGACGACTCAAACGGCAACAATAACGGGCTTTGCGATTACAACGAAAACATACTGATAGACATCACCTTACAAAATGTCGGAAACGAAGATGACAGTGCCATTGTAGCAGAAATATCTTCAAACGACCCATACATCACCCTAACCGATAGCACGGAAAATTGCGGAAATTTGGCAGCCGGGGCGTCAAATACATACAACGGAGCTTTTGCTTTTACCATAAACGATTCTATTCCGGACCAACATGTAGTAACTTTTGACTTGCTCCTTACAGATGCCTATGATTCTACTTGGAGTTACACCCTACAAGCCACACTAAATGCACCGGTATTGGCTATCAACGGTTACACCATTGACGATGCAAGTGGCAACAATAACGGGCATCTCGATCCCGGAGAAACCGCAGATTTGACCGTTTACAATTATAATAACGGACATGCAATAACCCCGGCAGGCACCGGCGACCTATCATCCACTTATCCTAACCTTGCTCTCTACGGAACTCCGACAACTCTATCTCAAGTAAATAGTGCCAGCAGCTCGGAAGCTATATTCTCCATTACTGCCGACAATAATGCACAAACAGGAGATGTCGCCCCTATGACTTACACATGGACTGCTCCACCGTACGAAGTTTCCTCAACTTTTACCATTCCAATCGGTGAAATATACGAAGATTGGGAAGACAACAATCCGTTCAATTTTGACTGGCAAGACGATGGAAATGCTCCATGGTTTAGAGACAATACAACCTATTATGAAGGGACTTACTCCATGCGCTCGGGCATTATTGACCACAACCAATCTTCTACTCTATACCTTACCATAGATGTAACCACTCCGGACACTTTGAGTTTTTATTACAAAGTATCTTCCGAAGCCAATTACGATTTCCTGACCTTTTTCGTTGACGGTTCGTCCATCGACAGGTGGAGCGGAGAAATAAACTGGACTCCCTATTCTTATTATATAGCAACCTCTGGTCAGCACACTTTAACATGGACCTACGAAAAAGATTATTCGTATTCGGACGGAAGCGATGCCGCATGGATTGATTATATCAAATTTCCGCCTATCACGGTAATCGTACAAGAACAGTTGGTAGTAGGAAGTAAAAATGCGGAATGGCATATTTATCCTATCCCGGCCCATAACACACTAACGGTAAATTATACGGTACTTACACCGGGTAATGTAACTTTTGAACTGTACGACATCAATGGGAAAACATTAAAAACCATAAAGAGCCATTACAAAAACCAAGGAGATTATGTTTTGAATCTCAACATCGAAGCCCTCAAATCCGGAAGTTATTTCATTAAAATGAAATCCGGAGATGACATTTATATTCGCAAATTTGTCAAAGAATAAAGACAGCACGGCACCAGAGCCAAAACTCCTGCAAGCATTTCCCACACTTGCAGGAGTTTTTATATTACATTTTTTTAATATAAATTGACTTTTGTCATTTTTTGAACGGTTTAATTTTTGGTTTTTTGTCTTAGCAAACCAAAATTTGACACCATGCAAGAAACACAAAGATTCAAACCGGCAAGCTTACATAAAGCGTCTAAGATTCTAAAAGCACTTTCACATCCCATGAGAATAAAGATTGTAGATCTGCTTATGGAAAAAGAAAAAATGTGCGTAACGGAATTGTACAAAGCGTTAAACTTGGAGCAATCCACCACATCACACCACTTGAGTATCCTCAAAGAAGGAGGCATTTTAACCGCTAACAGAAAGGGTAAACAAATTTACTATTCATTGAGTGACAAGAACTTTCACGACCTTTTATTGTGCATAGAAAAATGCAGCTGCGAGTAAAAAAAATTCTTTTTCCTCTTTACTTTTTGCATATCCTTCGCAAAAAGTTTTTTTGAAACGGAAACAAGCGTCTATTCTAAGCATTTAAAATTATTTATTACTTTTGCAGTTAAATTAAAAAAGACGATATATGTCCGGTCATAATAAGTGGTCTACCATTAAACACAAAAAAGCGGCACAAGACGCCAAAAGGTCTAAAATTTTTTCCAAAATTATCAAAGAAATTACCGTAGCCGTTAAAGAAGGCGGCCCTAATGAAGAAAGTAATCCGCGACTTCGGATTGCCATACAAAATGCCAAAGCAGCCAACATGCCCAAAGACAACATTACACGGGCAATAAACAAAGCGGATAAAGACAACACCGACCTACAAGAAATGGTATTTGAAGGATACGGACCGCACGGCGTTCCTATCATTGTAGAATGCCTAAGCGACAATAAGAATCGTACCGTGGGAGCCATCAGAGCCATATTTACCAAACGCGGCGGCAACCTCGGCACATCCGGCTCGGTGGTATTTATGTTCGACCGCAAAAGTGTATTTGAAGTTAAAAAGGACGGCATAGATTTGGAAGAGTTCGAATTGGAAATAATCGATGCGGGAGCGGAAGACATCGTAGAAGAAGACGATAGAATAATCATATACGGAGCCAAAGAAGATTTCGGTAATTTACAAAAAAAACTGGAAGCAATGGGCATTGAAATAGACAGTGCCCGATTGGAATACATCCCCAAAGATCACAAAACATTGCCCGTAGAACAAGCCAAAAAAGTACTACAACTAATAGAAGACTTTGAAGACAACGATGATGTTCAAAATGTCTATCATAACCTTGAACTTACCGACGAATTGCAAGCCGAATTGGAAAAAGAGTAATGAATCGGAGTTTAAATAAATTATATCTGGTAATGGCAGCGCTTCTTACGGGAGTGCTGCTTTCGTCTTGTACATTTCAGGAAGTGGAAGTAACCGGAATTAAAGATGTGTCGGTCAAAAAAATAGACAAAAAAGGCATGGATATCAACCTTGCCATCGAAATAGAAAATCCTAACAACTTCTCTTTTACCGTAGAAAAAGTAAGAGCCGACATTTATGCAGACAATATTTATCTGGGCAAAATCAAGAATTATCAGAACCTGAAAGTGTTGAAAGAATCCAAGCAAACTTACCCATTGAGCTTCAAGCTCGAATTTAAAGAACTAAAAAACAACTACTTATCTGCCCTCAAAACCGTTTTGCGGCGAAAAACCCGAATAAGAGTAACCGGTTATGTAAAAGCCAAAAAGTTTATCTTTTCGAGAAAAATACCCTTCGACCAAACGGATACTTATAAGTTCTTGCGTCTCAAAGATTTGAAAAACCTTATGCAATGGTAGTAGAACTTTTCATACCGTGCTTTATAGACCAATTGTACCCCGAAACAGCTTTTAACACGATAAAGTTGTTGGAAAAAGCCGGTATGAAAGTACATTACAATCCGGCACAAACATGCTGCGGACAAGTATCATTCAACAGCGGACACTGGGAAGAAACCAGACGGCTAGCCATAAAGTTTATGAATGACTTTTCCGGAGACAGACCGATAGTAAGTCCGGGAGCTTCGTGTACCGGTTTTATTCGCAACTATTACCCGAAACTCTTTGAAAAAGACGCACCCGAACAAAAAGAAGTAAAGCGTCTGACCGGAAACATTTACGAAATAACCGATTTTCTCGTAAACAAAATAGGGGTTACGGATTTCGGTGCCCAATTTCCACATAAAATAACTTACCATGATGCCTGCTCCGCACTGCGCGAATACGGCATCAAAAAAGAACCGCGTATATTACTGTCAAAAGTAGCAGGGTTGGAACTGGTAGAAATGAAAAATGCCGAAGTATGCTGCGGTTTCGGAGGCACTTTTTCCGCCAAATTCAAAGCCATATCAACCGCCATGACCGAACAAAAAATACAAGGCGCCTTACAAACCGGAGCAGAATTTATTACCTCTACGGAAGCATCGTGCCTAATGAATATGGAAGCTTACATTAGACGACAAAATATAAAGGAAATCACCACCATTCATATTGTGGATATTTTGACATCCGGAATCTAAAAAACACATAAAATGAACAATCGTGTTTTCGAAGTTGTAAAGGCACTAAACGAAGGAAAAGTAATTTTATACCCCACCGACACCATTTGGGGAATCGGCTGTGACGCCACCAATACCGAGGCTATAAAAAGAGTCTATGACATCAAAGAGCGTCCATACGACAAGCCCATGATCATACTGGTAGGCGATGTGGATATGTTACGCGAATATGTGGAAGATATTGATGTGAGAATGCTTAAAAAGATTTTGCAATTTGAAGAACCCACTACCATCGTGTATCCCAAAGCAATCAATCTGCCGGACATATTATTGGAACAAGACGGAAGCATTGCCATCAGAATCGTCAAGCACGACCTAATGACCGAAGTGCTCAATTTGTTTGGCAAACCTATCGTTTCTACTTCGGCCAATTTGAGCGGTTATCCTCATCCGAAAAATTTTTCGGATATTCCCGAAGAACTGAAATCTATGGTTGACTATATAGTAGATTACGACGACACATCGGAACCGACACAAAAAAAACCGTCGTCCATATATGTAATCAAAGGTAACAGCCTTAAAAAAATACGCTGATATGCGGTTATTTACCGAAGTAGATATTCCGGAATATCCTTTCAAAATCAACTACAAAGATGCTTTGTTTTTTGCAGGAAGTTGTTTTGTAGAAAATATTGGCGGATACCTCGAAGCATTAAACTTACCTGTTATCGTTAATCCCTTCGGCATAGTATATAACCCGGAATCGATAGCACATCAAATGGAAATGATTTTGCAAGGAAAACGCTATACCGAAAAAGATTTAATACAGAAAGATAATGGACTCTGGTTTCATTACGATTTTCACGGCAGTTTTTCGGAACTAAACGCCGCAGAAGTCCTGCAAACCATGAACAGCAGTTTGGAAGCCGCCCAAAAAGCATTGAAAAAAGCCCGGTATTTCTTTTTCACCTTTGGTACCGCTTGGATTTACCTCCTGCGGGAAAACGGCCAAACCGTATCCAATTGCCATAAAATGCCGGCTACCTTGTTTGAACGAAAGCGTTTGGAAGTAGAAGAAATCACAAGCCGATTTACCCAAATTATTCAGCAAATCAAAAGAATCAACCCGGAAGCCCGATTTATTTTCACCATAAGCCCCGTACGCCACATGAAAGACGGAGCCATAGAAAACATGCTTTCCAAGGCCGTATTAAAAGTCGCCGTACATCACCTTATAGCCTCCCGGCCGGATTGTTATTATTTTCCGGCTTTTGAAATAATGTATGACGAATTACGCGATTACCGTTTTTACGAAAAAGACTTGATACATCTGAACGATACGGCCAAAGAAATTATACTGGAAAAATTCCTGTCCGCTTTTTATAATAGTGAAAGCAGAACCGTTATCGACAAATTGAAAAAAATAAATAAATCTGTCCTTCATCGTCCTTTATTTTTGGACAGCCCAGAGCATCAAGCCTTTTTAGAAAAATTGGAAACCTCTATTACAAACCTCGAAAAAGAAACCGGATTATCGTTGGAAAAATTCCGTCAAAAAATTAAATATCAATAATCCCCCAATGCCATTCTTCTATTTGATAACTTTATGCGATTGGCAATCATTATTTCCTTTCCAAACCATAAAACTTCATAAGCTTGATTTTCAT
>CAYMVE010000050.1:0-12884 GCA_964393715.1 uncultured Bacteroidales bacterium | reverse complement strand
GATATTTTTCCGAATTTGTAGCAGAAATAATCGTTGATGCCGGAGCAGACCAAACCATTTGTGCCAATTCCGTGGCCCAATTACACGGAAGTGTAACAGGAGGCGTAACCACCGGCATCTGGACAACCAGCGGAAGCGGAACATTTTCCGATGCAACAGACCTGAACGCTATCTACACCCCCAGTTATTCCGATATACAAAACGGGCATGTAACACTAACTCTGACATCCACAGGAGTTTGTTTCCCCCATTCGGATCAAATGGAACTGTATTTCGACCCGGCACCTACCGTGGATGCAGGACCGGACCAAACGGTATGTGCCAACAATGCCGAAGTACAACTAAACGGGTCGGTTACAGTGGCCACAGGTGGAGTATGGAGCGGAGGAACTGGAACCTTTATTCCTAACAATACAACTCTGGATGCTACCTACATCCCATCCCAAAACGAAATAGATGCCGGAACGGTAACACTTACACTAACTACTACCGGAAACGGAAACTGCCAACCCGAATCCGACCAAATGACAATAACCATAACACCCGCACCTACTGTCGAAGCAGGAACCGACCAATCCGTATGTGCCAACAACCCCGAAGTAACCCTCAACGGGACAGTAACGGTAGCCACAGGTGGACAATGGACAGGTGGTTCGGGAAGTTTTAATCCGGGTAGCAACGCACTAAACACCGTGTACACACCTTCTCAAGCAGAAATAAACAACGGCCAAGTAACATTGGTTTTAACCTCTACCGGAAACGGTAACTGTCTGGCCGTAAGCGATTCTATGACCATACAATTTACACCGGCACCCACCATAGAAGCCGGTTCCGACCAAGTTTTATGTGCCAACAATTCCGATGCACAACTAAACGGGTCCGTTACAGTGGCGTCAGGAGGACAATGGAGCGGCGGTCTGGGCATCTTTACGCCGGACAATAATACGCTAAATGCCATTTATCATCCCACTTCTTCGGAATTGGCAAGCGGACAAGTAATTTTATTCCTCACAAGCACAGGAAACGGAAACTGTAATGCCGTAAAAGACAGCATGATATTGCATTTTACCGAAGCACCAACAGCCGATGCCGGTCCGGATGAAGTAGTATGCGAAAACAATCCGGATGTACAACTAAACGGATCGGTAACCATAGCATCCAGTGGAGTATGGAGTGGAGGAAACGGAACTTTTTACCCCAATAACACAACCCTTAATGCTGTTTATACACCATCGGCAACAGAAATCGCAGTAGGCCATGTTACACTGACTCTCACCACTGCCGGAAACGGCAACTGCAATCCGGTAAGTGATGAAATGGAAATAGTAATAAACCCGGCTCCGATTGTAGATGCAGGTGCAGACATACATGCTTGTACCAATAACCCTAACGCCCAACTTAACGGAAGCGTAGTAAATGCCGGAGGCGGTATATGGAGTGGTGGCAACGGAACCTTCTCTCCCAATAATACAACCTTAAATGCGACCTATATTCCTACACAAACGGAAATAGACAACGGAAGCATAATGCTGTATCTAACATCAACGGGAAACGGAACATGCATACCCGTAAAAGATAGTGTAACCATATATTTTGATCCGGCCCCCGTAGTGGATGCAGGTCCGGATATTACCGTATGTGCCAATAACGCGGAAGTTCACCTTGGTGGAACGGTAACCAATGCTTCCGGCGGACAATGGAGCGGCGGACTGGGTATTTTTGACCCCGGAAACACCTACCTTAACACGACATATACACCCACACAAGGTGAAATTGCCAACGGTTCTCTAACATTAACCCTAACCTCTACCGGAAACGGTTCATGCCTTGCCGTAAGTGACGATGTTACCATAACATTCACACCAGCCCCCACCGTAGATGCCGGACAAGACATTACCGTTTGTGAAAACAATCCCGATGCCGATTTAAGTGCTTATATCACCGTAGCAGGAGGAGGAATATGGTCCGGAGGCTCAGGTTCATTTACTCCGTCCGACACATCATTGAATACGACTTACCACCCATCCGCATCGGAAATTGCTAACGGAGAAGCAACCTTGGTGCTAACCACCACGGATAATGGACTTTGTTTGGCAGAACAAGACAGCATACACATAACCATCAATCCCGCACCTATTGTAGATGCCGGACAAGATGTTTATGTATGTGTTGATAATATGATAGCACAACTCAACGGTTCGGTATCGGGAATCACAAACACAGGTCAATGGACCACAAGCGGAACCGGATACTTTGTACCCAACAATACCTCTTTGAATGCCCAATATGTATGCAGTTCACAGGACTCCATAAACGGAGAAGTAACTTTAACCTTAACTTCTACCAACAATGGGACCTGTCTTCCCGTAAGTGACTCAATGAAAGTATATATATTACCGGCAGGTACTGCTGACGCCGGAAGTGATATAACGGTATGTGCCAACAACGCCGCCGTACAATTAAACGGACAAGTCGGAGGCGGTGCAACATCCGGAGTATGGTCAACCGACGGTAGCGGAGTTTTCTATCCTGCCGACACGGTACTCGACGCAACATATATACCAAGTGCAGGCGATACGGCAGTAGGTACCGTAACCCTAACTCTAACAGCCAATTCATGTAACCAGGCCGAAGATCAAATGAGCATAACCATCACTCCTGCCCCTCAAGTAGATGCCGGACAAGACATTACCACCTGTGTGGATAATCTTGACATCCAACTCGACGGACATGTATGGGGTGGTACCCACACCGGGGAATGGACCACGGATGGAACAGGATTTTTCACACCGAACAATACCGCCCTCAATGCCGTTTACCATGCAAGTAGTCAAGACTCGATAAACGGACATGTCACACTGGTACTCACATCATCCGACAACGGAAATTGCCTTGCCGTATCCGATACCATTGAAATAAATATCCTACCTGCCGGAATCGTTGATGCAGGACAAGATCAAACCTTGTGTTCCAATAACGCAACCATACAACTGAACGGAACCATTTCCGGAGGTGCAAGCGAAGGACAATGGGCAACATCGGGAGATGGAATATTTGTTCCATCCGACACGGCTTTGGATGCACAATACATACCCGGACAAAATGATCTGGCGGCAGGTAATGTAACTTTGGTACTCACCGCAACCAATTCCTGCAACTTCGCATTTGATGCCCTGCAAGTTAATTTCTCTCCGGCACCGACAGCATTCGCAGGTAACGACACCGCGCTATGTGCCAACAACTGCACTTTGCCGCTACATGGAGAAGTAACCATTGCAACCGGCGGTGAATGGTCCACCACCGGAGACGGAAACTTTACCTCTACCACAGATTTGAATACCACTTACATTCCGGGAAATAACGACATCGCCAACGGAGAAGCTTACATAATTCTAACAACCACAGGTAATGGCGGATGTATGCCGGTATCGGACACCATGCACTTGGTTATTACACCTGCTCCGGTAGTTGATGCCGGCAACAATCAAACGGTTTGCAACACGGCAACATCTACCCAACTGCACGGAACCGTAACGGGAGGAGCTTCTGCAGGAATTTGGACCACATTGGGAGACGGCTATTTTATGCCCAATGATTCCGATTTGAATGCGGAATATGTATTCGGCACCAATGACACGACAAACGGAAGTGTTGCATTAATATTGACCTCCACAAACAATGGAAATTGTATAGCCGTAAACGATACAATAACTTTGACATTCACCGGAGAAACTTTTGCCGATGCAGGAGACGACTTCTATGCTTGTAAACTGGACAGTATCATACTGCTAAACGGTTTTGTGGCAGGAGGTGCAACAAGCGGTTATTGGCAAACATTGGACGGCACAGGAACATTCGCAGACTCTACACAACTAACGGCAATATATTATGTAACGGATGATGACAGGACAAACGGAGAAGTATCGTTCATCCTAACCGCCGACAACGGTGGAGGTTGCCAACCCGGTAGAGATACCGTTACCGTGTCGTTCGTAGAACCTCCGGTAATAGATGCCGGACCGAACCTTGAAGCTTGCCTGGGTGCCGATACGGTATCATTAGGAGGCTCTACACAAAATACAAACGGTATTATTTGGCAAACATTAGGATCCGGAACATTTTATCCGTCGGATACCGTGTTGAATAATTATTATCTGCCCAGCAGTGCCGACAGTGTAAATGGACAAGTCACCATTATCCTGTCTTCCAGGAACTCCGAAGCCTGTGCAGAAGTAAGCGATACCATGAGAATTTTCTTTGTAGTTCCGGTTATTCCGGACTTTACCCATGGAATAGCCTGCTCCGGCAATGTAGTTACCCTATCGGATAACTCACAAATTGTAACGGGAGGAATCGCCGGATATACTTGGCAAGTAGAAGGGCAAACCAACTCTCTTTACGGCAATCCGGTACAAATGATTTTCGATTCCACAGGCATTTACAATGTTACATTTACGGTTGCTTCTTCGCTGGGATGCTCTTACAGTATAACCAAACCGGTTACGGTTTATCCGCTTCCGGCGGCCGATTTCTCTTATTTATCAAATTGTTATAGGGATTCCGTTCAATTTACCGACCAATCATCCGTTAATCAAGGAAATATTACCGGATGGACATGGATTTTCGGTGACGGAGACACCTCCTATTACCAAAATCCGCAACATCTCTACTCCTTTGCATCCAATTATAATGTAACTCTGCAAGTTACAGCCAACACCGGATGTACCTCGGAGGTAACAAAACCTATATCGGTATATCCGCTTCCGGAAGCCGATTTTGATTTTAACTACAATTGTGCGGACAATACCATAACATTCCACGACCAATCAACGTCTCCCACAAACAATCTCAATAACTGGACATGGAATTTTGGAGATGGAAACTATTCTAACGAACAAAATCCTGTACACCAGTACGAACAAATGGGAGCTTATAATGTAATGCTCATAGCCGGTTCTTCTCAAAACTGTGCGGATACTGTAATCAAAGAAGTAAATGTTTATGATATTACGGCCGATTTCAGTTTTGAAAACAAATGTTTGTACGACAGTATTCCGTTTACCAATCTAACCAATACTTATGGAGATCCGGCCACTTATTCGTGGAATTTCGGAGATGGAAGCGGTTCGGCACTGGAAAACCCACAACATTTGTACAACGAAAACGGAACATACGATGTATCACTCGCCGTAACCACCGGTTCTGGATGTACCGATACGGTAACCAAGCAAGTGGAAGTATTCCCCACTCCAACAGCAGCATTTTCTTACGATGCCGAGGAACTTAAAGTGAACGAAACCGTTTCATTCACGGATTTGTCTTCGCCGGATGTAGTTAGTTGGTTATGGAATTTCGGTGATAACATGACAGCCAACATTCCTAATCCCCAACATATCTTTAATCAATCGGGCAACATGCATATAATGCTCGTTGTGGCCAATAATTACAACTGTTACGATACGGCATTCAGTACCTTATACATTGAACCGGAAGCAGAAATACTGCCCCCCAAACTACCGAATGCTTTTTCTCCTAACGGAGACGGTAAGAATGATGTGTTCTATCCGCGTGGCGGACCTTTCAGTAAGGTAGATTTTGCCGTATTTAACAGGTGGGGGGTTAAGATTTTCCACACTACCACCCCCGGAGAAGGTTGGGACGGTACATACAAAGGCGTAGAACAACCTGTCGGAAGTTATGTATGGACAATAGAAGCCGAAACCATAGACGGCAAATTATACAAAAAAACCGGAGAAGTAATATTAATCAGATAAAAACTTTAAGTCATGAATAAACTTAAATACACAATCACAATTCTAATTTTAACCATTATCGGAGTAAATATTGCGACATCACAAGATTTGCATTTGTCCCAATATTATTCCAATCCCGTATATTATAATCCTGCATCCACCGGAATGATTAAAGATTATTTCAGGGTAAGCGCACAGTCACGCAGCCAATGGGGCAATATCAGTGGTAAGTATTTGACCAGCCTGCTGTCCTTTGACATGCCGTACAATGACAGAATAGGATTCGGGGCATACCTTGTCAGTGACGATGCGGCAAGAGCACTCAACATATTTAAATTTGTTCTTTCTGCCGCCTATCAAATAACCACCCCTAATGACAAACATTTCTTATCGGGAGGCCTACAAGTAGGATTTATGAGCCTGCAGCTGAATCACAACGAACTGACATTTGACAATCAATGGGTAGTGGACAATTTCGACAGTGATGTCCCCAGTGGAGAACTCACGGAAAACAGAACCGTATATGCACCGGAAGTGAATCTGGGAATATACTATAAGTTCCTCAATAACAATAAAAAGATTCAACCGTATGCAAGTTTCACAATCTATCATGCCACCATGCCCAAAATAGATTTTATAGGAGATAAAAACAAAAGATGGCCTATGAGATTTCAAGGTATTCTAGGATCCGATATTATTGCCAATGACCAACTCACCATAAATCCAGGCGTCTTGGCCATGTATCAGGAAAATATACTTGAATTAATGCCCGGTATTAAAGGGCAATACACATTTAACCCGGATATTAACATGTATTTGGGAGGTTATTATCGACTAAACGATGCCATTGTAATACTACTCGGAACAAAATATAAGAATTTCAAGATTCTTCTAAGTTACGACTACAATATTTCCGATTTGTCTTATTATACAAACGGGAAAGGAGCATTTGAATTAGCCGTTATTTTCGTACCTAAAAAATAAACACGAATCAAAAACAAGGAACCATGTTTTTAAAGTACCTTTGTACCTCAAAGGTACTTTTTTATGTTTGATCTAACCAAACGCAGCAACCAATGGATACTCCTTTTTATTCTCTCTTTTATATGGGGAGCTTCTTTTATATTGATGAAAAAAGCTCTAAGAACATTTGACATGTTTGAAGTGTCTTCACTAAGAATATTTATTGCTTTTCTTGTCGTATTACCATTCGCATTTCAAAGGTACTCAAAACTCAAACGAAAGCACCTCTACCCTCTCCTTGAAGTTGCTTTCATAGGCAATGCCATTCCCATGTATTTGTTTACTTATTCCCAACAGTATATAGACAGTGCACTAGCCGGAATATTAAACAGCACCACCCCCATTTTTGCCTTCCTGATAGCCGTATTCTTTTTCAAACATAAAATCAGTTGGTTAAAAATTTTAGGGCTCATAATAGGCACAACAGGTACCGTAGGTCTTCTTTTGGCCAAGGGGGTAGCATCATTTACAGTAAACAGCACATACTTAGGCGCTATCATGCTGGCAACCGCCATGTATGCAACCAATGTCAATGTAGTAAAAGAATATCTTCAAGACCTTGACGGAGTAACCATAACCACATTTACTTTTGTAATATTAGGTCCTATCGCTTTTGCCGATTTATTCTTGAAAGGCACATTTGACAAATTACTCAATCCGGCATCTCACCACGACCTTGTTTACATTGTGATTTTAGCCGTATTCGGATCCGTATTGGCAGTAATAGGCATCAATTATCTGATAAATTATTCGTCGGCCGTATTTGCCTCGTCGGTCACTTACATCATCCCCGTTTTTGCCATATTGTGGGGGATATATGACCACGAAAAAATAACTTTTTTGCAAGTATTTTGGATGACGGTAATTGTTTCCGGAACTTATTTGCTTAACAAAACCAAATTAGAATAAAAATTTTTTCATTTTTATTAGACCATTTGAAAAAGCCATTGTCTTATCAAAGAATGTAAAAAATAATGTCGCCGGATTTTGACAAAAATCTCATAAAACGATGCAAAAAAGGTGATACAAAGGCACTTGAAGAGTTATACAGGAAAACCTCCTCAACTTTATTGGGAGTTTGCCTGCGATATACCAAAAATATTCAAGATGCCGAAGATGTTTTTCACGAAGGGTTCATAAAAATTCTGAAAAAAATAAATCAGGTAAACGATGAAAACAAAATTTTGTCGTGGATGATAAGAATAATGGCCAATACGGCTATCAATTTTCTGAAAAAAAACAAAAAACTGGCAGAAAACGATTTTGAAGACAATTTGGATTATAACGTAAATAATAACGACGAAATAATAAAAAACGACGAGAATTTAATTTTGAACATGATTTCGGAACACGAACTATATAAACTGATAGAAGATTTGCCGGACGGATACAGAATAGTACTTAACCTTTATGCCATAGAAGGTTATACCCACAAAGAAATAGCCGAAATGTTGGGAATATCTGTCAGCACATCAAAGACGCAATACCAAAAAGCAAAAAATAAACTAAAAAAAGCAATAGAAGAAAAACTTTCGTTCAACCAAAAGCATTGAAGTCATGAACCAAAAGTTTGAAGATATATTAAAAGAAAAATACGGAAACCGAAAAGTAACTCCTTCCTCAAACTTGGATAAGCTGATAACTTCCGAAATAAAAAGGTTTTCTTTATACACTAAACTCATCAGTCTGGTAAAAAGCGCCGCAATAATAACTATAGCCAGTGTAGCAATATTGGGCATCATGCATATGTTTCCCTCTCAAAAAGAAACCGTTACTCAACAACCCACAAGTTACCAAAGTCCTCAAAAGTCCCCTTCACAAACACTTCAGACACCCCATCCGGCTGAAAAACTCCAACCGAAACCCACAGAAAATATATCAACCATTTCAAAAAACATCCCTACTCATACAATATCTAAAGAAACAAACCGTAAAGACACCATAATCTGCCAAGAAGAAATAACCATCAACAATAAAAAGCTCTCATGGGATTCTCCGCAAGACAACATACTCTTATCAAAGAAAGGAAGCCAAACAGACATTATCATTGCCCAACCCGGCATCTACAAACTATATGGAACAGATGCCAACCAAAATATCAAGGATTCTATTGTGCTGTTAGCCCTGTTTGCACATCCACACAACATAACCACATGCAAAGATTTTGTTGAACTCAAAAACGAATTCGTAAAATATTCAACATCACCGGACAATGTAAAGTCCAACAATATCAAACTTCGAAAAAACAAAACCGGAAAACGAAAGTTTACAGTATATGTGTCGGCATTAGGTCATACCCAAATTGATTATGTTACGGTTAATTTTATGGAAAAACCTCACATAAAAGCCAAAGTAACCCCAATAGCAGCCAATAAGTACAACATTGAACTATATCCGGAAAATGTAGATTTTTATTACCACAACCGCAAGGTAACCGAACTTCGGGCTGTGGAAGAAGGAACTTACACCATATCGGCACATTATGGAGATTGCGATACCGTACTGGTCGTAAAAACCGACAAATCCCAATATCTGTATGCAGACTTCTACTATGTACAGTTGGAAAACAGAGCAGGCATACCGATTTATTTCAACAACAAAACCACTTACCAAGGATACAAAGCAATAACCTATCGTTGGAATTTCGGCGACGGTACCCTTTCGAACGATAAAAACCCCAAGCATACTTATATGGAAGCCGGGCAATACACCATAGAACTAACAGCAACCTCCGAAGACGGAACAACTTCAACCGCTAAAAAAACACTCGTTATACTTCCTCCAGACAAAAAGAACCAACCGAATGTATTTACACCCAATGGAGACGGCAAAAATGATATTTTCAAAATCCAACTACCTATAAAACTAAATGATTTTAAGTGTGAAATTTACACACGCAGCGGAAGGAAAATTTATGAATTTAACAACCCGGAACAAGGTTGGAACGGAAAAATTGACAACAACGATGCTTCGGAAGGCGTTTATTACTACATAGTAACAGGCACACAAGAAGACGGAAAACCTTTTGTGGAAAAAAGTTTCTTGTATCTGTACCGATAAAAGCCGATAGATACAAGAGAAGTTTAACAATAAAGAAATCCATAGTATGGCTTACACACTTTTGAGGACAGTAGCCAAAAAAGTTCATGCAAATTAAAAAACTATATAAAAATTGGGGAGTTATTCTCACAACTCCCCTGCCAGTTTTCACTAAATCTAAAATATTTTTAAAAACTGAAAAAAATTAAAAAATTTAAGAAACATTTCCAATTCAGCACCGTTGCGACTCTTACTTTCATTTGTACCCTTTAAACAACAAAGGCAATTCTGCCTCGGGATATAAGCCTAAAACAATTTTCGGTGGTACTTGTCGTCCTTTATAATGATTCCGGAAAATAAGAGAAATTACCTGTTTTACCACTTCCTTATCCACAGAGTCACCATACAAATGATAAAACCTGTCGGCTACCGCTTCGCTAAAGGTAACATCATTGTATATTACTTCGGAATGCTTCATGGTTAATAAATACGAAATCAATATTTTGTCCAACAGCGGATAATCCGGCAGGGCATCTTGATCTTTTTGGCCGGGTCGCAATTCCGCCGAAGGTGCTTTTTCTATAATATGTTTCGGTATAAGTTCTCCGTTACGATTTATATAATCTGCCAGTTGATAAACTTCCGTCTTGAAAACATCGCCAATAACACCTATTGAACCCACCAAATCACCGTAAAGCGTACCGTATCCCACCATCAATTCGCTTTTGTTGGAGGTATTAAGAGCCATAGCCCCGAACTTGTTGGCATAGGCCATAACCAAAGTTCCTCTTATTCTCGCCTGTATATTTTCTTCCGTCACATCAAACTCTTTTCCCTTAAATACTTCTTTTAATGCATCATTATACGAATGATAAAGTTCCTTAATAGGTACAATATGATATTCCATGCCCAAATTCTTAGCCAATTGCTCGGCATCGGTTACCGAATGCCCGGTAGAAAACTCTGACGGCATCAGGATTCCCGTAACATTATCACTCCCGAGTGCAGCCACTCCAATAGAAGCAACAACCGCCGAATCAATCCCTCCGGATAATCCAACTACCGCCTTACGAACGCCCAAAAGAGAAAAATACCGTCTTACGGATTCGACCAATGTATGATACACATCCTCCGCATCAAAACGGTAAAAAGGCCGCTCTGGCTGCTCATAATCAACCTTAAGCTCACTTTTGTCGGCAAGTTCCGGGATATTTTTCGTATCCAAGATATAATACCCTTCCTTCATAGCATCTATCAGGGTTAATGCTTTACCGGCTTTGGACAAAACGCAACCTCCCTTATACATCCTTTCTCCGTCAAACAAAAACGGTGCAAAGGATATTTTATGGGTTTCCCCCTTGTTGATTATATGACGATTTTTAACAAAAATCACTTCCGTGGTATCATCCAATTCTGCGGAAGCATCATAAGTATAAATACTTGTACTTCCGGCATAAACTTCAAAAATTTTATTGTGATTTGACGAAGGATAAATAACCCTTTTACGAATGCCACTCACAAGTTTTGAAAATTCTCTCACATAAAAAGGTAGCCCGTCCTTATCCTCAAAATAACTATCGGAAAAAAACCCCTCAATAGCATTTACCGGCAACACTATTGCTTCTATGCCGCTATCTTTCTCCAGCATCTCTTTAATAATCGTCACATATTTTTGCAGGTTACCTTTCAAGTCGAAAGGAATTGACTCCGCAACAACAAATCCTGCTTTCATAATTTTAAAGTTTTAGAAAATAATCCCTACTCTTAAATCCAAATGATTGAGTATTACCTTTTCGGTTTCATTCAATTTGGTTGAGTATTGCTTTGTTGTGGTAATATCGGAAAAACCATTGTTAAAAACCAGTTCTACCACCAATGATGTAGAGCCTCCCATATTGTATTCAAAACCACCTCCGATAAAATAGTCGAAATACATCCACCGAGTTTCGTCATTTATAGGTTCATCCGCAATATTTCCCTGAGTTACATCCGCTTTGGCTTTCCATCTTATGTAAGGTTGCACACCAGCTTTCATAAAATAAGTCATATACCCAATTTCATTGGTACGTCCTTTGAGTCCTATCGGAAACGACAAATAGGTAAGTTTGTAATCCACTATGGCATTTTTCGCCAACGCATAAGTACTATCCAGTGTGGAAAATTGAGGTATCGAGTCCAGATATTTGACTTTGCCGCCAAATTTATTGGCAAGTATGCCGAAAGTAAGTTTAAAATTCTCACCTACAATATTCATATCCGCCATAGCCCCAAAATTGAACGAGAGTTTAATCCCGTTATTTTCGATTCTTTTTGACAAATCGGGCTTCATCCAAGTCAAACCGGGTGATACAAAAATTCCGCCTGTAAATTTTTGTCCAAACGAATACACTGAAACCGTTATCAATACAATTGTAAGCATCCATGTTTTTTTCATAACTTTATTGTTTTTTCCGTTAAACCAAATTTTATTGCAAAATTAGTTTTTATTTTGCTACGGCAAAAAAATAATCATTACAAAATGAAAAAGATTTTACTGATAATTTTACTACCTGTCGTCGTCATAACAACATGTTGTAAAAACAAAAACAAATTTGAACAAGTGGATGTAGAAAATATCAAAATCACTCAAAAACTTTTCCGGTTTGACAAAGACCTGTATAACCTTCCCAACGATAGCTCCATTGTAGCACACATACCCGGCCTTATAAAAAAATACGGTCCTTTTTTGGAACTGTACAGCAATCAAATTATAAAAATAGGTTCTCCCTATGCCAAAGATTTTCCGGAAAGATTGCTGGCTTTCAAAACCTACTATTCGGTAAGCGAAACTTATAAGTATGTGGAAAAGAAATTCGACGATTTCACTCCTATATATAACGACCTACACAAAGCGTTCAAGTATTACCGCTATTATTTCCCCAACAAGACGGTTCCGGATATTTACACATTTGTTTCCGGATTTAGTGTAGCAATAGCCACAGATTCCGCCATGCTGGGCATAGGATTGGATTTTTACCTGGGAAAAGATTTTGAATTGTACCCCAAGTTGGCATTACCGGCATACATAAT
>CAYMVE010000049.1:0-12905 GCA_964393715.1 uncultured Bacteroidales bacterium | reverse complement strand
TTCTCAATATAGCATAACAGACGAAGGTACGGTAAATGCTTGTAGTGGTACCCTACAACTGGGTAGTCCATCACCAGGTCAAACTTATGTTTTTACACTTTGTTCCGATGATGCTTCCAGTGGGAATTCCCATGTTTCAGTGGCTTTGACCAATTATAATATCTCGGACGGGACCTTGTGCGTATATGACGGAGACAATACCAATGCTTCGCAAATAGGTTGTAACGCTTGGCAGACACCATGGGCAATTACTGCAGGACCAGGTAATCCAACCGGTTGTTTGACCTTTGTATATACGGCTCCGGCTTCCGGTGGAAATGATGTGTTTGAAGGAAATATCCATTGTAATTTTATGTGTCAACACTCGGAATTGGTTTTGGACTCTACTAATCCAGCCTTTATTTATGAAGATGATGCTTATTATGTCAATGTTTGTGAAGGAGAGCCCATTACATTCTATGTACATGGAGATTATGCCAATACAACATATTCCCAATCCGATGCAACATCTAACTTTACATGGTATTGGACCAATGATGATTATGTGAGTGGTACCGGTATGACCACGCAAACACATTCTTTTACCGGTCATCATGGCTATTCTGTTTGGATTCAAATGGAAGACGCTATGGGGTGTGAATCGGCTACTTCTCTTAATGTGAGAGTGAGAGTGAGCCGACAACCTGATTTTTCGGAGACAGCAATAGATCCTACAACAATTTGTCCATGTGATCCGGCTTCTTTAGGAAATGATGCTAATGGTGACGGTGTTCCTAATGTGTCCGAAACCAATTGGACCAGTGTGGTTCCAATGGCGGTTGCGGGACTTACCTATTTGCCCGATGGAACAGGTGCGTCTTATCAGACTTCTATAAATGTAAATTCTTTTGAGCCCGGACAAACTTTGGATGATGTAAATGATTTATTAGGCATTTGTGTAAATATGGAACATTCTTATTTGGGGGACTTGGTAATGCAAATCACTTGTCCGGACGGAACTACGGTTACGCTGGAACAACAAGGTGGAGGCGAAACATATCTGGGGGAACCGGAAGACGGTTGGTTTGACAACGGAGATGGACCGGGTGTCGGTTATGATTACTGTTGGAGTCCCAATCCTCAATATGGTACTATGCACGATGAAGCAGATGGGGGAACTTTGCCTTCGGGTAGTTATGCCAGCGACGAACCGCTTTCCAATTTGGTCGGATGTCCGTTAAACGGACAATGGACTATTACCGTTACGGATAACTGGGGTGATGATGACGGATACATTTTTGGATGGTGGTTGGATTTTGATCAGTCTTTGTTTCCTCCTCCATGGGAATATACCAATACTATTGTGTCTCAAACATGGTCAGCCCCTGCTAATCAAGGCCTTATCTTGAATAACGACGGTCAGGGATATGGTGCCGGTACTTATTATTGCGGAGAATTGCATTCGCAGCAAAGCCAAGAACCTTTTGTACTTACCGTAACAGATGATTACGGGTGTACTTATGATACTACCGTAAATGTGACGGTACGAGCATATACCGACCCGGAATGTGCTTGTTATACTCCACCGTTTACCATTGATGTCGTTCCTCCGTTATGTTCAGACTCGGCGGTAGTTGTTTCCTATAATGGAGGAAGTGATCCGGTAGATACTACTTATTCTACTTTTACTTGGGATTTTGGGAGTGGAACGGTTTTAAGTGGTGATGTAAATGGTCCTGGCCCTATTCGAGTAAAATATCCTCCCGGCACTACAGCAACAATAAGTCTTCAAGTACAGGAAACTTATTGTGAACCTTATGATGCTTCTGTTGAAGTTGCTACACCTTCTGTATTACTGACTTCTACTTATTCGCAAGATGCCTTGTGTTATGAATCGTCCGATGGCCTTGTTGCTGTTCAGGCAATGGGGGGGACTTCCCCTTATACATATAGTTGGAGCAATGGTGCTACTTTGGATACGGTTCATGGGGTGCCGGCCGGATTATATAATGTGACCGTAACGGATGCCAATGGTTGTACTTCTACCAATACGGTTATAGTGAACCAACCCGATTCATTAGAGTTTCAGGTAGAAGAGGATTATTATGATGTATGTCATGGACAAGAACTAACCATACCGACTTATGCTAATGGAGGAACGCCGCCTTATACATATAGTTGGAATGGAAATGACTATGGTCCGACTTACCATTTTAAACCGGATACATCTGCAGATTATTACATTGTAGTAACGGATGCACATGGTTGTACTAATATGGCGATTACTCATGTAGAAGTTTCCAAACCGTTGAGATTGGAACTTTTTGTAAATAGAGACAGTATTTGTCCCGGAGATCATGTGATGATTTATGGTGACTTTTTTGACGGAGGAGGACCTCCTTATTACATATTTATGAATGACGGACAGGTAATTACTTTGCCGATAAAAATGCATTTTGACGAAAGCACACAAGTGATTATCCATGCTATAGATGTATGTGGTTCTGAGGCTATCGATACGGTAGATATCGGTGTGTATCCTATGCCGTTTGTTACTTTTATTGCGGATACTATTGAAGGGTGTCAACCTTTTACGGTAAACTTCAATATAGTTGCCGGAGCCGATGAGACTCATGATTATATCTGGAATTTCGGAGACAACGACGATATAAACCTTTCTTTGAGTCCTAATCCGGAACACACCTATTTGGATTATGGACAATATGATGTTACTTTGATGTACACGACCAATAAGGGGTGTAAAGATACGGTTACTATAGAAGATATGATTTTGGTGCATAAAAAACCGGTGGCAAGATTTACGGTAAAACCGGAGTATGCAACCATTCTGGATCCCGAGATTAATTTTCAATCTTCCAACGATGTAGTATTAAATATGTGGGATTTTGGTGACGGGGACTCTTCGTTGCAAGTAAGTCCTCTACATGTATATGCAAGAGAACCGATGGATTATACAGCTACATTGTTTGTTGAAACGGTGTACGGCTGTAAAGATACGACTACCCAAATTATTACTATAAACGATATTTACACTTTGTATGCTCCTACAGCATTTACTCCTGATAATGACGGATTTAATGAGGTGTTCTATGTGACGGGGCACGGTATTACTTCTAAGGATTTCAGATTAATAATTTATGATCGTTGGGGCGAAAAAGTTTGGGAAACCGATAAATATGACCCCGATAATCCGGCTCGTTACGGTTGGGACGGAACTATTAAAGGTGGAAAAACAGCCGAAGTGGGCCTTTATGTATGGCGTTGTTCTTTTATCGATATTACCGGAACATCAAGGATTGAAACCGGTACGGTTACTCTCATTCGATAGCTACCGTTTTTAGTATAGAAGAACTAATTTTTAATAAACATTTCTTTTCTTGTTTCTTAGAAATAAAAATAAATTTTACGCAACTACCTTTTAAAAAAATCGTTTTGTTTTATGAAAAACATTATTTTTGCTAAAAATGAAAAAGAATTATTGGATGGGTCAAATAATCAAAAAAGTAGGAATTGCCATTATCGGAGTGTTTATGGCGGTAAGTGCATTTTCTCAATATAGCGTAACGGATGAAGGTACGGTAAATGCTTGTAGTGGTACGCTACAACTGGGTAGTCCATCACCAGGTCAAACTTATGTTTTTACGCTCTGTTCCGATGATGCTTCCAGTGGCAATTCCCATGTTTCGGTGGCTTTGTCCGATTACAGTATCTCCGACGGCACCTTGTGTGTATATGACGGCGACAATACCAGTGCTCCACAAATAGGGTGTAATGCTTGGCAAGTTCCATGGGCAATTACTGCTGGCCCTGGTAATCCGACAGGCTGTTTGACTTTTGTATATACCACGCCTTCTTCCGGAAGCGGCGATTATTTTAGTGGGGAGATTCATTGTAACTTCATGTGTCAGCATTCCGAACTCCAATTGGTTTCGACAGATCCCAACTTTATCTATGAAGATAGTGCATACTATGTAAATATTTGTGAAGGCCAACAAGTGACTTTTAATGTGCAAGGAGTTTATACCAATGCTACTTATCCGCAATCGGATGCTACTTCCACTTTCACATGGTATTGGACCAATGACGATTCGATTGTAGGACAAGGATTGACTTCGCAAACACATACTTTTACAGGACATCATGGCTATAATGTAAGGGTGTATATGGAAGATCAGATGGGTTGTCTTTCATCCACTTCCATAAATGTAAGGGTAAGAGTGAGCTTGCACCCGAATTTTAATGAAACTTCGTTAGATCCAACCATTATTTGTCCTTGTGACCCGGTAACTCTCGGGAGCGATGTGAATGAAGATGGGCTCCCCAATGTGGAAGAACTTTCATGGACCAGTATGCCTCCTCTGAATGTGGCGGGCACAACCTACCTTCCCGACGGAACAGGTGCCTCTTACCAGACATCTATTATTGTAAACTCTTTTGAACCCGGACAAACTTTGGAGGATGTAAATGATCTATTAGGCATTTGTGTAAATATGGAACATTCTTATTTGGGAGACTTGGTAATGCAAATCACTTGTCCGGATGGAACTACGGTTACGCTGGAAGAACAAGGTGGAGGAGGAACATATCTGGGTGAGCCTGTAGATGGATATAATGACGCGACTCCGGGTGTAGGTTATGATTATTGTTGGAGCCCCAACCCCCAGTATGGAACTATGCATGATGAAGCTAATTGGGGAACCCTACCTTCTGGTAGTTATGCCAGCGACGAGCCGCTTTCCAATCTAGTAGGATGTCCGTTAAACGGACAGTGGACAATTACTGTGACAGACAACTGGGCCGCGGATGACGGTTTCATTTTCGGTTGGTGGTTAGATTTTGATCCTTCCTTGTATCCGGATGTTTGGCAATATACCAACAATATTGTATCGCAGACATGGACAGCCCCCAACAGTGGTGGCCAAATATTGGATGACAACGGTCAAGGATACGGTGCCGGTACATATTTTTGTAATAACCCGCCTAACAGTCAAACACAGCAACCTTTTACTCTGACGGTGGTAGATGATTATGGATGTACTTACGATACCACCATTAATGTAATAGTGCGTTCGGCTACCGATCCGGAATGTGAATGTTATACTCCTCCTTTTACTATAGATGTTACTCCTCCGCCATGTGCCGATTCTGCAGCTATTATTTCTTACAATGGCGGTAGCGATCCGGTAGATCCGAGTATTTCTACTTTTACTTGGGATTTTGGTTCCGGTCAGGTAATTGCCGGAAGCACCGATGGTCCCGGTCCGATTTGGGTGAAATTCCCGCCGGGTTCAACCAATACGGTAAGCCTCCAAGTACAAGAAAGTTATTGTGAACCTTATGATACTACGGCAACAGTAGTTGTACCTCCTACTTTGTTGTCTTCCACCAGTTCGGAAGATGCCAGTTGCTTCGGCTATTCCGATGGAATGGTGGCTGTTCAGGCAATGGGAGGAACTCCTCCTTATAGTTATACATGGAACAATGGGGCAACTATTGATTCAATAAGTGCTGTTCCTGCTGGTTTGTATAATGTGACGGTGACGGATGCCAACGGTTGTATTTCTACCAATGCTGTTGTTGTACACCAGCCGGATTCTTTGCAAATTACGGTCGAAAATTATTTTGAAGTTTGTAACGGCCAGGAATTGACTGTTCCAACTTCTACAATCGGAGGAACTCCCCCGTATTCATATTCTTGGAATGGAAATGATTACGGACCGACTCTAAACACCTATCCTGATACAACCATAGATTACAATATTGTGGTAACGGATGCTAACGGGTGTACGGATAATGCAACAACACATGTGGAAGTCTCACTTCCTTTAAGAATGGAACTTTATGCTAACCGGGATAGTATTTGTCCCGGAGACGAAGTGGTTATTTCAGCGGCATTTTTTGATGGTGGAGGTGGTCCTTATTATATTTATTTAGATGACGGACAAGTAATAACCTTACCGGTAAAAATGCGCTTTGATGAAAGCACACAGGTGATTGTTCATGCCAAAGATGTGTGTGGTTCGGAAGCTATCGATACGGTGGATATTGGAGTGTATCCGATGCCTTATGTAACTTTTATTGCAGATACTATTGAAGGGTGTCAGCCTTTTACGGTAACTTTCAATATAGTGGCCGGTGCCGACGAGACGCACGATTATATATGGAATTTCGGAGATAACGATGATATAAACCTTTCTTTGAGTGCTAATCCGGAACATACCTATTTGGATTACGGACAATATGATGTTACTTTGATGTACACGACCAATAAGGGGTGTAAAGATACGGTTACTATAGAAGATATGATTTTGGTGCATAAAAAACCGGTGGCAAGATTTACGGTAAAACCGGAGTATGCAACCATTCTGGATCCCGAGATTAATTTTATTAATCAATCTTCCAACGATGTAGTATTAAATATGTGGGATTTCGGTGATGGAGATTCGTCGTTACAGGTAAGTCCTCAACATATTTACGATAAGATTCCAAATGATTATACCGTTTCTTTGTTTGTAGAAACCATGTATGGTTGTAAAGATACCACTACGCAAGTAGTAACAATAAATGATGTATCGGTATTGTATGCACCTACGGCGTTTACGCCTGATAATGACGGTTTTAATGAATTGTTTTATGTTTCCGGGCATGGTATAACTTCTAAAGATTTTAAATTGAGCATTTATGATCGTTGGGGCGAAAAGATTTGGGAAACCGATAAATATGACCCCGATAATCCGGCTCGTTACGGTTGGGACGGAAGTGTAAAAGGAGGGAAAAAGGCAGATCCCGGAGTATATGTGTGGCATTGTGAATATACGGATATTTTTGGAAACTTTAAAGAAGCAACGGGAAATATTACTTTGATTAGGTAATAAAATCTACATGTGAACCGCATAATATTCATATTGTCTTTAGGGCTTTTGCTATGGGGTAATCTCAAAGCCCAATTCGGATTGGAAGCAAGCATTAGCGATACGGCTATATGCTTGGGGGAATGTATTGATTTGTGGTCCACTTATGATACAGCTTATAGTTTGATGGCCAATGATTTTAATGATGGCACTTTAGGGGCGGGTTGGTCTTCCAATGCAAATCCTACTGTAAGTTCTTCTATTTGTGGACCCGGACCGGACGGAACACCTTATGCGTGGGTAGGAAGTGCTTCTTCTTTTCCCCGTGATTTGGTGACGGTTGCTTTTACAATAATTGACGGTTGCCGAATCTGTTTTGATTTCAGAATGGCTGTCCAAGGAGATGATGCTCCTTGTGAAGGGCCGGATGAAATGGATGAAGGAGTATCCTTACAATGGTCAAATGACGGAGGTAGTACTTGGCATGATATTACCTATTTTTGCCCGGATGGTAATCAATATTCTTCCAATCAATGGGTAGGGTCTTCTGCTTCAGGGACTTCGGGACCTACTTATTTTACGAGTTGGCACAATTACTGTTTTGATGTACCTGCCGCTGCTATAGGGAATAATACTCAATTCAGGTGGCATCAGGAACAAGTGACTGATAACGATTACGATCACTGGGGAGTGGATAATGTTTATATATTCTGCCCTACGGAACAGCCCAATGTAGTTTGGAATGATGGAACACAAGATTTTTGGCATGATACGGTGCCGCCACAACAATGTCCGACACAGGATATGACCTATACCGTTACGGTTTATACGAGTGATGCATCGCAAGATACCTCTTTACATGTTTCGGTTTATAATCCGCCTTATGCTGATGCCGGTTCCGATGATGAGATTTGCGGACCGAATTATACTTTGCAAGCCAATACACCGGCAGAAGGAATAGGTACTTGGTCTTCCGGAGAAAGCGGTATTTCTTTTTCGGATGTTAATGACCCGCATGCCGTTGTAACGGTTTCTACTTACGGCCCGCATACTTTTTATTGGACGGTAGTAAACGGTGTTTGTGATGCTACCGATACGGTTACCATTACTTTTGACGAACCGCCTCAATCCGATGCAGGCAATGATACTGCCGTTTGTGGACAATCTTATGTGCTGCATGCTACTCCAAGTGTAGGGATAGGTACATGGTCCGTAAACCCGGCTTATAATATTCATATTCATGATCTACATGCCCCGGTTACGGATGTAGATGCTTATGCGTATGGGGATTTTGTTTTTACTTGGACGGAAGTAAACGGGTTGTGTGTAGATTCGGATCAAGTTACGGTTAGATTTAAACTGATACCTACATCGCCCATATCGGTAGATTCGCTGATGTGCTATCAAGATGTTATCAATGTATCTTATACCGGAAATGCTGCGGATACGGCAGCCTATCATTGGATTTTTGACGGAGGAACGGTGGTGTCGGGAAGTGGACAGGGACCGTATGCGATTTATTGGCAAACGCCCGGTTATTACGATATTGGTTTGTGGGTAGAACAGGAAGGTTGTTTTTCGGATACAACGCTGGTTACCGTTTATAATCCGCCGGAACTTCAAGGCACTTTAACTACGACCGATGTGTTGTGTTACGAAGGTAGCGATGGCGCCATTGTTTCTTCTGTGTATGGCGGGGTAACTCCTTATACTTATTCGTGGAGCAATGGGGCAAGTGATACGGCTTTGTACGGAATACCGGCCGGAAGCTATTCGCTTACGGTAACGGATGCACATGATTGTCAGATTTCTTTTAATACGATTATTACACAACCGAATAGGTTGGAAGTTTCCCTGCCTTCCATTATAGATTTATGTAACGGACAAGATACCACTTTGGTTCCTTCTGTAATTGGTGGAACTACTCCGTATGATTATTATTGGAATGGGACTTATCATTCGGTAACCAATACTTTGTCTCCAACGGAAGATACCACATTGTATGTGCTGGTGGTTGATGCCCACGGATGTCGTGACAGCGTTTATACTACAATTGATGTTTCGCCGGCATTGGTTATGACTCTGTTTGCGAGCAGGGATAGTGTTTGCCGGGGAGATAAGGTGGTGCTGAATGCTTCTTTTTCCGGAGGTGCCGGTGGTCCTTATTACATCTACGGACAAGGGGGCAATGTTTTAACATTTCCGTATATTACCGGAGTCTGGCAAGATACGACAATCGTTATTTTTGCAAGGGATGTTTGCGGTTCGTTGGCTTCCGATACCGTTTCCATTGGAGTTTATCCCATGCCTTATGTCCAATTTATAGCCGATACTATTTTTGGTTGTCAGCCGCTGGAAGTGAATTTTAATGTAATAGCTGGTGCTGACGAGATAAGCAGTTACATTTGGAATTTTGGAGATAATGATAATGAGAATTTGTCATTGGGGCCTAATCCGTCGCATGTATATGATGATTATGGAGTGTTTACCGTGACTTTGATGTATACAACCGACAAAGGGTGTAAAGATACGGTTACCGTTCCGGAAATGATAACCGTATATAAAAAGCCGGATGCCAAGTTTGTAACGAAGCCGGAATTGGTGACGGTAATAGATCCGGTAGTAGATTTTATCAATATGTCTTTTAATAATGCTCTTAACTTTTGGAGTTTTGGAGACGGTGACAGTTCCATCCAAGTCAGTCCGAGGCATTCATATCCCCGTGTAGTAAGTAATTACGAGGTGGTATTGATTATTGAAAGTGATAAAGGATGCCGTGATACCGCTGTGGTGATGCTTCCCGTTAAAGATGTGGATGCTTTTTATGCTCCTACGGCATTTACGCCTGATAATGATGGGGTTAACGAGATTTTTCATGTGGTTATAAGAAACATTGATACATCAAAACCTTTCCGTTTGGCTGTTTATGATAGGTGGGGAGAACTTATCTGGCAAACGGATAAGTACGATCCGGACAATCCGGCTCGATATGGTTGGGACGGAACCGTAAAAAATGGAACACAAAAAGCACCTCCGGATACTTATGTGTGGCACTGTGAGTATTCTACGCTGAATAATAATGATAAACGGCAAAGTGGAACGGTTATTCTAATTCGTTAGCGGGTGTGCCTATAAATCGCCATTTTTTACTTATCCAAGGTTCTCCTGCATAGTGGATACCAACCCGAGGTGCAGCGATAATGTTCCAGTGGTATATGTGGGGATTTTTTATGATAAACAAGCCGGTTTCCGGAGTATAAATTTTTTTTCCGTTAAATTCTTTTTTGTTTATTTTCAATGCTTTGCCTGTTTTGCCGGGGCCATCGTAGAGCTTTAATATTTTGCCGTTGTTCGGCTGTATTTCTATGATTCCTCTTATTAAAACGGCTTCGGGGTTGTTGGGAGTGCCGGAAACAATATTCAACATCCAATACATGCCGTATATTAAATAAATGTAGATAGTTCCGCCTTCTTCGTACATCACCCGGGTTCGTTCCGTTTTACCTTTGCTACAATGGCAGGCTTTGTCTGCTTCTCCCCAATACGCTTCTGTTTCTGTAATCATGAAAAAGCCGTAATTATGGTTGTCTTTGCGTACGATTACGGTTCCAATCAGTTTTTTTGCCAGCGATACGGCATCTTGTTGGTAGAATGAAGGTCGTATGATTCGTTTACTTATGCCATTTAAGAAGTTTTTTCTCATCGTACTTTATTTTTCCTGTTTCAAATAACCAATCGATTACTTTGATGGTTTTTTCGTCGTCAAACTCTATGCGAGCCACCAGTTCGGTCAGGGGCAATCTTTCTGTTTTTAGTATGAGTTTGACTTGGTCAAGAATTTCGTCAAATTCATAACGCGTCATGTCCAGTTCGTTTCTGCTTCTGCACACATCGCATTCTCCGCATCGGTACGACTTTGTTTGCCCGAAATATTCCACCAGTTGTTTGCTTCTGCATTTGGTATGGTTGGTGGCGTAGTTCAAGATGGCTTCAATTTTTTTTCCATATCTTTCTTTGCGATCCTCATAGTTTTCTTTTGAGATGATTACTTGTTTGGTCGGTAAACGGTTGGCATGGAATGCTATTTTAGGACTGTCGGAGGCTTCTACATAAGTCAGTACATGAAATTTGTGCAAGATACGTAAGAGGTGTACGATTTGGTCTTCTTCCGTGTTTAGTTTGGAAGCAAGGTATTTTTCATTAATTTTTACAAATTGAGTAAAAACTCCCGAATAAGTGCGTAAAAGTGTTTTTATGAAACCGTCCAAGTCCCGGTGTTTCATCTGGAATTCATAGAGTTGCAGTTTGTTTACCTGAAACTTGATTTTTGATGGAGTATAAAAAGCCTCCGAAAGTGTGAAATATCCTTCTTGCTGCAATATTTTCAAAGCATTGAATGTTTCTACGGAAGCCAATTTAAAGTCTTTTACAAATTTATAAAAATCAAATTCTCTGACAAGCGATTTGCCTTCTCCTTCCGGTATTTCAAAAAAGTTGTGCAAGGCTTCGTAAACCCGTCGAATAAAATCCTTGGATGGGAAACTTTTGTTTAGGTATTGTTTGAGTTTTACTTTATCCGTATTGTTGTACAAAAGAACGGCAAAAGATTTTTTACCGTCCCGTCCGGCTCTTCCGGCTTCTTGGAAGTAAGCCTCTATGCTTTCGGGAACATCTATATGAATTACAAAGCGCACATCCGGTTTGTCTATTCCCATCCCAAAAGCGTTGGTGGCCACAATGATTCTTGTTTTATCCTGTTTCCATGCTTCTTGCTTCCGGTTACGGGTTTCTTGTGATAATCCGGCATGATAATAATCGGCATTGACGCCTTGTTTTCGTAATAGTTCTGCTATTTCTTTGGTTCTTTTCCTACTTCTGACATAAACAACACCACTTCCACCGGTTTTTTTTAGCGTTTTAACCAGATAACCCAATTTGTTTTCCGTTTCTTTAACAATGTATATCAGGTTTTTGCGTTCAAAACTTTTTTTGAATACATTCTTTTTTTGAAATCGCAGTTTTTCCTGTATGTCGTCCACAACATCGGGGGTGGCGGTTGCTGTTACGGCCAAAACGGGCGTTTGAGGAAACAATTCCCGTATTTCGGCTATACGCAAATAGGGGGGGCGGAAGTCATAACCCCACTGTGAAATACAATGGGCTTCGTCCACGGCGATTAAAGTAACATTCATATTTTTTAAGTATCCTCTAAATGAGGCCGACATAAGGCGTTCCGGAGATATGTACAAGAATTTGATTTTGCTGTCCACTGCATTTTGAAGATTCCATGTCAATTCTTCCCGGGACATCCCTGTAAACAAGGCGGCGGATGCTATGCCGGCTTGTTTCAGGTTTTCCACTTGGTCTTTCATCAAGGCTATAAGAGGGGTTATGACAAGCGTAAGGCCTCCCCTGGATAGTCCGGCTACTTGAAAAATAATGGATTTACCGCCTCCGGTAGGCAATAGTCCCAACACATCATTCCCTTGATAGGCTTGTTCTATTATTTCTTTTTGTAACGGCCGGAAAGATTTGTACCCCCAGTGCTTGTAAAGTATTTGCTCAAAAATGTCCATATAGTGCAAAAATATATGAAATGTTGATAAATAGACTCCTTTTGTGGATTAAAAATTATAAAACCATTTATGACAGTGAAACTTTTTGTCTATTTTTGTAGTCTTAAAAAAAACAAAAAAATGAAAACTATGAAAAGAATTAAACTTTTAATGCTAATGATGCTTGTGGGCATGTGGCTTGTCCCATGGTCCAATTTGTCGGCACAGACGGTGATACACGATGTGCTGGTAGATAGCACGAGTGCCGATGGGTATGATTCCGACCCGACTGTGGCGGAGCTCACATTTAACAATCCGATGTTTACTATTGACAGTATTGTGGTAGATGCAACAATTGGGAATTATTGTCCCTCTTGGTACAGTTTCAACATTATTGTAAATGGCGGGATAGAACAAAGCGGAGTATGTTCCGGTTCTTATGCAGTTCATTCCTTGGACGGTAGTCCGTTAGATAGTGTGGTAGTACGAGTAGAAAGTG
>CAYMVE010000048.1:0-13080 GCA_964393715.1 uncultured Bacteroidales bacterium | reverse complement strand
ATTTTCCAAAATGTTTTCCCACTAAAAGCAAGGTTACATCTTCTTTTGCTAATTTTTCCAGAAGCATTTTGTGTTCATGGTCTGCTTCGGCACCTAACTCGAGCATATCGCCTAAAATCAACACCTTACGCAAATCCGTTCGATAAATCAGAAAGGCATCTATGGCATTTTGCATACTAGTAGGATTGGCATTGTAAGCATCCAAAATAATTTTGTTGGTCCGACTCCGGATAAATTGGGAACGCTTATTCGACGGAAAGTAAGACATTATTTTTTCTTTTATATCCGGTTCGGGCACACCGAAAAATTTTCCTACGGCAAAAGCGGCCAGCATATTTTCGGCATTATATCCGCCGACCAAATGAGAATCGATAATTTGGTCTCCTATGCGAATACCAGCAAAAATATCCTGATACAAAAATGGAGTTGCCGTATAGGTGCAATCCTTCAGATTCAATCCGTAAGACACAATACGGGCATTTTTATACTTTTCTATAGGAATGGTTGCCCGGTTGGCACAATTAAAAAATAAAACACCGCTTTTGGCATCCACAGCATCATACAATTCCATTTTTGTCTTAATCAAATTCTCTTGGGAACCGAAGAATTCCAAATGAGCCTTTCCGATATTGGTAATCAATCCGAAATCAGGGTCGGCAATGTTACACAACTCTTTGATATCTCCCGGCTTGCTGGCACCCATTTCCAAAACGGCAAGTTCGATTTCCGGCGTAATTTTAAGCACCATCAACGGCAATCCAATATGATTATTAAAATTTCCTTCCGTTGCAAACACCTTGTATCGGGAAGAAAGCACTTCTTTCACCAATTCTTTGGTAGTGGTTTTTCCGTTGGTGCCGGTAATAGCCAAAACCTTTGTATCCAAAAGTTCAATATGATACCTTGCTAATCGTTGCAATGTCGTAAGCACATCTTCCACACAAAAGGTGTTTTCCGACTGATACCGGCAATCATCTATTACCGCCACCAAAGCCCCTTTTTCTATGGCCTGATGAGCATAGCGGTTTCCGTCCGAATGCTCCCCTTTCAAAGCAAAAAAGATTTCTCCTTCCTGAGTTGTCCGGGAATCAATACTTATACCCTTTGATTTTTCAAATACCTTATATAATTTTGCGACTGTTGTGTCCCTGTTCATAACAAAAAATTTATTCAAAAAAACACAAAATTAAACAATGTGCCCGAAAAAAGATTATATTTGCAAAAATAGTCTTTTTTAGTGAAAAAAACATAAGCTTATGAAAATCAAGTCAATATTTTCGGTGATTTTATTTGTTGGAGTAACATTATTGGGAATTAATTATCTAAAAAATTTCAAAACGGCCGACAAAGCCCTGAGATACACACCCAGAACGGAAGTGTATGGGTTTGCGGGTGCACTCCAATACTACGCAGATTTGCACAGAGATGCACAAACAGGAGAAGTAAACCCTTCCGCTTATTTCAAAGCATTGGCAAAAGTAAAAGAAATGCCCGTTACCAAAGCCGATTTGGGATGGGAAAACATCGGCCCTGATAACATTGGTGGAAGAACCAGAGCCATACTGATTGACAAGGACAATCCTAATATTATCTATGCAGGTGGTGCATCCGGCGGTCTTTACATGACCGTAAACGGAGGCCTGAATTGGGAACTGGTAGGAGGCAATGACGCTTTCACTACGGCAGCCATTTCGTGCATAGCACAAGCTCCCAACGGAGATATTTATGTCGGAACAGGCGAATATTTTGCCCAACCTTCCGGAACCAATTCCAATACCGGTATCTACGGTCAAGGAATGTGGAAAAGTACTGACGGACAAACTTTTGTACATCTAACTTCTACATGGGATACCACCCAACTGGTAAACAACACTTCTGCATGGAGAGCAGTAAATGCATTGGCAATAAGAAGCGACGGACGCGTATATGCAGCCACCATGGGCGGACTCAAATATTCCGACGACGGCGGCCAAACATGGAGCAGTGTAAGTTCCAGCGTAGCCAAAGATGTAAAAATAGCTCCGAATGACAAAGTATTTGCCGTAGCATCATCTGTGGTAATTGCTTCTGAAGACGGCGATAACTTCTCGGCAGTAAGCGGACTCCCCGCTTCTGTAGGACGTATGACGATTGCCGTATCTCCTTCCGATCCGAATTATGTATATGTATTAGCAGCTTCTTCGAACGGTTCTTTCAAGAATGTGTACAAATCGACAGACGGCGGACAAACCTTTTCCCCCATATTCGATTATATCCCCACCGATTTTTCCGTATTCGGATCCAATAACCAAGGTTGGTACGACAATATCATAGCCGTTTATCCGGACAATCCGGAAAAAATTATCTTCGGCGGTGTGGACTTGTGGACTTATGACCCTGTTAACAATTATATGCAAATAACAGCATGGTATCTCTCCGAAGCCAATCCGAAATATGTGCATGCCGACCAACATGCCATTGTGTTTCATCCGCATTATGACGGGGTAAACAATCAAAAATTATATGTGGGATGTGACGGAGGAATCTTTGTGAGTGAAGACGGTGGCGAAAATTGGCACAACCTGAACAGAAGTTATGTAACCACACAGTTTTACGGATTGGGCATCAGCAACACCGATGCAGTTATCGGGGGAGCACAAGACAACGGAAGTATTTATGTAAAACGAAAAGGAAGCACTCCGGCTACCGGATTTGAAATCACAGGCGGAGACGGCGGTGATGCCGAAATCTCATTTTTGAGACCCGATGTACTCTTTACCACCATGTATTACGGACAATTATTCCGAAGCGAAAAATACGGAGATGGAGATCCCGATGCCGGAATGTACAGCAATTTCGTAACCTCTTTCCATAACATTGGAGTTACAGGAGGTGGAGAACCCTTTGTAACAAGAATCGCTTTGTGGGAATCGTTCAACGACCCCTATAGTATCGACACGGTAACTTATCATGTACCCAGCGAAGACACCTTGCATGTAGGCGACACTATCTATGTAATGAGTAATACCAAATACCGTTACATCAAACATATCATAACCGATGCCGATGCCGGTAGCGACGGTATTATGGTGGAAGATGACAGTCTGAAATTTGTAGATCCTTATCAATCTATTTTTGCTGTCGGACTGAAAGGAGATGTATATGTAACCAGACAAGCACTTGATTTCTCAAAATCTCCGTGTGCTTGGGGTAGAGTGATCAATGCTTCCGTGTATGGATTGAAAACGCCTACCGCTATGATTTGGTCACCGGGCGGAGATGCATTGTTTGTAGGTGATTATGAAGGAAACTTGTTTAGAGTAAGTGGCTTCCACTACGCCAGAACACAAGAACAAATGAACTACCTGGACACTACCAATTTTGCGCTTAGTGTAAACAAAATTGCCGATTTGAACGGATATATCACTTCCATTTATATCGATCCGCAAGATACCAACAATGTTATCGTAACATTAGGCGGATATAATGTGAATCACATTTATTACACTACCAACGCTTTCGATTCAACAGCCAATTTCGTATCGAAACAAGGTAATTTGCCGGATATGCCGGTATATGCCAGCATAATCAGGTGGGATAATTCCCAATATGTTCTCATCGGTACCGATTTCGGCGTATTTGTAACCGAAAACATTACGGCAAGTAACCCGACATGGTCGCTTGCCAATACGGGAGATCTGGGATATGTTCCGGTATTTGCCCTGAAACAACAAATATTGCCGAATTTCTGGTATGACGATATTTATCATGGAGGAAACAGCGGCATTCAAAACCAAGGAGTTATTTATGCAGCCTCCCACGGTAGAGGATTCTTCAAACTGGAAGATTTCAGAGCACCGCTTGCCAACAAGCCTGTAGAATATGTAAATCATGTTCCGGAAATAAACATCTATCCGAATCCGGTGTCTGACAACTTGAATGTAAGCATTGCTTCCGATAATTACCGAAACGAAAGAGTAAGCATAGTATCATTGGACGGCCGAACGGTTAAACAGGAAACTATAAGGCTCAACAAAGGAACCAATGTTTACAGAACCGATGTATCCACACTAAGCAAAGGTGTGTATGTAATAATGGTTGGTAACCGAAAAGCTAAATTTATCAAACAATAAACTGATAATCATCCGAAAAGGGAGGCTTAGCCTCCCTTTTTTTATGAAAAAAAAGAATAAACGGGAATTTAATCGTAGTTTTGTAATCAAAATCAAAAGTTATGAAGAAAATGTGGCATCTGAAAAGTTTTTTGGTAACATTGGTATTGGTGTTGCCTTTTTGGACATCTGCACAAGAATTCAACATGTCCGATCCGTTACCGAAAGATCCGGATGTAATTACCGGAAAGTTGGATAACGGAATTACTTATTATGTAAGACACAACTCGGAACCTAAGAACCGTGCCAGTTTGATGCTGGTTGTGAATGCCGGGTCTGTTCTGGAAGACAATGACCAACAAGGTCTTGCCCATTTTTGCGAACACATGGCATTCAACGGAACCAAACATTTTCCGAAACATAAATTGATCCAATATTTGGAATCCATAGGCATGAAATTCGGTGCCGACCTCAATGCTTATACTTCTTTTGACGAAACCGTTTATACCATAGAAGTTCCTCTGGACACATTTGCTTATTTGGATACGGGATTGATGATATTGTACGACTGGGCACACAATGTATCGTACGAAACAGAAGAAATAGAAAAAGAAAGAGGTGTTATTCATGAAGAGTGGCGTTTGGGCAGAGGTGCACAAGACCGCTTAATGCGCAAAACATTTCCGGTAATGCTATACGGCTCCAAATATGCAGAACGCATACCGATAGGAAAGCCGGAAATCTTTGACAAATGCCCGCCGGACAACCTGAGAAGATTTTACAAAGATTGGTATCGACCCGACTTGGAAGCCGTAATCGTGGTGGGAGATTTTGACGCTCAAAAAGTAGCCGATCAGGTAAAAAAACTATTTGCCCAAATCCCCAAAAGAAATCCTTCCGAAGAAAGAAAAAGAATATATCCGCCCATCCCCGGACATAAAGATATAAAGGTAAAAGTAGCTACCGACCCGGAAACTCCGTATGCTATGATAGAAGTCCTCTACAAATTGCCGATGGACAAAACCGTAACTCACGAAGACTTTAAAAAAGATTTGGCCAAATCGCTTTTCAACGAGATGATCAATCAACGTTTGCAAGAAAAAACCGTCAAACCGGATTGTCCGTACACCATGGCATTTTCATTTTATTCCCATTTAATCGGAACCAGAGATGCATATATGTCTTATGTATTGGCGAAAAACGACAAAATATCCGGTGCCCTTAAAACCATACTGGAAGAAAACGAAAGAGTAAAAAGATACGGATTTACCGAATCGGAAATGGAAAGAGCCAAAAAAAGCTTGATGAAAAGAATGGAAAAACAATATAAGGAACGCAACAAAACCAAATCGAACTTTTTTGTTTCTCAATATCACCAAAATTTCGGCATCACACACGAACCTATACCAAGTATTGAATATACCTATAACATTACCAAGAAGATGTTGCCCGAAATTAAACTTGATGATGTAAATAAGTTTGCAAACCAATGGATTATTGACTCCAATATGGTGGTGATAGTTACGGCTCCCGAAAAGAAAGAAGTAAAAGTACCTACCGAAAATGACATCTTGAAAACCATTGACCAAGTAAAAAAAGAAAAAATAGAACCTTACAAAGACGAAACCTTGAACAAACCGCTGATAAGCGAAGAAATAAAGCCGGGTAAAGTCGTAAAAAAAGAAAAGGACAAAAAAACCGGTGTGATAACATGGACTCTGAGCAACGGCATAAAAGTAATCTTGAAACCTACGGACTTCAAAGACGATGATATTAGAATGTCTGCTTACAGCGAAGGCGGATACTCATTGTATCCTCTGGAAGACAACATATCGGCAAGACTGGCGGATGAAATAATAACCGAAAGCGGCGTGGGAGAATTTAACCAGGTACAACTAACCAAATATTTGTCGGATAAGAATGTATCGGTGTATCCTTACATATCTTTGAACTTTGAGGGATTTAACGGTAACAGTTCCGTGTCCGATTTTGAAACCTTGTTGCAATTGGTATATCTCTATTTTACGGATCCCCGATACGACAAGGAAGCCTACGAGGCTTATGTGGAAAAAACCAAAGCATTCCTTGAAAACAAATCCAACGACCCGCAAGCCGTTTGGAGCGACAGCATATCCTCCGTACTCTCCAACAGATGCCAATATACCCAGCCGTTGAATTTGGAACTCCTCAAACAATTGGACTACAAAAAGGCACACAAGATTTACAGGCAACGATTTGAAGACCCTGCCAGCTTTACTTTTGTGTTTGTAGGCAATATAAACCCCAAAAAGATGAAACCGCTGATTGAAAAATATTTAGGCGGACTGCCTGCCGACAAAAAAGATGAAAAATACAAAGATGTTGGGGCTGTATTACCTACCGGAAAAGTAATCAAGAGTATTGCCCGAAAAGGTACGGAAAACAAAAGTATGGATTACATGGTTTATACCGGTGATGCCACTTATTCGTTGGAAAATGCATTATTGCTAAAAGCCGTATCAGAAGTATTTACCAACCGGCTGCTGGACTCCATAAGAGAAGAAAAGGCTTTGACATACAGCATATCGGCTCATGCCAATTTTAGACTGTTCCCCAAAAGTCAATACGCCGTATATATCTTTTTCAGTTCGGCACCCGATACCGTTGATTACATCGTAAACGAAATCACAAAAATTGCCAACAGTTTGAAAGATGCCAAAAACATCAGCGATGCAGACTTAAAGAAAACGGTGGAAAAACTGAAAAAAGAATACGAAACCAGCATCAGAGACAATAAATACTGGTTGCGAGAATTGGTGAAATACGAAAAATTGGGAGCCTATCCGGACTTCGCCACAAAATACAATGATATTGTAAACGGCATTACCAAGGAAAAAATAGCCGATGCCGCCAAAAAATTCCTGAACAATAACAGTTATGCCGTGATATCATTGCAACCGGAAAAGGTAAATAAACCATAAGCATCCCGTAATATTTCCTTCAAAAGGGGGTACCGTTTCCGGTATCCTCTTTTTTTTATTCCTTCTCTCAAAAAATAATCTGCCAAGCAGGAGTAAGACACCGGCTCAATACAAAGAACCGGCAAAGTAGCTACTCCCAAAACATTTTTTACGACGACACATCTTGTCGTCCACTTCCCTTAATTTTGCATAAAATACGGAAAATTTGTAATCGTATTTTTTTCTTTTATTTTTGTAGAAAAGTATTCTAAATTCATGTTTAACTCTAAAAAACAAAAGATTATGGAAAAAGAAGTGTTAACTAAACGCATGCAAGAAATCAACGAAAAAATCAAAAACGAATGTTCGGAACCCGAAAAAGACCGGTATCCGATTTATGACGGCATCGTAAATGTAGATGAATACTTGCAAACCCACCCCAAAATTTTGTGGATATTGAAAGAAGCACACGATTCCGTAGATGAAGACGGTGCTCCTTTCGGTGGCGACTGGTCGTTGGCAGACGAATTCCTGAACAAAGACGACTTTGTGGAAAAAAGAGGGAAAGCATCTGCAACATACGACCCTATTATCTATGCTTCTTACGGTATCTTGTATGATAAAAAATTGAACGAGATTCCAAAAATTAGAGAGAATAGAGAGATCGCAAATGTGATTAAAAAAATCGCCATAATCAATGTAAGCAAATTGCCCGGGCTAACAAGTTCCAAGAACGATAAGATAGCCGAAGCATATAAAAATTGTAAGGATATACTATTGGAACAAATAGCATTATTTGACCCCGATGTGATTATAGGCGGTTATACCATGTCTTTATTTGAAAAAGATTTGGGAATTGAGCAATTGCGGGACGAAACTTACGGAATACCTTATGCCGTAAAAAACGGAAAAGTGTACATCTATACTTATCATCCTGCACAAACACAGATGTCACATGACGAATATGTAAATGGTATTATTCATATTGTTCAAAACAATTTGGGAAAATAATTTTTTAATCTCTTAAAAAACAAAGCATTATGAAACAGGTTTTCAAAATTTTAGTTCTGGTTGTTGCCATAACCGGAGTGCTATTATCGGCATGTAAAAAAGAAGTGGGACCTCCCGGTCCGCAAGGGCCTCCGGGACCACAAGGAGAAAACGCCAACGATAATATCAGTGTGGAAATTTTTAAAGCCCGCTATTCCGAATGGACAGGTGATTATTTGTTTCATGCGACTTCGCTACTCAACCAATCGGTAATGGATAGTGGTGCCGTGTTTTTATACCTGAAAATTTATTGGGAAAATCATGATTCTATTTGGGTAGATTTCAAACATCTAAATGTTCTTCATTATGCCTATAAATTGGATACATTGATTATGTTTTGCGGAGATTTTGATTATGTTTATCCGAATGACAGTGACACTGTTGCCACATTCAAATTGGTAACGATTAGTCATACCATGGAGTACCAACTATTGGAACAAGGTGTTGACCCGGCCGAATATTTGAAAAATTACAACAAATAATCCGGTAACTGCTGCGTCCCCGAAAGGACGTAGCAGTTTTTCTTTCCGAATGGCAAAAAAGGAAAAAAATAAAACCTTTGGTAGCCAGTCAAAAGCAAACAAAAATCGCCTGATAATCAAATGAAATATTCCCTATCAGGAAGCATATTTTGCACACTATTAATGTAGCAATTATTGCTCCCCAGAAACCTCTATACCACCGGATTGGAGCAATCCGATTTATCATTTGTTTGTTCGGGAAAGTTACTTCATAGCGGTATGCTGCGCTTTATATGCTTCGGCAAGCATCAGATAGGCACTGAAAAAGTGATGACGGAATATGTTTTTGGAAATGTCTTTCGCCGTGTAGGGACGTTCTTTCAAATAATTCTTTCCGGGCCTGAAAACAATAGTATTCCCGCCCCTCACATAATCCATCGACGGATAATATGCCGGCTCTTTAAGTTGAGGCGTATAGCTGGCAATAATCGGATACATTTTTTTACCAAAGTAATACAGGTAATAATCCCTGGTTTTATCGGCCGACTTTTTTACTTTATTAAATACATGTTTCAGTATCAAGTTTTTGGGAAATTTCAGGTTCGATAGTCCTACTGTGGCCACCACAAAAGGATTTATGGGATTCAGGTCGTCAATGGTTTCCACCGACAAAGGCACCTGAGGCACCCAATCGGCAGTGTTTACCACATTAAAAGCCATATTGCCGGTAATGAGTTCGTAATCGTACGCAAAATATACATTACCGGGTTTGGGTGCAGCACTGCAATAGGTCTTCATGCGGAACGACGGAAGTTGCCCGTCTTTCATTCTGTACCGCAGGTAGGCAGTAAGGAGGTATGAAATGGCACCTCCTTGGCTATGTCCCGTAACAATTACATTGGCAATGTGCAGACTGTCATGCAAGCGTTTCAAATGCTTTTCCACATCGGGTGCTATCGATGTCATGCCCACCAACCAACCGGCATGTACCGCCGCCAGCGAATCGGAAGCCAGCCGGTATTTTACCGTTGTAGAATCGTTAAGACGAACCATTCCGGATGCCGGCACCATGGCGGTATAAAAGTTTTCGGCCCAACTGGGCATATTGGGTGTAGTGCCTCGTATGCTTATTACGGCTATGCTACTTTTGTACAACCAGAGGTTCCATTGGTTCTTCAAATCGGTTTCGGGAGAAGCGTATAAAAGTTGTGAGAATTGCGGCTCGGGAAATTTCTTTTTAGTAAACCCGGGGAATTGTTTTTTCATAATTTTAAGCATCTCGATGTATTCGTCGATATCAAATCCGGGTTGAAGGGGCTGTGCACCAGCCAGTGTAATCCGGATAAGAATAAGCAGGAGTACAATCGTTTTTTTCATGACTGCAAAATGATTTGTTTGGCTTTGTTTATAGCCTCGTTTAAACCCGATGCTTCTTTACCGCCGGCTGTAGCAAGGAAGGGTTGTCCCCCTCCGCCCCCTTTGATGCTTTGGGCCGCTTCCCTGATGATTTTACCGGCATTCAGTTTTTTACCGGTTACCAGGTCATCGGTTATGGCAATCATCAAATTGGGCTTGTCTTTTATCTTGGCTCCGATTATGGCAACGGTATTGTCTAATTTTTTGCGTATATCAAACCCTATCTGTTTCAACTGATTGGCATTGTCCAACGGCAATATTCCGGTAATAAATTTTATTCCGTTTTCGGTTGTTGCCGAACTTATCAAATCGTTGAGCATACGGTCTGCCTTTTCTTTCAAGAGGTTGGCAATTTGCTTTTGAAGCATTTCGTTTTCTTCTGTCAGTTTTTCTATGGCTTGATACAGGTCTTTCCGATTATTGAACAACGAAGCAATCTTTTTGAGTTCGGTCATTTTTTCGTCTATGTATGCTTCCGCACCTTCACCGGTTACGGCTTCTATTCTACGAATGCCTGCCGCCACAGATGTTTCCAAAGTGATTTTGAAACATCCTATCCTGCCAGTTGACGGTACATGGGTTCCACCGCATAATTCCACCGATTCGCCGAATTGAATCACTCTGACCGTATCGCCGTATTTTTCGCCGAATAATGCCATAGCCCCTTTTTTTATGGCTTCTTCAAAGGGCACATTACGCATTTCATTCAAAGGATAATCGGCTCTTATCATTTCGTTTACGGATTTTTCCACCGCCCCTATTTCTTCGTCGGAAAGTTTTTGGAAGTGTGAGAAGTCAAATCGCAAATGTGTATCGGTAACCAAAGAACCTCTTTGCTCAACATGATCTCCAAGCACTTTGCGAAGGGCATAATGCAACAAGTGGGTAGCACTGTGGTTGGCCATAATTTTTTCCCGTCTTTTCCGGTCAACGACGGCTTCGAATCTTGCCGACAAATTTTTAGGCAACTCCCGGGTAATGTGAATGATCACATTATGCTCTTTTTGTGTGTCTATTATGTTGATTTTTTCTCCTTCTTCATTTATGATATAGCCGGTATCACCTACTTGTCCGCCACTTTCGGGGTAAAACGGAGTAATGTTAAACACCAGATGGTAGAATTTTTTGTTTTTCTTTTCTACGCTTTTGTATTTGGTAATATAAATATGCGTTTCCGTTCTGTCATATCCTACAAACTCTTCTGTATCGTCTTTTTTGACAATTATCCAATCGGAGGAAGTTTGAGAAGTTGCCGTTCTGGAGCGTTCTTTTTGTTTTTCCATTTCTTCGGCAAATTCTTCCTCGTTAAAATGCAATCCTTGTTCTTTTAGGATAAGAGCGGTCAAGTCCTTGGGAAATCCGTATGTATCGTACAACTCGAACGCCACTTTACCGGATACTTCTTTTTTTCCGTCTTGCCGAGTTTTTTCTATAATAATATTTAAAAGTTTCAGACCTGTCTCCAGAGTTTTCAAAAATGATTTTTCTTCTTCCAAAATCACTTTTTCAATAAATGAATGTTGTTTTAGCAATTCCGGGTAATTTTCTCCCAATATTTCGTTAAGAGTAGGCAAGAGCCGGTACAAAAACGGCTGCTTCAGATTGAGAAATGTAAATCCGTAACGGATGGCCCTGCGTAATATCCGGCGAATTACATAACCAGCTCCTGTGTTTGAAGGGAGTTGGCCGTCGGCTATGGCAAAGGCTATGGCTCTGATATGGTCGCTTATTACACGCATAGCAGTATCGGATTCGCGGGATGTGCCGTATTTGGTGCCGGAGAATTGCTCTACGGCATGTATGAGCGGCATAAACAAATCGGTGTCGTAATTGGACTTTTTCCCTTGAAGGACCATTGCCAACCTTTCGAGCCCCATACCCGTATCAATAAACTTACCGGGTAATTCCGACAAGGTACCGTCGGCATTTCTATTGTATTGTATAAATACCAAATTCCAAAGTTCTATAACTTCGGGGTTTCCCTTGTTTACCAAATCTTTTCCGGGTATTTTTTTCCGGTCCTCCTCGCTTCTAATGTCGATGTGAATTTCCGAAGACGGGCCACAAGGTCCTTGTTCACCCATTTCCCAAAAGTTATCTTTTTTATTGCCAAAGAGTATTCTGTCTTCGCTTATGTGTTGCTTCCAAAATTCGTAAGCTTCCGTATCTTTTTCCAATCCTTCTTTGGCATCACCTTCAAATACCGTTACATACAAGCGATCTTTATCTATTTTCAACACCCCGGTCAAAAACTCCCAAGCATAAGCAATGGCTTCTTTCTTAAAATAATCGTTGAACGACCAATTACCAAGCATTTCGAACATAGTATGATGGTAACCGTCGTGCCCCACTTCTTCCAAATCGTTGTGCTTGCCCGATACACGAAGGCATTTTTGGCTGTTAGCCACCCGCGGATGAGAGGCTTGTTTCAGTCCCAAAAAAATATCTTTAAATTGGTTCATTCCGGCATTGACAAACATCAAAGTCGGGTCGTCTTTTACTACAATAGGGGCGGATGCATATATTTCATGATTATGTGATTCGAAAAATTCAAAAAATTTTTTTCTTATTTCTTTGGATGTCATCATGGTTGTAAAATTTTGTATTTTATTATATTAAGGTTAATGTTGATGCTATTTGAAACCAGGTGACAAAGTTAATGAAATATCCTTATCGGTGGCTGTAAACAGGCAGGTGTTGTTGAGATAAACCGATAAGCTTCCCCCCAAATGAGTAAGGCTGTTTTCCGGAAACAAACTCGGTAAATTGCTCATGACTGTAATTCCCAAGCCTAATAATCTTCTGAATTTATCCGTATCGGCAAATGATCTTATTCATGAGACAGCAGGCAAACCGGAATCATTTTTTTCTTGAATAAAAATCCGCATAAATGAAAAAAGACTTTATTTTCGACTAATATTCTGAATATGAAACGAATAACAACTTATAGTAGTGTTTATTGTTTGAGGTTAATACCAAGACCGGTACTCCGGGAACATACCTCATGTAATTATAAAAAACATTCACTAGTGTCCGATAAAAATTTTTTCAAAAGCGGGATTTCCGGCAAAGGATTTCCCGCTTTTTGTATAGGGACCTTTGTAAAAGTAGTTTTTGTAGGCA
>CAYMVE010000047.1:0-13137 GCA_964393715.1 uncultured Bacteroidales bacterium | reverse complement strand
CACAAAAAATCTGGACTCATTCATGCCATGGAACTGTTTAGAGGTATCGAAGGCATCGATTTTGTATTTTTTGACAAGTCGGATGTGGTACGCCACCCCATTGTAAAAAGGATAATCGAAGCCTACGAAAATATGAACGAAGACGAATAAAAAGCATTACTTTTGCACTCAATACCAACAACAACAACAACAATAAAAACAATAAATTATGGACGCTAAAAACATGGGATTTAATACAAAACTGGTACATGCCGGAGATTTTGAAGATACATTCGGAAGTGCCGTAGTACCGATTTATCAAACTTCTACCTTCGCCTTTAAAGATGCGGCTCACGGAGCCCGATTGTTTGCCGGTGAAGAAAAGGGATACATCTATACCAGAATAGGAAACCCGACCATCGAAGCATTGGAAAATAAATTGGCCGCCTTGGAAAACGGTTTTGGCGGTGTAGCTTTCGCTTCGGGTATGGCCGCCGTATCAACGGTTTATCTGTCGTTCCTCAAACAAGGAGACCACATGGTTAGCACAGCAGCTGTGTACGGCCCTTCACGAGGACTAATGGAAAATCTTTTACATGGTCTTGGAGTGTAATCCACTTATATCGACACGGCAGACCTTGAATTGTTGGAAAAAAGCATCCAACCCAATACAAAAATGCTTTATTTGGAAACTCCTGCCAATCCGACCATAAGTCTTACGGATATAGAAGCTGCTTCCGCCATTGCCCATAAACACGGCATAATAGTAGTTGTCGATAATACTTTTTCCAGCCCGTATTTGCAAAAACCGTTGGATTTGGGAGCGGATATCGTATTGCATTCACTTACCAAATTTATCAATGGTCATGCCGACATTGTCGGAGGAGCAGTAATAACCAAAACAGAGGAACATTACAAAAAAGTAAGAAAAACCATGACTTATTTGGGCGGCAATATGGACCCACATCAAGCCTACATGGTAATAAGAGGCGTTAAAACCTTGTCGCTTCGCATAGAAAGAGCCACGGAAAATGCTAAAAAAATTGCCGAATATCTGGAAAATCACCCGAAAGTGGCATGGGTAAAATATCCCGGTCTAAAATCCCATCCTCAACATGAACTGGCCAAAAAACAAATGAAAGACTTTGGCACTATGATATCTTTTGAACTCAAAGGCGGTTATGATGCCGGTGTCGTACTGATGAACAATGTAAAAGTAGCATTGTTAGCCGTGTCTTTGGGTGGCGTAGAAACCTTAATTCAGCATCCAGCCTCAATGACACACGCCAGTGTACCTAAAGAAAAAAGAGAAGAAGCCGGAATTACCGACGGACTGGTAAGATATTCCGTAGGAATAGAAGATGTAGAAGATTTGATAAATGATCTCGACCAAGCTTTGGCAAAAATTTAACTTGTGACAAAGAAATTTAAAATTAAAAGTATTATTTTCGCAACGAATTAAACCATAAAAAAATAGAAAAAATGTCAAAAATAAAAGTAGCCATTAACGGGTTCGGCAGAATTGGCCGGAATGTTTTCAGAGTAATGATAGAAAGACCGGAATTTGAAATTATCGGTATTAATGATATTACCAACACCAAAATTCTGGCTCATTTGCTCAAGTACGATTCTACACAAGGGAAATTCAACGGAACCGTAGAACATACCGATGACGCACTTATCGTTAACGGAAAAGAAATTAAAGTTTCGGCCTCTTTGGTACCGGCAGAAATACCATGGCCAGTAACACCCGACTTGGTAATAGAATCAACGGGCGTATTCAGAAGTCGCGAAGGGAAAAAAGGCGGATACGGCGATCACTTGAAAAACGGATCCAAGAAAGTACTCCTTTCCGCACCGGCCAAAGATGACATCGACAAAACCATTGTTATGGGAGTAAACGACAACGAGTTGAAAGACGAACATATTTGCGTCTCAAATGCTTCCTGTACCACCAACTGTTTGGCTCCCGTAGTAAAGGTTCTTAACGACAATTTCGGTGTTGAGTACGGATTTATGAACACCATACACTCTTACACCAGTGACCAAAGACTGCTGGATGCACCTCATAGCGATCTCAGAAGAGCCAGAAGCGCTGCCGTATCACAAGTACCTACCACTACCGGTGCTACCAAAGCCGTAGGAAAAATCATCCCCGAACTCAACGGCAAACTGGACGGTATGGCAATCAGAGTTCCTACCGCTACCGGATCGGTAGTAGATTTTGTGGCACAGCTCAAAAAAGAAGTTACCGTAGAAGAAATCAATGCAGCCATGAAAAAAGCTGCAGAAACTTACCTGAAAGGCTTTTTGGAATATACCGAAGATCCTATCGTTTCTGTGGACATCATTCACAATCCGCACTCATCTATCTTTGATGCATTAAGCACAATGGTGATAGAAGGCAAATTCATCAAAGTACTGTCTTGGTACGATAACGAATGGGGCTATTCCAACCGAGTAGTGGATCTGGCTGCAAAAATGTTCAGTCTCTGACAAGCATAAAGAAAAACCTCAATCAATACCATCCAATCATGCGTCCTCAATAGAGGATGCATGATTTTTTTATGACAAGAATCCCCAAAACTCTTTACTACTAAATTAAATGCATCACACTAACAAACAACAAGTTACAAAATTTATCACTTACTACATCCATACGATTTTCGCATGTCAATCATTTTTTATCATAATTTAATGTAAATTTGCCCGTATGAAACTTACCAATAAAAAATATTGGAAAAAAATTACTCGTAACTATAGAAAATATTTCATCGCGGCAGCCATCTTTATTATCTGGATGATTTATCCGGACAGCAACTCCTTTTACGACATTTGGCAATACAAAAAACGAATTAATAATTTGAAAGAAGAACGCAAGTTTTACATAGAAAAAATCGTTGAGGACTCTACCAAGTTGAAACAACTAAAATCCAAAGAAATGATAGAAAAATTTGCCCGTGAAAGATACTTTATGAAAGCACCCGACGAAGATGTTTATGTTATAGTAGAAGAGGAATAAAATACTATTGTAAGTTTTTACACCTATTTTACCTCAAAAGAATAAAAGGCTGAATGGTTTAATCCTTATCAGCAGATAAAAATCTTTCCAAAGTATCTTTATTTACAATATGCTTTAATGCTTGTATATATAGCAAAGAGTCATTTTTATCTATCACATAGATCATTGCTCCAACAGGTTTTCCATATCGGCTACTCATCACCTCGGACAAAGAATCAGACTTTATAATTTTATAACCTGAAAAATCAAAAGTATAATATTTCTCCCTCAAATATTTAAAATCTCTATTAGATATAGTTGGAAACAAAAACAAAACATTAGAACGAGGTAACGGAAGGCTATCCGTCAAAAAATTAGCAAGAAAATCATTAGCATTATACATACACGAAATACAGTCGTAAGGCATAATGTAAAAGATAAAAAGCGGATAAGCGTTATTTATTCTAATATGGTACTTATTTGTCAATTTTTTTACAAATTCAAATTTTGAATGATTCGAAATATTTTCTTTTTTATCCTGTTTACCTGCACATCCTGATAATAACAATAACATAAAAACTGTCCCAATAGCCCTATATATCCAATTCATGATGATCTATATAAAAACAATTTGTATCTTCTACCAAAAAATAAAAATGATTCTTGTATACGGAAATATCTCTCACCTTAAACCTTTCGGTATCGTAACGAATATGCTTAGTCATGGTATCTCCATTATTATGCCACACCATATAATAATCTCTGGTCTTCCTTTGGTTTTGGGGCATATAAACATAAGTAAATCTAGTAGGTGACAAAATATCAAACTTTTCTATATGGTAAGCGGTATCTATTTGAAGCATATTCTTAATTTTACCATCCAGCCTCCAAATACCACTTCCAGAACAAGCATATAAATGACCATCAAAAACTTTGAAATTACCCCATTCGTGTAAAATATTATTAAAATTGATAAAAGAATTTGGTATAAAATAAATACTATCAATAAACTGAGGATTGTTTATATTAACAACATCACCTCTTTTGTTAAACTTGATGTAAGAAAACACTGGATAATTTTTATCAACTTTTTTTGTATTAAGGAAAACCGCATTATAGGTATAAATTTTACCTTTCCAAATCTTAAATCCACCCGCACCACTATATTGTGGTAAAATCTTTTTAAAATAAGAAGTCACATAGTATGACTTTTTTATAGTAAAATCTTTGTCTAACATCAATAAAATACTAGCTTTCCACATCCAATAAGCTTTAAAATTTTTATACTTACCCCAGTAAGGGCTTAAAAAAGCCGCCCAAACATAATAAGCACTATCATCAAAATCAAATGAGTAAAAATAATAAAGTTTTTCATTATTGGATTCAGCTTCTCTTTCCGACCAAATGAATTTATAATCTCGTTTAGGTAAATATTTTATTTTAGTTGTTAGTAATTGCCTAAACCCTACTGAATCTATCACCATGAAATCCAACAACTTACCATTTCTTAAATCGTATTTATATAAAGTATGAAAATCTGATATAAATACACACTCGCTATCACTTACTACCTTAAAATTGTCAGGTATGTAAATAAAATTATTGTTTTCCTGCAATATCGTTTTTTCATGCTTCCAATAGAGCTGATGGCAAGAAACCATCAGCCCTATTAAAGTAATCAATAAAAACCTATTCAACAACTTCAATAACTTCATACTTATCTGTCTTTTCTACTATTTTTGCTCTCCCTTTTTTTACCAAAGGCTTATTGGAAGTTGCAAATATAACTACATTTTCTCCTGCAGATTTACCTTTATGACCTATTACTTCCAAGTAGCACAAAGGCCCATCTGGAAGACAAACGATATGATCCTGTGTTGAATGTTCTTCATCAACATATCCAGGATGAGGTTTTATTGTTGTACCATCTCCATTAGCTTTCACATTGATATCATATCCTGCCGCCTTCAGGACACCTTCTACTGTTGTATTGTCATAACTTGACATCATGGGAGTTGGCGCACTGGCTATTTCCGAAATCCCAACGGTTTCCTTTTTACAACTGTTCAAAGACACCAAAAAGGTAGCACCTGCTATTACCAACATACTTAATAATACTTTTTTCATAACATAAAAAATTAAATATTCTTGCCTACTCTATTGGCTTTTCGGCATCCGCCACCTTTAAAATTCTATGTTGCCGACAACTATATTAAAGGCAAGGACAATAATAATAATAATAATACGAAAAGATGTTTTACAACATTTTTTTGATATCACTTTAGTCTCGACTTAAAAGAAACAAAAAGTTAAGACCGTCAATCCATCTATTGTGATAATATTTCGCCACGCCAGATAAAAAACTTACACCTCTGCAAAAATCTCAAACAGACATTATAATTTCCCACTATGTTTTTTCCCATGATTTAATGTAAATTTGCCCGTGAAAGATACTTTATGAAAGCACCCGACGAAGATGTTTATGTTATAGTAGAAGAGGAATAAAAAGCCGCCCGAACATGGCGGCTTTTTTATTAGAACAAGCCGTCAATCAAATCGTCATCTGCGATAAAAGGAAATGTGATTTGCAATTCAGGAGTTCGTTCCATTTCCCGTTGTATGGCAAACATGGCTCCGTCGTTTCGTGCCCAACTTCGTCGGGTAATTCCGTTGTTTACATCCCAAAACAACATTCTTTTCAAACGCACATCAGCTTCCCGGCTACCATCCAATACCATACCGAAACCTCCGTTGATTACTTCCCCCCAGCCTACACCGCCACCATTGTGCAGCGATACCCAAGTAGCACCTCTAAATGCATCTCCTACGAAATTTTGCACGGCCATGTCGGCAGTAAATCTGGAACCGTCGTATATATTGGATGTTTCCCTGTAAGGCGAATCCGTTCCCGATACATCATGATGATCTCTACCCAATACGATAGGAGCCGAAATTATTCCGTTTTTGATAGCTTCGTTGAATCGTCGGGCAATCTCAATTCTACCTTCCGCATCGGCATACAGTATGCGGGCTTGTGAACCTACTACCAATTTGTTTTTACCGGCTTCCCGTATCCAATGGATGTTATCGTACAACTGGTTTTTTATTCTTTCGGGAGCATGCTCATAAATTTCTTCCAAAACCTCTTGGGCAATTTTATCCGATATTTCCAAATCTTTCGGATTACCGGAAGTACAAACCCACCTGAAAGGTCCGAAACCGTAATCAAAGAAAAGCGGCCCCATAATATCCTCTACATAAGAGGGATAAATAAACCGGCCATCCGGTTTTACTATATCGGCACCGGCACGGCTGGCTTGCAACAAGAAAGCGTTTCCGTAATCAAAGAAATACATGCCGTTTTGGTGCATTTGGTTGATGGCAGCAATTTGCCTCCTCAACGATTCGTGTACCTTTTCTTTAAACAATTCCGGATTGTTTGCCATCATGTCCTGCGCTTCTTCCATGGTAAGTCCTGCCGGATAATATCCGCCCGAATAAGGCAAGTGCAACGAGGTTTGGTCAGAGCCCAAATCAACTTTCACGCCTTTTGCTACCAAATATTCCCAAAGATCCACAATATTACCGAGATAACCTATGGACAAGCCCTTCTTTTCTTTGCGTGCTTGTTCAGCCCGGAGCAACACCTTGTCCAAATCATCATACACTTCGTCCACCCATCCTTGCGAATATCTTTTTTCTACCACCTTGGGATTGATTTCCGCTATGATACCCACTATTCCCGCAATGGTGCTGGCTTTGGCTTGTGCACCCGACATGCCCCCCAATCCGGAAGAAACAAATAATTTACCACTGATATCCCGGCTCCCGCTAATCATTCTCGCAGCATTCATTACGGTTATAGTCGTACCGTGTACAATTCCCTGCGGACCGATATACATATACGAACCGGCTGTCATTTGCCCGTATTGGGTAACCCCCAAAGCATTATATCTTTCCCAATCGTCCAATTTGGAATAATTCGGCACCATAAGCCCGTTCGTAACCACTACTCGAGGCGCTTCCCTGTGAGACGGAAACAAGCCTAACGGATGACCCGAATACATTACCAGCGTTTGTTCGTCGGTCATGGTAGCCAAATATTTCATGGTAAGCAGGTATTGTGCCCAATTTTGGAATACGGCACCATTGCCGCCGTAAGTTATCAATTCGTGCGGATGTTGGGCTACTTTCGGATCCAGATTGTTTTGAATCATCAGCATAATAGCCGCCGCTTGCACCGACTTATGCGGATACTCGTGTATGGGACGCGCATACATTTCATAATCCGGTCGGAATCGATACATATATATTCTTCCATACTGCTCCAATTCTTCCTTGAATTCTCGAACCAGCACTTTGTGCCACTCTTTGGGAAAGTATCTCAGTGCATTTTTTATTGCCAGTTTTTTTTCTTCCTTGGTCAATATGTCTTTCCTTTTCGGTGCATGATTCACTGTCGGATTATAAGGTTTCGGTTCCGGCAATTCTTGTGGTATACCTTGCAAAATAGCCTCTTTGAAATCCATAGTCAGTCGATTTTAATTTTTTGCTAAAATAATATTTTTGTACCAATCAAAGATTTTTTTCCTTACATTTGTATCAAACTAAAAAAATGCGTTATGAACAAAAAAGTATTTTTCATTTTGTCTTTTGTATTGGTGTTTTCCGGCTTTTTCGGCAAAGCACAGATACAAGAAAAAGGAACTCCTTGGGGAGTAACTTATAATCTTAGCGTAAAAAATCTTTCAGTAAAAAATCTTAAAGCACCGGATGTAGACGCTTTGCTTGCCGAAGATGCCGAAAGAGCTAAAGAAGGCGTGTTATACCGAGTAGGTGTCGCTTTGCCGGTACACTTTACTTTGGATAATTCCGGAGAATGGACAACACTGCCCGACGGAAAAAAAATTTGGAGACTCCGAATTTCATCCAAAGGAGCGGAAGCACTAACTTTGGATTTTGACCGGTTCAAAATGCCTTTGGGAGCCAAATTTTATGTGTATGCAGCCGACAAAAGCCATATAATCGGGGCTTTTACAAGCCAAAATAACCGGAAAGACTTGACTTTTGCCACCAGGATGGTATTGTCGGACGATATCGTATTGGAGTTGGATTTACCTGCTAAACTTACCGAAGAACCCGAAATTTCTATTTTTAATGTAGGATACATTTACCGAAATGCAGAAACATTTTTGTGGAAAGGCCCCAAACCCTCCGGAAGTTGTGAAGTAAATGTAAATTGTTCTCCCGAGGGCGACGACTGGCAAGACGAAAAAAGAGGTGTTGCCCGTATTTTGTTGAAAGCTGGTAGCCAATACGGCTATTGTACGGGAACCCTTATAAACAATACCAGAAACGACTGTACTCCATACTTCCTGTCTGCAGCTCACTGTGCAGAAGGATCCACTGACGGAGATTTCCCTTATTGGGTATTCTATTTCAATTATGAAGCCTCTACCTGCTCAGGAACAACAGGACCGGACAACCAAACTGTAACCGGATGTGAAAAAATTGCCTATGCAGCCAACGATATCGGAAACACTTCCGATATGTTGTTGCTTCGCTTGTCATCAAATGTTCCGGAAAGTTACAATCCCTACTTCAACGGCTGGGACAGAACTTCTACCATACCGTCCAATGCAGTAGGTATTCACCATCCGGCCGGAGACATCAAAAAGATTTCATACGGCTACAACTTATCCAATTATTACACCACCCACATCAAAATATTTTGGGAAGAAACCACTAACGGCCATGGTGTAACCGAAGGCGGTTCTTCCGGTTCGCCGTTGTTTGATAAAAATTCCGGATTGGTAATCGGCACCTTGACAGGAGGCTCTTCTGGATGCAACAATTTAAGCGGATATGATGTTTATGGAAGGGTTTGGTACCACTGGGACCGAAACGGATCAGCTTCCAGCACACAATTAAAACCGTGGCTTGACCCGGATAATACAGGGGCAACCTCTCTGCAAGGAACTTACTGTGGAGATGTGCCTCCCACAGCTAATTTCTCGGCCAACCCTACCACTGTACAAGTAGGTGGCACAGTAACTTTTCACGATTTATCTACGGGAAATCCTACTTCATGGAGTTGGAATTTCGGCGACGGAGGAACTTCCACCCAACAAAATCCGACACATGTTTATAATAATGTAGGCGATTACACCGTAACACTAACGGTTTCCAACGCCAACGGAAGTGACAGCGAAACCAAAAATGCGTACATTCATGTAGTTAATCAGGTTACGGAATGCGACACTTTGAATTATCCTTTGGCAGGAAATCCGGCTGTTTACGGTTCTAACAACGGAGGATATATGCTGGGAAATAACGGATATGGAGATGTTGCCAAAGCACAATACTTTGTTTTGCCGGCAGGACTTACCCAGTTATCTACGGCATTTTTCTGGTTTGGCCAAGTTACGGATGGGGGTAACGGAACACAAGTAACTTTCAAAGTGTGGGCAGACAACAACGGAACGGTTGGTAATGAATTGGCCTCTACGACTGTGGCATTGAGTGACATCAAAGCGAATTTTGATAACAATTACATGACTGCCGCCATATTTGATCCTCCGGTTGATTTGTCCGGCAATTTTTATGTGGGAGTTATTCTCCCCACAGGGGCAGGCGACACTTTGGCTTTGGTAAGTAACTCGAACGGAGATGCCACAAGTCCGGAAATTGCATGGGAACAATGGAGCGATGGCACATGGTCGGACATTACAGCTTGGAATGTATCCGTTGCAGCCGCTATTTTCCCGGTAGTATGCCCGGATGGCGCCGATGTAGAAATCCTGGATAATAATCAAGCATTGTCCATTTATCCGAATCCGTCCAACGGCAAGTTTGAAATCAAATATGTTTCGGAATACAAGGGAGATATGACCGTGAAGGTGATATCGATAGATGGAAAGGTTGTGTATGAACACAGTTTCGTAAAATCGGGGTCTATGTTTGACCGCACTATAACGCTGGATGTTCCCGAAGGAATGTATTCGTTGATGATTCGTACGGACGGCGGTGTAGTAACGCATAAGCTAGTGATAGAAAAATAAAACGGTCTAAGAAGACTATTCGTAAAAAAGCCTCGCTTTCGGCGGGGCTTTTTTATTTGTTATAATAAGGAACCCTGCTCTTGAAAAAAACTTACTCGGTTCCTAACAACCTGTCTCCACAATCACCCAATCCGGGCAATATATAGCCGTTTTCATTGAGCCTTTCGTCCAAAGCTGCCGAATAAAATTGTACATCGGGATGTCTACGTGTAACCAGCTCGACACCTTCCGGAGCCGCAACTATTGAGACTACTTTTATTTCTTTTACCTTATTTTTTTTGAGCAACCCTATGGCATAATCTATAGAATGCCCGCTTGCCAACATGGGGTCAAGAAGCAATACCAACCTGTTGGCAACATCTTTCGGCAGTTTGCAATAATACTCTTTGGCTTCCAGTGTTTCTTCATCGCGATACAATCCTATAATACCTACTTTGGCAGTAGGTAACAAATCTAAAATTCCTTCCAACATACCTAATCCTGCACGAAGTATGGGTACTATGGCAATATGTTTGTCCACTCTGAATGCTTTGGTTTTTTGGAGCGGGGTTTCAATTTCCACCTCTTTGAGCGGAAGGTCTCTGGTTATTTCAAAAGTCATGAGGTATGATATTTCCGATAGCAATTTTCTAAACTCGATGTTAGGGGTATTTTTGTCCCTTAAAAACCGTAATTTTTCTTTTATAAGCGGATGTGATACTACTTTGAAATTTTTCATGGCGTTTTTTTTGCAAAGTTAATATTTTTTGTATAGCAAAGAATAACTGCCATTGTAAAACAAAAGGATATTGGCACAAATTACAGCCGCTTGTGTAAAGGTCACCCAAATTCCAAACAACACTTTTAATCCAATACCATCGTCACATTCCGATAATTTTAAACTCCGTTCTTCGGTTCAATGCCCTCCCTTCCGGTGTATCATTGGTAGCAATTGGTTTGTCGTATCCGTAACCTTTGTAAGTAAGGCGGGAAGCAGCTATTCCATGGTTCACCAGATAATCGTAAACGGCTTTTGCCCGGTTTAATGACAATTTCATATTGTGTTCTTTGCTGCCCCTGTTATCGGTATGTCCGCTTATTTCTATCTTTACATTAGGATTTGTCTTCATAAAGGATATAAGTTTGTTCAGTTCCGCTTTGGATTCCGGTTTCAACACATATTTATCCGTTTCAAAAAAGATATTTTTCAGAATAGTTTTATTTCCAATGGCTATGGGGTCCAGTTTCACATTTACCTTATAAGGTTTTGACGGTTCTTTTACACCTTTAAGCGAAAAATTCTCGGAATAATACATATATCCTTTCTTCTCAATACTCATGGCATAATTCCTTTCGGTAGGAAGCGGCACCAAAAACGAACCGTCTTGAATGTTCGACTCCGTAACAGCCACCAACGAATCATTCTCTATATCTATCAGTTCGACGGAAGCCTGTATCGGTTTTCCCGTTTTGGCATCTATAATCTTTCCGGCCACATAAGTTACGGCTATCTTGGGCTTTATTTCATCATAAAGCGGAAACTTATAAATATCCTTGCCATATTTGGTGGTACGGGAAGAAGAAAACATGGCATATTCTCCGGTCCCGTTTACGATAAGTCCGATTTCGTCACCATTGGTATTGATAGGATACCCCAGATTTTTGGGTTTGGTCCAAGTAGTGTCGTTTATGCGATACGACACAAACAAATCGAATCCGCCGAGACCAGGCCAGCCTTCCGACGAAAAATAAAGGGTGCGTCCGTCCGGATGTATAAAGGGAGACATTTCGCTTAGTGCCGTATTGATACTATCCCCGAGGTTTACCGGTTTGGTCCAATGCCCATCGGGTAGTTTGTGCGATACCCACAGGTCCATTTTTCCCTTGGTACCGGGACGACCGCTGGAAAAATACAAAGTTTTGCCGTCAGCCGTTACGGAAGGTTGGCTTTCCCAGCTTTTGGTGTTGATGGGAGGTCCTATATTTACCGGCTTGGTCCAACGATTACCTACGCGTTTGGAAAAATAAATATCGCATTTTCCATACCCTTTGGGGCGGTTGCATGCCGTATAATAATACGATTGACCATCAGCCGAAACAGTAGGTGCTCCTTCGTTATATTCCGTATTGATGGGAGGTCCCAACGGTACGGCTTTGGTCCATTTGCCATTCACAAGGTGACTTACAAAAAAATCTTCTTGCGAATTCATTTGGCTGATAGGATAATTCGGATTTTTAGGTATGAGTCTGGTAATAAACAAAGTTTTTCCGTCCACCGTTAGTGAAGGCCAATATTCATCGTAAACCGTATTGATATTTGGTCCCAGATTTTCCGGTTCGAAAGGTACCGGATGTTTTACCGCCCAAGAAGCGAATTTGGCCTTTTTCAACACATATCTGGCATAATCCGATACTCGTTCCGATACATTTTTGAACTCGAATACCCGTTGCAAATGTTTGATAGCATCGTCATAGTAACCCATGCGATATTCCGTTTCACCCAGGAAAAAATACACCTTACCGGAATACAGCGGATCTATTTGGACAACTTGTTTGTATTCGTTGATTTCTTCATCAAACTTAAAAGTTTCTTCGTAAATATTGGCTGCCAATAGATAGGCTTCTATAAATTTTTTGTCCGCTTTTTTGGCCTTTTCCAAATACAGAATGGCATTATTATAGTCCATGCTGTTGTAATACTTTCTGGCCATCTCAAAATATTTAACGGCTTTTTTCGATTTGGTGCTATAACGGCTGCCTTGAGCAAACACAACCAAGGAACCTATCGATAAGAAAAGTATCAAAAAAAACTTTTTCATTGTAAACTTTCTGTTTGTAACGCAATGAACAAAGGTAATATTTTTTAGACACAAAAAATGTATATTTACCGTTTCACTTATAAATGGTAGATTCAGACTAGGAAAAATATTGTTTTCAAAATCTTTTATTTTGAAAAAAACACTAATTTTGCAATATAAATCTTAGTACAAAAATTATGCAAATAATACTACCTCAGCAAGACTTTGATATTGAACTTCAAATATTATTATGGTTAAAAGAGTTTTATTCATCTACAAAAGATAAAATAGAGAAACACACTATAAACTTTTTCAAGAT
>CAYMVE010000046.1:0-13576 GCA_964393715.1 uncultured Bacteroidales bacterium | reverse complement strand
AGATAACTCCTTAATTTCATTGATTCTGAAGGGTTTTTTGGAGAGAATAATAGACCTTTTTGTTAATTTTTTTGTTTACTTTAAAAATTTATTGGAAAAGAAAAATTTACTAAAAATTATTAGCTGGATAAAAATCTAAAAGAAAATTTGTGTCAAAGGTAAAAACTCCTTTTTCCCACATCCTTTTAAAGTCTGCTTCACTTGGTTTGTAATATCCGATAAACTTATCTTTCATCTTTATAGATTCTTTTTTATCCATTCGTTATTCGCTTTTACATTTCTCCAAGCAGCCTCACGTTCAACTTTAACAACAAAAAGACTATCGTTGTAATCAAGATAGGATAATAAATAATCTCTAATCTGAACAGCAGAATCAGAGGTTTTTATTAACCAAGTCGAGTTATTTATTTTCCCCCACGTTCCATAAGACTTTATAGCATTGTACAAGTCTTGATAATTTCTACCTGGCTGCTTTAAATCATATGTTATTAAATATGTTTTTCTCATAATTATCAATTATCTTTATTGTTCACTCAATTGTAAATGCACGCCAACATCCGTATATCACTACCTGGTGTTGATATTTCTCCTATACCGACACCCGGTTTTATTTTGGCTTGCCTTTTCAAAACACCCCTACAAATATCGGATAATTTTTTTATTCAACCAAGCAATTTTTTCTCTCCTTTTGGGAAATTATCAAACACTTTTCAAGATAAAAAAAGCCACAGTGGGTTATCTTACTGTTAGATTCAAGACCACCCAATAATAGAGTTTGTGCAGTACGTCCTTCTTTGCCACTTTTCTTTTCTAAAAAGAAAGTGCAAACAACTTGGGCAGAAGCAAGACCCTCGGTTTATCTATCCGGCAATTTTGCAATCCGGTTTCTTAGCAACATATCCGCCAGCACCAAAGCAGTCATACTCTCCACTATCACGGTAGCACGCGGCAGAAAAGTAACATCATGCCTTCCCGACGGAATATAAATGGTTTCCTTGTTATCAACGGTTACGGTTTTCCGCTTTTGAGGAATGGTAGATACCGGTTTGAACACCGTTCTGAAGATTATTTCATTCCCTGTGGATATGCCTCCGATAATCCCGCCGTTATGATTTTGTGCGGTCGTAACCTTTCCGTTTTTCACAACAAATTCGTCATAAGCATTGCTACCGTACAGATGAGCAAAACCAAAACCATCGCCAAACTCTATCCCTTTGACCGCAGGAATCGACAACACCGCTTTCGCCAAACAAGCTTCCAACTTATCAAAAACAGGTTCGCCCAACCCCGCAGGCACATTCCGGCATACCGTTTCAATAACCCCACCACAACTATCTTTACCAGCAGAAACGGTTTTCAATTTTTCCATCACCTTTCTTTCGGTTGCAGCATCCGGAATATTAAGCACCGATTGTTCCAAATAGTCATAATCCCTTGTTTCACAACTAATCCCACACAACGAAACCACATAAGACAATACGCTAATACCACTATTCCGAAGCAAGAGTTTGGCCAACGCTCCCCCTACAACACGGCTCACCGTTTCGCGTGCAGAAGCCCTTCCTCCGCCCCGGTAATCTCTTATGCCGTATTTGGCCCAATACCCGTAATCGGCATGAGAAGCCCTGAATATGTTTTTCAAATTCTCGTATTCTTCCGGAGCATGTTCCTTGTTGTAAACAACAAAAGCAATAGGCATCCCCAAACTCTTACCTTCAAATATGCCAGAAAGAAACTCCACTTCGTCCGGTTCATGGCGAGGGGTAGCATACGGAACAGAAGAAGGATTACGCCGTTTCAACTCTTGTTCCACAAATCCGAAATCAATCTCCAAACCAGCCGGCAATCCTTCCAAAATACCACCAACCGCTCGTCCGTGGGATTCACCGAAAGTAGTCAATCTCAATACAGTTCCTATAACATTACCCATTTTTTATATTTTTAGTTTTTTCAATTCTTCAAAAAAACCGGGAAACGATTTGGCCACACATTCGCGATTATCTATGTGCAAGGTTACCCCGCTTATAACCGAAAGCATGGCCAGAGCCATAGCAATTCTATGATCATTGTGGGAAGACAAACTCGCCTGCTTTATCGTTGAATTTCCTTTTACAACCATTTTATCTTCATCCAGTGTTATATAAACCCCAGCCTTAGAAAATTCTTTTACCAATGCATCCGCACGGTTACTTTCCTTATTAGTCAGCCTATGAACCCCCTTCAATACCGAAGTTCCGTTTGCAAATGCAGCATACACCGCAAGCGGAGGAAAAAGGTCTGGATAATCGGTCAAGTCAGCACCGACAGGTTGTTGCATTCCGGGAGCAAAAGCAACGCCATTTTCGGTTTCTCTTACTACATTTCCCGCATGGAACATCAATTGTGCCACATAAGCGTCTCCCTGAACGGAATCCGTTTGAATACCAACTATAGTTACCGGCCGAACCAAAGCACCGTAAACCGCAAAAAAGGCAGCCGCACTCCAATCATTTTCCACATAATACGACTCCGGCAACCGATAAACACTATTTCCCGGCACATAAATACGAGTGTTGTCCAACCAACGAACGGCTATTCCGAATTCATTGAGCAAATCCATAGTCATTTTCAGATACGGCACACTCACAGGTTCCCTCAAATATAAAACCGTATCACCATCCAGCAAAGGTAAAGTAAACAATAACCCCGATATGTGTTGCGATGAAAACGAAGCATCCACCTCAAATTCCCCCGGAAAAAGTTTACCCGACACCTCAACAGGCAATCCCGTATCGCTAAAAGCCAATTGCACCCCCAAAGGCAACAAGGCATTCTTCAAAGATGAAAAATCCCTGTTTCTCAACGAACCGGAGCCTGTCAGCAAAAACCCTTTTCCCCAAACCGGTAACGACGCCGCCAATACGCGGAACCAAAAACCCGATTCGTTTACATCTATTACTACCTTATCACATACTGTATTACCCGACAAACTTTTTATGCTTTTTTCTATCTTCGCAAACACCTTCACATCTTCGGCCTGAGAAAGATTGTGTATTTTCATCCGGCCACCACCCCAAAACCGGGCATATAATACCCTTTGTGAGAGGCTCTTTGACGGTGGTACATTTATTTTTATAGATTCCTTTACCATGTTCGGCAAAATAAATTAATTTTGTGGCACTAACTACATTTTTTGGCTTTTTATTGCTCAACTGTCATTTTTTCCGGTCTCCGGCCAGTGGCAAAAAAATTGTTTTTAGTAAGCATCACCAGTAGTTGTTTGCAAATAGGAAAAAGGGAGGATAGCTTATGAAGAGAAAAGTTAGGTATATCACTTCGGTCGAGCAAACAGGAATATCAAGACAAAAAACATTGGAAATCGCAAAAAAAGTAGCCGAAAAATATGCATTCAGAACCACTGATTATTATTTATCCTTATTGGACCCGAACAATCCGGACGACCCTTTGAGAAAAATAGCATTACCCAACGAAAAAGAATTGGAAACCGGAGGATATCTGGACCCTTCTTCGGAAAAAAACTATACGGTAGCACCGGGGCTGGAACATAAATATGAAGATACCGCACTGTTTTTGGTAACGGATGTATGCTTCGGATTTTGCAGATTCTGCTTCCGCAAACGCCTGTTTATGAATGATAACAATGAAAAATTGAAAAATTATGACAAAGCATTGGACTACATCCGTAACCACAAAGAAATTATCAATGTATTACTCACAGGAGGCGACCCGCTGATAATGTCCACCAAACGCCTGGAACAAATTATTTCCGAATTAAGAAAAATCGATCATGTCAAGAACATTCGCATCGGAAGCAAAGCACTTGCCTACAATCCTTACAGAATCACCGAAGACAAAAACCTGACGGCTATGCTGTCCTATTATTCCGATTACAACAAACGGATTTACATCATCAATGATATAAACCATCCCAACGAAATAACCGAAAAAACCAAAGAAGCCGCAGACAAACTGTTGAAAGCAGGTATAATACTTGCCAATCAAACACCTATGCTTAAAGGCATAAATGATGATCCCGTAATTTTAAACAAACTCATATCCACTCTATCCGCTATGGGTATCCCTCAATATTATGTATTCGTAAACAGACCGGTAGTGGGCAACAGCCCGTTTGCCGTCCCGGTAGAAGAAGGATGGTTGATATTCAAAAAAGCAATGGATAGCTTGTCCGGATTGGAAAGAAGAGCCCGTTATGTAATGTCACACAAAACCGGAAAAATAGAAATTTTGGCTGTTACGGAAAAACATATTATTTTTACCTACCATAGAGCAGCCCGAAAAGAAAATTACGGGAAAATAATGATTTACAAGCGTAACCCAAAAGCAAAGTGGTTTGACGATTATACATACAAAGTAGAAGAATACAAACCGAACTTTTACACAACACATGAAAAAATAACGAACAAATGTTTAACCTGCTAAAAAACAAAATATTATGAAACTAGAAACAGGAACCAAAGCACCGGAATTTTGTTTGCCGGAAACCAATGGAGAAAAAATTTGTCTGGAAGATTTCAAAGGCAAATGGATAGTAGTTTATTTCTACCCCAAAGACAACACAAGCGGCTGCACCAAAGAAGCCATAGATTTTACGGAAAGAAAAAACGATTTTGAAAATGAAGGGGCGGTAATTATCGGCATTAGCAAAGACAGTGTGGAATCGCACAACAAGTTCGTAAAAAAACATAACCTGGGCATATTGTTACTAAGCGACGAATCGAAAGAAGTACACAAAGCATACGGTGCATGGGGAATCAAAAAACAATACGGCAAAGAAACCGAAGGAACCATACGCTCCACATTCCTAATCAATCCGGAAGGAAAAATCGCTTACGCATGGTATAATGTAAAAGTACACCAAAAAAGAAAAGACGGCATCGTAAAACATGTGGACAAAGTCTTTGATAAGCTAAAAGAACTGAAAGGATAAAGAAAAAGATGTAATTTTGGCAAAAAATTATTCAATAATGAAAATAGCAATAGCATGTGATCACAGAGGGTTTAAAAAGAAAGAAGCTCTGAAAGAATATCTGGAATCCAAAGGATATACAGTGGTAGATTTCGGCACTTATTCCACCGAAAGCACCGACTATCCGGACTATGCACATCCCATGGCCGAAGCGGTAGAACGAGGCGATTGTGAATTCGGTATAACCCTGTGCGGAAGCGGCAACGGAATCAACATAACCGCAAACAAACATCAAGGAATAAGAGCCGCCTACTGCTGGAACGAAGAAATTGCCGAGTTGGCAAGAAAACATAATGATGCCAATGTGTGTTCCATGCCCGCCGACTTCATAAGTGAAAAAGACGCTTTTCGATTTATAGACGCCTTTTTGAGCACGGCATTCGAAGGAGGACGACACGACCGGCGCGTAAAAAAAATCCCGCTGTGGAATGTAGAATACGAAACACTAATAAAAAAAATAGATTTGCTAAAAAAAGCCTTGGAAGCTGCCGAAACAATAGAAGACGAACTGACTGCCCAAAAAATAAGGCAAAAACTGAAAGCATTGTTAAAAAAAGTTAGCAAAATCGATTGACACCGGTACCCAAACGCATATTGTATGTTTCTTATGACGGATTGTCCGACCCGCTCGGACAATCCCAAATCTTACCGTATCTTACGGCACTAGCACAACAAGGACACCGTATCACCATCCTCACTGCCGAAAAAAAAGCATTTCTCAACAGGCACCTTGACAGCATAAAAAAAACACTACATAAAGCAAGAATTACTTGGAAGTACATCGTTTACACAAAACATCCCCCTGTCATCTCTACCCTATCCGATTTAAGCAAAATGTATGCGGAAGGCCGCAAAATTATACGAGAGTTCAAACCCGACATTATACATACAAGAAGTTATCTGCCTCAATTGTTAGCCACAGAATGGAAAAAAACACACAGCAACCTCAAACTATTATTCGACATACGCGGATTTTGGATTGACGAAAGAATAGAAGGCGGTATTTGGCCGGAAAAACATGTTTACAAAAAAATAATAAAATGGTTGCGAAAAAAGGAACCTTTCTTATACCAAAAAGCCGCCCATATCGTAACTCTCACATACCGGTCGGCCGGAATTATTGAAAAACATTTTGGCATAAACAAAAAACACATATCGGTAATACCCTGTGCAACAGATACAAACATAAAAGAATTCGACAAAGAAACTTTGAAAAAAGAATTGGGCTTATCCCACCAATCACCGGTTTTCGTATATTCCGGATCCGTAGGTACTTGGTATATGGTTGATGAAATGCTACAATTTTTCAGGCTCCTATTGGAAAAATATCCCGAAGCGGCCTTGTTGTTTTTCACATCGGCACCAACGGAAAAATTTTTCCGGAAATATCCCTTTCTAACGGAAAAGAATTTCAAAACCTTTTATTTTCCGCACCATGAAATAAAAAAATATTTACAAGCCGCCGATGCCGGATTGTTTTTCATCAAACCGTTACCCTCAAAACAGGCTTCATCTCCTACCAAAATGGGAGAAATGCTTTCGGTAGGATTACCGGTTATAACCAACAACATCGGAGATAATAAAATGATTCTGGAAAAATACGGTAGCGGCATAATTATCGAAGACTTAACGGAACAAGGCCTGAAAAAAGCAGTAGAAAAAACGGAAGCACTGTTAAATATAGACAAAACCTTGGCAAGAAAAACGGCAAGCGAATTTTTTTCGCTGGAAAAAGCCGTAGATTCATACTCAAACATTTACAACAAAATATAAGCAAACATGCCTTCCATATTGTTCATAGTTCCTCATCGACCGGACAGATCACCAAGCCAAAGATACAGGTTTGAACAATATATTCCGTATTTTGAAGCACAAGGATATAAATGCCATTGGGCATTCCTACTCAATGAAAAAGACGATAAAATTTTTTATGCAAACGGCCATTTTATAAAAAAAGCATGGCTCAATGTAAAATTCGTCATCAAACGTATAAAGGATGTCATCGTATCCGGAAATTACGATTTGGTATTTATACAGCGAGAAGCTATATTCCTCGGCACATCCGTTTTTGAATATTTATTCTCATTAAGAACAAAAGTAATATTCGACTTTGACGACGCCATTTGGCTTCCCAATGTTTCGGAATCCAACAAAAAATTTCTGTGGCTGAAAAATCCATCCAAGGTAAAAAAAGCGTTGAAATATGCCGACCATGTAATAGCAGGTAACCAATACCTGGCAGACTTCGCCGGCAAATACAATTCCGCAGTAACAATTATTCCTACTACCATCGACACGGAAAAATACAATCCGGTCATAAAAAAGAAAGACAAAGAATATGTCTGCATAGGTTGGACAGGTTCTCTTACCACCGTTCAACATCTGAAAAACATCATGCCCGTACTGGAAAAATTGAAAAGAGAATACGGCAACAAATTGAAAGTTAAAGTAATATCAGACAACAAAGTCACGAACAACTTTGTAGAATTTGTGAAATGGAATCCCCAAACAGAAGTGGAAGATCTAGCCGACATTGACATCGGTATCATGCCACTGCCCGACGACGAATGGTCCAAAGGCAAATGCGGACTCAAAGCCCTGCAATACATGGCATTGGAAATCCCAGCCGTCGTTTCTCCGATAGGAGTAAACACGGAAATCGTAAAAAACGGAGTAAACGGGTTTTGGGCAAGCAGCGGACAAGAATGGTACAACAAGCTTAGAACGCTTATAGAAGATAGCGCATTAAGAACTCAAATGGGATACCAAGCTAGAAAAACCGTACTGGAATCGTATTCCGTAAATGCCAACAAAGACAAATATATCAAAATTTTCGAAAAGCTAATCAAACCATAAAAAAAGGCCGCCTTTACGGCAGCCTTCCCATACACTTAAATTTTTCCATAAAATCAATACTCGTCCTCATTAAAAAAGAAATCCTCTTTTGTAGGATAATCAGGCCAAATGTCCTCTATACTTTCGTACACTTCGCCTTCGTCTTCAAGCTCTTGTAAGTTTTCTATAACTTCTAACGGAGCTCCCGATCTGATAGCATAATCTATAAGTTCATCCTTGGTTGCAGGCCAGGGAGCATCCTCAAGTTTAGAAGCCAGTTCTAATGTCCAATACATAGGCGAAATTTTTTAAGTTTCAAAAAATGCTGTGCAAAAATAAACTATTTTTTTACACCCACAAATATTTTTTACCCATTACGAAAAAAAACGACAAAAGGTTGCAACAAAAAAACAAAAAAATTATTTCAATAAATCCATATTCATATAATCTTTCAGGATATCAGGCACTTTTATTCCTACGGAAGTTTGGTAATTTTCCAAAATAGCCGCAATAATCCTCGGCAAAGCCAAAGCACTTCCATTCAAGGTATGTGCCATAACTTTCTTTTTATCCTTGTTTTTTATTCGCAACTTCAACCTGTTGGCCTGAAATGTCTCAAAATTGGAAACGGAACTCACTTCCAGCCACTTATCTTGTCCCGGGCTATACACTTCAAAATCATAGGTCAAGGCGGAAGTAAAACTCAAATCTCCTCCGCACAACCTCACAATCCTATAAGGCAAACCAAGTTTCACCAGCAAACCTTCTACATATTTCACCATCTCGTTCAACACTTCATAAGATTTGTCCGGATGTACTATTTGTACAATCTCCACCTTGTCAAACTGATGCACCCGGTTCAGCCCCTTTACATCCTTTCCGTACGAACCGGCTTCCCTCCTGAAACATGGCGTATAGGCCGTCAACTTAACGGGAACCTCCTTTTCGGTTAGAATAGTATCTCTAAAAATATTGGTCAAAGGCACCTCGGCAGTAGGCACCAAATAAAAATTATCCTGAGTAATATGATACATTTGTCCCTCCTTATCCGGCAATTGACCTGTACCGAAAGCTGTAGCCTCATTTACAATATAGGGAGGAATGTATTCTTGGTATCCTTCTTTTTTTGCCTCATCCAAAAAGAAATTGATCAAAGCTCTAACCAAAACGGCACCGTTATTCATAAAAACCGGAAAGCCGGAACCGGTCAACTTCGCACCTACCTCAAAATCAATAAGATTGTACTTCTTTGCCAATTCCCAATGTGGCAATACATGGGAAGGCAAATCATGTTTTATAAAATTTTCTTTTACTATTTCGTTATCTTCTTCATTATTTCCCGCAGGAACCGACTCATGAGGCAAATTCGGAAGCTGTAAAATAAGCTCTGTAATCTCTCTTTCCAACTCGTTCAACCTTGCTTGTAAAGATTTATTACTCTCCTTTATATCAGCCGTTTTTGCCTTTAAAGCCTCAGCCTCTTCCCTATTACCCGATTTATATAATTCTCCGATTTTTTTCGAAACGGAATTGATTTCCGCATTATTATTCTCCACTTGTATTCTTACCCCCGAAATTTCCTCTTCCTTCTTCAATATTTCACGCACAATATCTTGCGCATCAAAATTCTTAATTTTCAACCTTTCAACCACAAAATCAGGTTGTTCCTTTATCAGTTTTCTACTAAGCATAACTCCTAAATTTGGGTTCAAACATACACAAAAATTTTCAGTCAATTATTAGTATCGTAAAAATTTATTACCTTTGAAAAAATTTTAAAAACAGAACGGACTATGAAAGTATATAAGACGAAAGAAATCAGAAATGTAGCACTCTTGGGGAATAGTGGTTCAGGAAAAACTACATTTGCAGAATGTATGTTGTACAACGGTGGCGTTATTGACAGATTAGGCAGTATAGCCAACAAAAACACCGTTTCGGATTTTAAACCGATAGAACACGAAAATGAAATTTCCGTTTTTTCTTCATTGCTTTATTCCGAATTCAACAACCACAAAATAAACATATTGGACAATCCCGGTGCCGATGACTTTATCGGACAACTAATCCCTTCACTCAGAGTATCCGAACTTGCCTTAATGCTCATCAACGGACAAAGCGGTGTTGAAGTAGGTACGGAAATACAAGCAAGATACGCAACACAATGGAATTTACCTATAGTTTTCGTAATAAACCAACTCGACCACGAAAAGGCGAACTTCCAAACCTCATTGGAATCTCTCAAAATGCGCTTCGGCAACAAAGTAGTAGTCGCACAATATCCGGTAAACCCCGGAAACGATTTCGATGCAATCATTGATGTAATTACCATGAAAATGTACAAATACACTCCCGGAAAAAAAGAACCGGAAGTGTTGGATATTCCTTCCGAAGAGCTTGACAAAGCCAAAGAATACCAACAAGAATTGATTGAAAAAGCAGCGGAAAATGATGAAGAATTGATGGAAATTTTCTTCGAAAAAGATACCCTCAGCGAAGACGAAATGAGAAAAGGTCTGAAAGAAGGAATGATGTTGGGAGACCTTTACCCGGTATTCTGTGCCAGCTCAAAGAAAAATGTAGGCGTATGGAGAATTATGGACTTTATAGTAAACGCAGGCCCCTCTCCTCTTGACGCCGAACCTCCGAAAACAATTGACGGCAAAGAAGTAAAATACGACGAAAACGGACCGACCTCTCTATTCATATTTAAAACCACTTACGAAGAACATATCGGAAAAATCAACTTTTTCAAGGTAATGTCGGGGAAAGTTCACGAAAACCAAGACCTGATAAATGTTACGGCCAATGCCAAAGAAAGATTTGCCCAACTGTTTGTAGTTGCCGGTAAAAACAGAATTAAAGTACCCGAATTGGTAGCCGGCGATATAGGTGCAACTGTAAAAGTAAAATCAACCAAAACCAATCATACGGTAAACGAAGCCGGCACAGATTGGCAATTCCCACCGCTCAATATGCCTCAATCCAAATTCAGCATAGCCATTAAACCTACCAAAGACGGCGAAGAAGAAAAACTCGGAGAAGCATTATCACAAATACAAGACGAAGACCTGAGCCTGTGGGTAGAATATTCCAAAGAACTGAAACAAACCATTTTGCATGGCCAAGGAGAATACCAATTAAACATAGTAAAATGGCATCTAGATAACATCTACAAAATCGAAAGTGAATTTATTCCGGCCAAAATACCTTACAGAGAAACCATTACCAAACCAGCGTATGCCTCGTACAGACATAAAAAACAATCTGGCGGTGCCGGCCAATTCGGCGAAGTACACATGGTAATAGAACCTTATGTAGAAGGCATGCCCGAATCAACTTCATTCAAACTGGAAGGTAAAGATATCAAACTCAATATTAGAGACAAGCAAGAAATCGAATTGGACTGGGGCGGAAAACTCGAATACTACAACTGCATCGTAGGAGGCGTAATAGACAGCAAATTCATGCCGGCTATCCTCAAAGGCATTATGGAAAAAATGGAAGAAGGACCGCTTACCGGTTCGTATGCTCGTGACATCAGAGTATATGTGTTTGACGGAAAAATGCACCCCGTGGATTCCAACGAAATATCATTCAAAATTGCAGGTAGAAACGCCTTCAAGGATGCATTCAAAAAAGCAGGCCCGAAAATTCTTGAACCCATTTACCTGCTCGAAATACTCACACCTTCTGACAGAATGGGAGATGTAATAAGCGATTTGCAAACCAGAAGAGCTATCCTGCAAGGTAGTTCAAGTGAAAGCGGATTCGAAAAAATAGTAGCAAAAGTACCGCTTGCAGAAATCCGGAACTACTCAACCGCACTTAAATCGGTAACCGGAGGTAGGGCAACATTCACCATGAAATTTGCCGAATATGCTCCGGTACCACACGAAATACAAGAAAAACTGCTCAAAGAATACGCAGAAGCAGAAGAAGCCTAAAAAATCATACCGAATCCCCAAAAAGCCGCCACCATTCGGGCGGCTTTTTTTGTGCAATTATTTTTTATGAAAAATTTTTACTATTTTTGTAAAAGTAACATACAACTTTTTGATGAAGTAAATGTCTTTTTAACAACAAAAACCTCTAATTATGAAAAAAATAATAGCTTTATTCTTGGGAGTAATCCTATATAGCAGCATCAATGCACAGGATTATGCAATTTTTGTCTTTGCAAAAAATGCAAAAAATATTTACACCCAAAACGGTACAAACTACCGGCTTCAATTTTTTTTACAAAATTATGACGCTACAACGGCTCAAAAAATTGCCAACCTCTTTGTAAATGAACGGGGAGTAAAAAATGTGGATTTTAGTAAGGCAGATAACAACATGTACAAGGTTACCCTAACCCTATACCAATATGCGGACAATCCGCGATACTACTGGTTTTTGTTAAAGAGAAACCACATTGCATACATCGTCAATTCCGCAGGGAAATATCCAATAGACGATTTTTTCAACATACACGACACCATTAAATTAAAAGAAATCAAATAAATCTATTGAGAGCCATGAAAAAAGTTTATTCGCTATTCATATTATTTATAGCAATTTCTTTATCTGCAACATCCCAACTTGTGATCAATACAGGCAATACAGCCAATTATTATGTACAAAATGTCCTTTTGGGAAACGGAGTAACCGCTACCAATATCACCTATGTAGGGAGTTCCGAACAAATAGGTGAATTCTCGAACGGTAATTCAACCAACTTGGGCTTAGACCACGGTATCGTATTGTCTTCCGGCAAAGTAACTGACATAAATCAAAGTGCCGGAACCAACGCCAGTACGGATGAAGGTGGCGGTGGCGATAACGATGTACAAACGCTTACCAATGGTTATACTACTTATGACGCAGCCGTATTGGAATTTGATTTTATCCCGACCTCATCCCATGTACAGTTTCGTTATGTTTTTGCCTCCGAAGAGTATCCGGAATATGTAGGAGCCGGATACAATGATGCTTTCGGATTTTTTGTGACAGGTCCAAATCCAAGCGGCGGAACTTACAATTCTCAAAATATTGCACTCATCCCCAATTCCTCTACTCCGGTTACCATAGATAATGTAAACGACCACACCAACTCACAGTATTACATTGACAATCAGAATGGTACAACAATTGTTTACGACGGTCTTACCACCGTATTTGTAGCAGAATTGGATGTAGTACCTTGCCAAACCTATCACATCAAAATAGCAATAGCCGATGCCGGCGACCATGTATATGACTCTGCCGTATTTTTGGAAGCCAACAGCTTCTCTACGGATGCAGTAATGACCGATGTTACCTTTACAACACCGGGTGCAACGGCAACTACCGAAGATTGTATAGATGCTATTATTTCTTTTACACTGGACAATCCCGCTCAGCAAGATGTTACCATTACAATTACTTACGGAGGAACAGCAACAAATGGTACCGATTACACACAACTGCCTTCAACCGTAGTAATTCCCGCGGGACAAGATTCTACCGCTTTGATATTACATCCGGTAGGAGACGGGTCGGCAGAAGGTCCGGAAACCGTACAAATGATTGTTCAAACCAACCCATGTTCTGCTGACACCATAGAAATCATAATAAACGATGAACAACCGGCTGATGCACAGTATTCCGTCAGCGACACCAATATATGCGAAGGCGATACGGTAACATTTACTTATACTGGTAGCGGATCTCCCAATGATATTTACAACTGGGATTTTGGTACCGGCTCCTCTGTAATTTCAGGCTCCGGAC
>CAYMVE010000045.1:0-13726 GCA_964393715.1 uncultured Bacteroidales bacterium | reverse complement strand
TTTTGTATCTTGCAACCGGATTTTATAAACAACAAAACAATGAGGAAAATTTTATGGTATGTGTTTCCGGTTTTTGCAATGCTCCTGTCATCATGCAATTATAATGAAGCGCCGGAAAATACAATGAAAAAAGAAACAGCTATGATGAACGAAAATCCTTTATTGCAGCCATTTGATACCCCTTTCGGGGTGCCTCCTTACGACAAGATACGGCCGGAACATTACCTGCCGGCGTTGAAAGAGGCCATCAAAAAGCATAACAAAGAAATTGATGCGATTGTAAACAATCCGGAACCGCCCGATTTTAACAATACGATCGTGGCGTTTGCCAGAAGCGGCAGATTGTATGATCGTATTACATCGGTATTCTACACGGTAAACGAAGCCAATACCAGCGAAGAGATGGAAAAAATTGCGGAAGCAATGGCGCCGTTGACCAGCAAGCATCAGGATGATATTTTGCTGAATGATAAATTGTTCCAAAGAATAAAAGCGGTTTACGACAAAAAGAACGAATTGCATTTGAATACCGAAGACAGTGCTTTGCTGGAAAAAGTTTATAAAAAATTTGCAAGGAATGGTGCAGCCTTAAATGCGGAAGATAAGGCAAAGTTGAGAAAGATAAACGAAGAATTGTCTTTGCTTACGCTTAAATTCGGGCAACATGTTTTGGCCGAAACCAACCGTTTTAAGCTGGTGGTGGATAATAAAGACGATTTGGCCGGATTGCCGGAAGACATGATTAATACTGCCGCTCAAAAGGCTAAAGAGGCTGGATTGGACGGGAAATGGGTGTTTACGATAGATCGCCCTACCTTGTATCCGTTTTTGACTTATGCCCAAAATCGCGAATTGCGTAAAAAACTCTTTATGGGCTACATCATGAAAGGGGATCATAACGATAGTTTGGACAACAAAGCAATTGTAAACAAAATTGTTAATCTGCGGATAGAAAAAGCCAACCTGTTGGGATATAAAACTTGGGCTGATTTCCGTCTGTCTGATAACATGGCCAAAAATCCGGAGAATGTTTATAAATTGATGGATCAGATTTGGACCCCGGCTTTGAAAGTTGCGAAAGAAGAAGCGGCGGAACTTCAAAAAATGATAAAGAAAGAAGGCGGAACCTTCAACTTGGAACCGTGGGATTGGTGGTTTTATGCTGAAAAGGTGAGGAAAGAAAAGTATGATTTGAACGAAGAAGAGTTAAAACCTTATTTTGCCTTGAATAATGTAGTGAAAGGTATTTTTTATACGGCAAACCGTTTGTATGGGCTTACTTTTGAAGAAAGAAAAGATTTGCCGGTGTATCATCCCGATGTAAAAGCCTTTTTGGTAAAATATAAGAGCGGTGATACCGTAGGGGTGCTTTATATGGATTTTTATACCAGAGCTTCTAAACGCGGAGGTGCATGGATGGAAGCCATCAGAAAAGAATACCGCAATGAAGCGGGGAAAAGAGTGCCACCGGTAATTTATATCGTAACCAATTTTGCACCGCCTGCCGGCAACAAGCCGTCTTTGCTTACTTTGGAAAATGTTACCACTTTGTTTCATGAGTTCGGACATGCTTTGCACGGATTGCTTTCGCAATGTACTTATCGCATGATTTCGGGGACTTCGGTGTATCGCGATTTTGTAGAATTGCCTTCGCAATTTATGGAAAACTTTGCCACAGAACCCGAAGTGCTGAAAGAATATGCCAAACATTACGAAACTGGAGAAGTAATGCCCGAAGCATTGATGAAAAAAATAGACAACAGCAAATATTTCAACCAAGGTTTTGCTACGGTAGAATATTTGTCTGCGGCTTATCTCGATATGGATTGGCATACCTTGACGGAAGAGAAAGATTATGATGTAAATGCTTTTGAAAAAGCGGCTCTTGACAAAATCGGATTGATACCGCAGATTGTGGTACGATACCGAAGTACTTATTTCAACCACATTTTTAGTGGCGACTATTCGGCCGGCTATTACAGTTATATTTGGGCAGATGTGCTTGTGGCCGATGCTTATGCTTATTTCAAAGAGAAAGGCATTTTCAACCCCGAAGTAACTACGGCATTCCGTACCAATATTTTGGAAAAAGGCGGAACAGAAGATCCGATGGTACTTTACAAGCGGTTTAGAGGGCAAGAGCCGGATGTGAAATGGTTATTGAAAGCCAGAGGTCTTATCCATTAAAAAATAATGAAAAAGCCGGTCGTTGTGCCGGCTTTTTTGAATCATTTTTGTGATGAGCATATTATGGATTTGAGTTACAGAATGTTTATGGTAGCGTCGAAAGATGCCGATAAAAAATTAACGGGCAAATTTCCGATACGGTTTTTCAGATTGCCAATGCTCCGGAAATTGTAGCTACTGCTATCAATAAGAATGGCAAAGTGCCCAAGGCTGTACCCACGGTTAAGTTGGATTAGTTTACCTTAAAATGCCGAACCGAAATTGAGGTATATACCAATTTGATTGAGAGAGTTTATACCGGCTTCTATTCTTAATACTTTGTCGTAATAGGTGACAAAATCGATAAATGCTCCTGCCGACATCAATCTTTTGTCTTGCAAGTATTGCTCCGGAATAATGGCGGCATCTGCAAAAAAACCGGTATAAACTGCCAAGAACGGTTTGTTTATTTTAGACCATGGAATAAAGCGTAAGTCAAAACTTCTTTGCGGCAGAATGTTATACCTGAAAGAGGTTTGCAGTAAGGCACGGGTAGGATAAATCAAGAAATCGCTTGCTCGTATATGTTTGCTTACGAATGCCGGATAGTCGTACACAAAATTACAGACTAAAGGGTAAAAATACAGTCTTGCCGAAAGAAAAATCTTTTGGTTGATAGCCACATAACGGCGAATATCCGTGGCTATGGATAGAAAGTGTTCTTGTGTTCCCTCGGTGTATTGGCTGTAAGCGGTTTGTAACGAAAGGTAAAATCCGGATAAGGGATAGTAGTGGATATCGCGTTTGTCCCATGTCAGGCTGATGGCGGGTTTCCAGTAAGTATAAGGCCGGTTGGGTAAAAATGGGAAGTTGTAAAGCTCCGTATTTTCCGGGATTGCATATTTTGTCCGGTTGTAAGATAACGAAACGGCAAGACTCGTATATAGGTTCCATCTGTAATACAAAGTAGCCTTTGAAAAGAGATTGTCGTAAACATTGATAGTATCGTTACGGTAGTAGGCAAATTTCATGTCTCTGACAGTTATCGGATATTCGTGGCGTATGTTCCGGTTGGCTTCGAGTGAATATGCCAAGCGATTGCCTTTGTTCAAGTATGGATTGTAGTAGGTGATGCCGTATTGCTGTTTATAACCTTTCCGTATTTTGAATTTGAGAAAATCCCGTCTTCCGCGAAAATTGTACCACATGGTCATGATGCCGTAGTTGATACGAGACCAGTTTTGATAGTACAGGAAAGACGAAAAGTTGATGTCGGCTTGCTCCAATATGGGATATGGCCAAATGTACCACCGTTCCGCTACTTGTATGGTCAGATACAGGTTGTTGGCTTGCAAGCTGTCTTTTACGGTAACATAGTTGAACAGTCCGGTGTTAAAGACATTGTGGGCAATTTCTTTTTTTAGGGAGGGGATGCGGTTAATTTCGATAGTGTCGCCTACCGTAACGGGAAGTTCATTCAGTATTACGAACGATTTTGTTTTTTTATTGCCAGCAAGTTGTATGTCTTTGAGTACTACCACCGATTGTGACGGAGAAAGATGTGATGCAAGGGAAAGAATAAACCACAAAATAGTTTTTTGCATAACGCGGAGGAGAAACGATATTTGTAAGCCCAACAAAGGAAGAGCCGTGCTATTGGGATCGGCTCTTCCTTTGATACTTTATTTCATCAGGTCGAACATGGCATTTACTACGGCATTGGCATCTTCAAAAATATCCATGATGGTTGCATCCAACATGTAGCAAGGTGTAGTTACCACATTGTATTTTTTGTCGATAACCACATTGCCGTGAGTGGTTACAATGTGTTTGGCGCCCATTGCTTCAATGGCGGCAGCCGTATCTTTGTCGTTTCCTATGGTTACTTCAATGTCTTGGAGCACTTTGGCGACCATCGCTGGGGCTATGCACAAGGCACCTATCGGTTTGTTTTGTGCTACAGTGTCTTTTATGGCTTTTTCGATTTCGGGCAACACCTTACAGTTGGGACCGTCAAAGGCGAAAGTACTTAGGTTTTTGGCTACTCCAAATCCTCCGGGAAATATAAGTGCATCAAAGTCCGCCGGGTCGTACTCGGTTATGGGGTTTATGTTTCCTCGTGCAATTCTTGCCGATTCTACCAACACATTTCTTTTTTCGTTTTCCATAACCTCACCCGTAAGGTGGTTGATGACATGGTACTGCTCTATATCCGGTGCAAACACTTGGTATGTGCCACCGTTTTTGACGATAGCGAGCATAGTCATGGTTGCTTCGTGTATTTCAGCTCCGTCATACACACCGCAACCTGATAAAACCACTGCAAATTTCTTTTTGTTTGCCATAGCTGTAATTTTTTTGCCAAAATAGTTTTTTTTGTTCAAACTGCAATGGGAATTAAAAGATATTGTTGAGTAACAACTGATATTGCCAAGAGAGATAAGCAAAAAAGGCACCCATCGGTAGGATGGATGCCTTAAGAAAGAAACGGTTAAGTTAAGGTTTTTTTACAATAACCTTTTGGGTAAATGTTTGTGTTTTTGTTTTTACTTTTATGATATAAACTCCTTCGTTCAGATTTCTAAGGTCTATAATACTTTCCTTGCTGTTTTTTATCTCTTTTTTCTTTACGACTTTACCTACAATGTTCAGAACAATAATTTGATAGTTTTGTTCATTGGGCAAGTTTAATGATAATAGTCCGTTACTTGGATTCGGGTAGATTTTTAGTGTTTGGACATTTTTTAGCATAGCATTGTTAGTTTGACAATCCGAAACCGTAATGTTTACATTTTGTGTGGAATCTCCGAACCATTCTACGCCGTCTTGTACCATTCTCCATTGCATAGGATACACTCCTGGGGTGTCCGGTGCAACAACATCGAAAGTAAATGTTACGGTATCGTTCGGTGCTACATCGTACGGTAGTGTTGTTCTGTTAATTCCCCAAATAAAATTATCTTGTGGATTTTGTGATCCCAAGTGATAGTTGTCTGTATCGGTCCATGTGGTGCCGCCTGAGTTTCTGAAAGTAACTTCTACCGTAAATGTATCTCCTGCACATACTTGTGCCGGTATATTTTGAGAAATGAATTCGGCGTTATTGCCGGGTTCAATCACTAAAACCCAATCATTGTCATCGGCGGGTGCTCCTGGTGGGTCAAATTCGTGAATCGGGGCACCGTTTCCTGCTTGAATAGTGCCGATGTTTGTCCATTGTCCATTGTGCGGGTCATACCATTTGGCAATTACGGATGCAAAAGGGAGCTGTTCCATTTTTACGCGGATATTGCCTCCGTTTGCTGCATATACATATAAAAAACTACCGTCCTGTGCTTTGGTGGCTATAACCATTGAGGACTTGTTCCCGCCGTTATATACATTTCCTACAAAACCGTCTAAAATGTCCGGAGCAGGTACTCTGTTAAAGAATTGTTCGGGGGTTAGTCTTTCCATCAAATCATATAGATATTGCATATCGTTTGCACTTTCTGCATTTAGTTTGTTTTCCCATCCACTAAAAAAACCGTAAACCGTCATATGTCCGTAAGTGTGGCCAAATGCACCGGCAAATACTGTTTGCCATGCTTGGAATCTACAAGCCCAAGCTCCGTATCCCGGACGTTCGTCGTAAGCACCTTCAAAAAGCCAAACCGGTTTTGTTGGGGTGCGGTTCCAATCTGCGGTTATTATGTCTGTTTGAGTAGTCGGTAATTCTTGAAAAGAATTAAAAGCCAGCCAACTATCGTTATGGAACCAGTACGAAGAGCTGTGAGAGTTTTTTCTGGGATGATAACTTATTAATATATTGCTGTAATCAGCTTGTCCATCGTGTTGGGTTCCTCCATTTTTGCCATCTGCCAAACCTTCTGCCATGGCTCGATAAATGTTTTCCTCTCCGTCCGCTTCGGTGTCTCCACCCATCATCCAAATAATATTGTTTCTGTTGGCATACCGTTCGCCCAACCAATGTCCGTAAGCATAGGCGTCATTTTCGGTAATATAAGCATGACCGGTAGTATATCCTCCATCTCCGTTTATTGTATAATCCGCCCATGTGGGAAGAATACATACATACATTCCCAAAGAGGCCGCTCGGTCTATAATGTAATCTATATGGTCCCAATAATCATATTCGGTTGCATCATTGGGGTCGTTACCGGGGGTTGTTATAGGAGATGTTACTACATAATGTCCATTGGAAATATTAAAAGGATGGTCGCCATAAACATTAGCGCCTCCTGAGGGCTCTTGCGAATCGTAGTCTTCGTACAGACAAAACGCAATTCCGGTAAATTTTTGATTGTGCCTTGTCGTTAAATAAAAATCAACCTGACTCCTGTTTAAACGATAAGAAATCCGCCAACCGGTGTCAAATAATGGAAAAAAAGGACTGCCGTCTTCTTTTTGCAAATAACGGCCATTTGAACTTACATGTAATGGTTGAACTTGACCAAACCCAATTACATGTAACAGCAATAAAATTGTAAAAAATATCCTTTTCATAACCTAATAAATTTTCAGCGAATTTAAACAACATTTTTAAGCCGGCAAATTTTTTTTGATATTTGGTGCCAAGTAAGAGATCAAATGCAATATTCTTTTTACAAACGGATAGCACAACATTTTTACCCAATTAAGTAAATTGCCACGAATTTACGGAAAATAATTAAAAAAAAGCCGGCCAACGCCGGCTTTTAGGTCCACACTATTTGATAATGAGTTTTTGCGTATAGATGTTTTTTGAACCGGATAATATTATCAAATAATTTCCGGCGGGTAATTGGTTGCGGTAAAGTTGATAGCCACTTGGAATGTTTTTGGCTTCTTGTACCACTTCTCCGATACTGTTTACCACTTTTAGATTTACGGATGATTCTTCCGGCAGATAATAATGAATGGTGGTATAAGTGTGCATTGGGTTGGGTGTAATTTTTACCGGGATGCTCACCTTGGTGCTGTTCCAGTAAGTGTTAATAGAATAGTCGTCGATATTGGAAATGGCATGCGCATACGGACCTCCAACTTCTTTGCTTGTGCTGGAAGGATAACAAGGCGTATGGTCGGTAAGTACAAGGTAGTAGTTGTCTCCTGCCGGAGCGTTGTTGTCTGTGTAGGATGTGTATGCAGCCGGCATAGAGTCTATTAAGGTGAAGTAAGGTTGCGAAGGAATACTTTTTCGGTAGATATAATATTGTTCGGGTTGGAAGGTGCCGCTTTCTTCTTCATAAGCGGACCAAGAGAGGTTTACGGTTCCTGCATTTGATCCTTGACTGGCTTGCAATAGAATGGTCTTGTGATAAGGCGACCAATTGCTTTCGTTTCCGCAAGTATCTACGGCACTTATTTTGTAGGTATGAGGATATGCCGAAGGATTGGATGTGGAATCCAAATATACGGTCATACTGTCCCACGGAACAGTTCCGATAAGCGAATAAGTAGTAGTACCGGTAAGTTTGTAGATGTTGAATTGAACAATTTTGTTGCTTGGAGGTCTTTCCCATATTACGAGACATTTTCCGCTGGCAGTATCTACGGTAACGATACAAATATTTACGCTGTCTCTGTGTGAAATGGTTATATGTACGCTATCGGATGCTGCGCAACCGGCTTCATCCGTAACGGTAACGGTATGCATTTCGTTATCGTTATAGGGGTAGATGGTGATGCTTTGGCTGGAGTCCGTACCGGAATCCCAGAGGTATGATAAGTTTCCATAGCCACCTGTTGTTGTGGCGGTAAGGGTTGCCGGGAAGGTTTCACATATTACGGTATCGCCGGTAATGTTCACCGTTATAGGGCTGTGTACTTCTACATAAGTGGTCAGGGTGTCCGTACTACCTATAACACAGGAATAATTTCCTGCATCGGATTGTTGTGTGTTGGGGATTATCAGTGTATCGTTGGTGGCACCGGGGATCAATGTGCCGTTGTGGTACCATTGGCCAAAAACATTGTAATTTGAAGGGATGGTCAGCATCGTGAAATTGTTTTCACAGGTGTGAATTGAATCCGGTAAATTTCCGATGGTAGGTTGGGCAATGTTTAGCACCCAGAAGTCTGAGGTACCTCCCCATGCTTCCGTTACATCTCCACCAACAGTAGAAGAAATTCCTCCCAAAATTATATCTCCGTTGACAAACTGAGTAATGGAATATCCCGCTTCATAATTATATCCTCCGAATGTTTTTTCTAAAACAAGATGTCCAGCATCACTTACCTCAATAAATAACAAATCTTCGTTCCCTTTATTATCTTCAATATTTCCGTCGGAAGATGCTGTTTTACCTGTTATGGCATATTTCCCATCATTAGTTTTAATGATGCTGTAGCCATAGTCATAATTGGTTCCTCCTATGCAGGTGGTCCACAGGGTGTCTCCTGTTGCGGAAGATAATTTAACTACCCAAATGTCGCTGTGGCCATGATTACCATGCACCTCGCCGTCGGTACTCGATGTAGATCCTACTACTACCGGATTACCGTCGTCGGCTAAAATAATTGATGCTGGATGTTGGTCGCTGAATGAACCTTCCTCACTGGAACCTCCTAAGCATTTGGTCCATATTGTGTCTCCGTTGGCATTTAATTTCAACACCCAAATGTCAATGTCTCCGTGATTACCATGTACATCTCCATTGTTATAAGATTTAGTAAGCGCTGCAACATATATATTCCCCGAATTATCGGCAACCACATCGTATCCCCAATCTAAGCCTTCCCAATAATCAGTACTACTAGGATTAGTATTATATCCTCCATAATGTTTGGACCAAATAACATTTCCGGAAGCGTCGGTTTTTACAATATACACATCATTGCGATAGTCTTCATCATCAATGTGTGTTGATCCCGTTAAAATAATACTCCCGTCCGGTAGTTGAGTTGCTCCATAAAACCAGCTCCCTGCACTTATGGTTTTGGTCCACAAAGTATCTCCGTCAGGTGTGATTTTAATAAGCCAGCTATGTATGCTATTACCGGAATAGCTATTACCGGAATCGAAGCTTCCCACGATTAAAAAGTTTCCATCGTTTGTTTGGATAATATCCCCGGCGAAATCATTATTGCTGCCTCCGAAACACTTGGTCCATACGGTGTCTCCCGTAGGGCTGAATTTTACCACCCAAATGTCGTCTAGCCCATGATTCCCGTGCACAAAATAATCTGACGACCCGGAGATCCCTACCGCAATTATTTCATTGTTGTTGGTGGATAGTACAGCTGATACATAATCTTCGTCACTTCCGCCCAAACTTTTTTGCCAGAGGATTTGGGCTTGCATTGGCGGGATCCAAAACATTACCCACCATCCAATGCTGAAAATGATTTTTTTCATGGTTTATCGTTTTTTTATTTTTTTCTCTTTACAAAAGTAGTTAATTTTATCAACATATAAAAACAAAAAATGTTTAATAAGAAGAAATTTATTTAATGACTATGTTTTGGTGAAATATGTTTACTTTTGTTTTGTGAATTTTATAAAAGAATAACCGAAAGGAATAAAAAATGGAAAAAGTCCGTACTTTTATATTATTTACGCTATTGATAGTCGGAAATTCCGTAGTGTATGCTACTAATGTGGATTCTTTGAAACAACTTCTGTCACAGGCTTCCGGAAAAGAAAAATGTGATTTGTACGCCCGGATAGCCCGTTATTACATCCCGGTTGATTGGGAACAGGCATGGAACCATGCTCAAAAGGCACGGTCTTGTGCCGAAAAAGAAAAGGATTGGCGCATACTGTCTTTGGCGGATTTATATGCTGGGGTGTTGTTCAAACAAAGAGGTCAATACGATACGGCTGTTTATTATTATCGGGATGCTATCCGGTATTTCCGGGAAACGAAAGATACTGTAACTACGGCAAAAGCTTATACCGGATTGGGGCAGTCTTTGATGGAAAAAGGGGATTTGTATTTATCTATCAAGTACATTCGTAAAGCCATAGAGTTGAAAAAGTGGCTGAAAGATAAGAAAGGTGAAGGCATCGGGTATGCTACTTTGGGGAATATTTATGTGAGGATGGGGGATAATAAGGAAGCATTGAAAAACTATGAAAAAGCCTTGTCTATTTTTGAACAGATAGGTTTTTTGTCGGGCAAGGCCAATGTGCTTAATTCCATAGGAACTTTGTACGATAACATGGCAAATTATAATAACAAAGAATATTTTTCGGAGGCTATACGGTACTACAATAGTGCATTGCAGTTGTTTACCCAAATGGGAGATAGCTTGCAAATGGCCAACACTTTGTTAAATTTGGGAGTTATTCATTTGCAATATCTGGAATTGGTCAAACAAGATTCGGGTGCCATTCGACAGTTTGCCGAAGAAAAGCAAGAAGCCAAGATAAAATTGACACTTGCATTAAAGTTGTTTCAACGATTTCAGGATTATGATTCGCAAGTATTGGCTTATATCAATTTGTCTGCTTATTATTCCACAATAGGTGATTTGGATAAAGCCTTGTCCGTTTTGCAGGAAGCGCGCAATGCTTTGAAAGGAACAGCACTTTCTCCCTATTCCCGAAGTTTGATATATTATTATTTGGCGGATATTTATGAAAAACAAAAACGCTATGTAGAGGCAGACAGTGCTATACGGCAGGGAATAAAAATTTCCCGTGAAAATTATTTGAAAAAGATATTGGCCAAGAGTTATTTGCTATTGAGTAAAATTTTGGCGGGCGAACGAAAGTTTCAACAAGCTTGGGAGGTGCAACGAGAGTATATCGTTTTGCGGGATTCTTTGTATAACGAACAAACCGGTAAGTTGATTCAGCAGTTCGGTGTAAAGGAAAAAGAGCGGGAACTGAAATTGAAAGAAGCTACTTTGCGACGAAAGGAAGCGGAGAATAAGTTGCAGCGCATGTATATTTACGGGTTGGCCTTTTTTTCGGTGCTTGTATTATTGGGAGTTTTTATGATTTACCGGCAATATCGTCAGAAGAAGATTGCCAATATGAAGTTAGCCGAAAAGAATGCTTTGATATTGGAGCAAAAACAACAGATAACCGACAGTATATTATACGCTAAAAACATTCAGGAAGCCATATTGCCGCCAGAGGCCGAGATAAAGCAGGCTATTCGGGACTATTTTATTTTGTTCAAACCGCGGGATATTGTAAGTGGCGATTTTTATTGGTTTTATCAGTATTCTCCGGATATGTATGCGGTGTCTGTTTCGGATTGTACGGGGCATGGTGTTCCGGGAGCTTTTATGAGCATGCTCGGAGTCAGTTTGCTGAATGAGTTGGCAACGGGTAAAAATCCTCCGGATGTATCTTTGTTGTTTGAAAATCTAAGGGATAGGATCATTAAAAGCTTACATAGTTCGGCGAAAGACGGGATGGATATGGTTTTTGTATTGGTAGATAAAAAAAGGCATGTGTTGGAATTTGCCGGCGCCATGAATCCGCTGTTTCTGGTCCGCAAAGCCGGTTTGCCCGGCGTAGAGGTTGCCAAAAGATCGGAGCAAGGAGGTACACATGTTTTATACGAAATATCCGGCGATAAAATGGCTATTGGAGCCTCTTGGGGTACCCCTCAAAGGTTTCGTTCCGTAAAGATACCTTATTTCGACGGTGATATGATTTATATGTTTAGCGACGGTTATGCCGATCAGTTCGGAGGGGAACAGAATAAAAAATATACCAAGAAAAGATTTAAGAAATTGCTCTTGTCTGTGGTGAACGAAATCATGTCGCGTCAGCAAATACTTTTGAATGATGAAATTGAGCATTGGAAAAACGGTGGAGAACAGACGGACGATATAACCGTGGTAGGGATACGCCTGTAACGCGCAAACTTTTCGATGATTCGTTGTTTTGTGTATCTTTGTCTGCTACAAACGGATTTTGTATTTATGAGCATAAAAGATTGGAATGAAGACGAACGCCCTCGCGAGAAACTTTTGTTGCATGGAGCGCATGTTTTGTCGGTAGCGGAGTTATTAGCCATACTCATCGGGAGCGGCACCAAGGAAAAAAGTGCTTTGGATTTGTCTAAGGAATTGCTTTTGGCTGCGAATGAGGATTTGGTTGTTTTGGGGAGAATGTCGGTAGATGAACTTAAAAATATCAAAGGGATAGGAACGGCCAAAGCCGTTTTGCTTGCCGCGGCTTTGGAGTTGGGCAGAAGAAGAAACCTGTCGGAACATAAAGTGTTGCAAATAACATCTTCAAAGGATGCAGCTACCTTGTTGTTCCCTGTGTTGTCCGATTTGAGTCATGAAGAATTTTGGGTGCTGTTTTTGACGCAGGCCAACACGGTGATGGCACAAGAACGCTTGAGCCGTGGTTCCGATGTGGCTTCCGTAGTAGATATCAAAGAAGTGGCGCGTAAAGCCATTCTCAAAAAAGCACGCAATCTTATTGTGGCACACAATCATCCTTCCGGTAATGTGGTGCCGGGTAGTCATGATATTGCTGTTACGGAAAAACTTAAAAAGGCGCTTTCGTTTTTTGATATTCGGTTATTGGATCACTTAATCATTGGACACCATAAATTTTATAGTTTTGCGGATGAAGGAAAACTTTGAGGTATGAAAAAGGCTGTGATTTTTGATCTGGATGGCACTTTGCTGAATACCATAGGAGATTTGGCGAATGCTTGTAATTATGCCTTGAAAAAGAGAGGATTACCTTTGCATGGCGAAGAAGCATACAAGACTTTTGTAGGGTGGGGTATCAGAAGATTGGTGGAACTGGCTTTGCCGGCAAATTTGCGTAGTGATATCGGATTGGTTAAAGAAGTGCTACGGGATGTGGCAGATTATTACGGAAACCATTGGAATGTCAAAACCAGACCCTATGACGGAATCCCCGAGTTATTGGAAAGGCTGCAAAAGAATGGCATAAAAATGGCGGTGTTGTCTAACAAACCACAAGATTTTACCGAATTGACTGTTGCGTATTTTTTTCCGGCCGGTTATTTTTTTGCCGTAGAAGGTGCCAAAGGTAATGTGCTGAAGCCTATGCCGGAATCTTTGGTTCCTGTTTTTGACAAATTGGATGATAAGGAGTGCTCCAAAATACTATTTGTGGGAGATTCCAAAACGGATATGGAAACGGCTAAGGCGGGAAAAATATTTCCGGTCGGTGTTACATGGGGATTTCGCAAGGAGGCGGAACTGGTAGAAAGCGGTGCAAAATTTATGGTACATACACCTGACGAGTTGGAACAATTTATTCTGGATTTTTGATAAAATAGATGGAGATGCAGTATCAAATAGTGGATTTGGGAATTTTGGTGGCAGGTTTACTTGTTGTAGGGTTATTGCGTAGGGATTACGGACACTTTGTGGGTGAAGTATTTAGGATGGTATTAAATCGCGGACACATTGTAAGATATACCGAGTCGGCAAACCTTTCCATGCGTACTTTTTTTAGTTATTCTGTTTTTCTTTATTTTTTTTCTGTGGCGTTGTTTTTGTATCGTTTTTTGTTTGGCGACGAATACCTTTATGTTGCCGAAGGTATGGAGTTGTTTGTGATTATACTGGGACTGGTTGTATTGTTTAAATTTTTTCAGTATGGGGTGTATCATGTTGTTGGTGT
>CAYMVE010000044.1:0-14589 GCA_964393715.1 uncultured Bacteroidales bacterium | reverse complement strand
TATATGATCTTCCCGTAATAGATTTAGGTAACGATACTACCGTATGTTACGGTAGTCAAATCGATTTGGATGCTACTCATCCCAACATCTTATCCTATCTTTGGAGCACCGGAGAAAATTCTGCCGCCATAAGCGATGTACCCGATGTTTCAACAACTTATTCGGTTACGCTTACAGATAACCATACCTGTCATTATACCGATTCTTTAAGGGTCAATGTGGTGCCCGATATTCAAATAGATTTTTCCGGAGATACCCTATTGTGTTATAATTCATGTGACGGTATGCTTCAAGCATTAGTTACCGGAGGTACGGGCTTGTATGAGTATTCTTGGTCGTCCGGTGCTACTACCGCTACTATTACCAACTTATGTCCGGCAGTGTATTCTCTGACTGTAACAGACAGCTATGGCTGTCAGAAGTCGGATTCTACCGTAATAGGAGAAATGCCCGAAATTGTCATTACGCCAACGATAGATTCCATTTATTGTCATGATTCTTGCACAGGGGCTATTTCAATTTTTGCAACAGGTTTTCCTTCGTCATACCAATATTTATGGAATACGGGAGATACAACATACGAGATTCAAAATATCTGTAGTGGAGATTATTCGGTAACTGTATCCGATACTATGGGGTGTCATAATGTGGCTTATATTCATATGCCTAACCCTGCACCAATAGTACTTTCTCTTACCGGAGATACAATGGCGTGCGGACATACCAGAGAAATAGATGCAATTGTTCAGAATGGTACTTTCCCTTATCAGTATTTTTGGGGTTCTCAGCCCGGAGGCAGCCATGAAGTATTTGACATCTATCAAGATACCATAGTTCATGCTAGTGTTGTTGATGCCCATGGTTGTACCGATTCTGCTTCTATAGAATTGCATGCTTCTCCTCCCATAGAATTGCTTATCAATACGGATAGGGATACCGTATGTGTTGGTGAGACTATCAATATAGAAGGAAATGTGGTAGGTGGAACACCACCGTATAATTATTCGTTGATGCATCCCGGAACAGATGTGTTTTCTTCATTTCCGTATGCTTATAGTGTATTTTCCGGAAACAACGAAATTGTGATACGAGCAATAGATCAATGCGGGGTTGTAGATTATGATACCTTAACAATATATGGCTACCAAATGCCTAATATATCGTTTTCTTCGGATATAATCAGAGGATGTGAACCTTTAACGGTTAATTTTATTGAAATGGATTCAATAGAATGGGTGGCTTATCAATGGGATTTTGGGGATAACGGATCTGCCGATGAAAGAAATCCTTCGCATACTTATAGAGAGGTCGGAGTATATGATGTGTCTTTGACAGTTACTTCCCAATATGGATGTACTACTACCCGGACTATTTCTCAAATGATTGAAGTTTTTCCCAACCCCGTGGCTTTGTTTGATTGTTCTCCTAGAATTGTACCGGTGATTAAGCCGGAAGTTGTTTTTTACAACTTGTCACAGGGAAGTGATTATTATATTTGGTCGTTTGGGGATGGGGATACGGTTTCCGTATCGGAACCGATACATCTCTTTCCTCCGCAAGAAGGAACCTATCAGGTTTCACTAATAGCGATAACCGAGCATGGGTGTGCCGATACCATTAGAAAAAATGTGTATGTGGAAAATGTGGTAACATTATGGGTTCCAACGGCATTTTCTCCTAATGGAGATGGAGTAAACGATCTGTTTTATCCGACAGGTGTTGATTTGGACGAGAAAGACTTCCATTTTTATGTGTATGACAGGTGGGGGGGGATTGTTTTTGAACATCATGGGTACGATCCTTCCAATCCTGAAGCCGGAGCTTGGGACGGTACGGTAAGAGGTAAGTCTTTTGCTTTGCCTGGTGTTTATATATGGCGCTGTATATACAAAGGAAAAACCAGTGGAGAATCCTATATCAAAACGGGTCATGTTACATTGATAAGATAAAATTTGTTGGTTGAAGATTTATTTAGTTGGAAATATTATTTTTGCAGGCATGTGGATAAATATGGATTATGCACCAATATGTGGTTTTTGATAAAAGTGTAAAAGTAAATAAACATACCGTACTTTCCGTGATTAAAGCCTTACCGGTAGGAGAAGAGTTGCGTCAGGAATTACTTAGAAAAAACAATATTAGGATTGATTCGGAAAAAGACTGGTATAATCAACAGGATTGGCTGAATTGTTTTAGTGAGATTCATAATTTGTGGGGGGAAGGGGTGTTGTTTTTGATAGGCCGGGCTATTGTCGGAAATGCAAAATTTCCGAAGATCGATGATGGATTGAAAGGTGCTTTGGCCAAACTCGATGTTGCCTATCACATGAATCATGCAAAAGACGGAAAGGTAATGTTTGACGAGCATACCGGAGAAATGATGGAGGGAATCGGACATTACAGGCTTACGGAATATGATGAGCATCGTAAAAAAGCGATAATGGTCTGCGATAATCCTTATCCGAGCATGTTCGACATGGGGATTATTGATGAGTTGGTAAGGCGTTATGCTTTGCCCTATACATTTCCTCGCGTGTATTTGGATGCCGACAAAGAAACCCGCCGGAAGGGCGGACGAACCTGTACTTATATTATTGAATGGGAATAAATGGGGTTACATAAATCCCAACTGTAATTTTGCTTCTTCACTCATCATGTCCTGGTTCCAGGGCGGGTCAAAAGTCAGGTTTACATCTACGGCATTTACACATGGTAAAGCGGTAATATTGTAATACACATCCCGGATAATATCCCCGGCTACCGGACAGCCCGGGGCGGTCAAGGTCATCTCAATATCCACATTGAAGTTGTCATCTATTTCAAGTTTATACACGAGCCCCAGATTCCAAATGTCAACGGGGATTTCCGGGTCATATACATTTTGTAAAACTTGTATAATTTGTTCACGCACTTTTTCTTTGTCGCAATTTTCCTTATCCGTTTTTTTCTTTTTTTCTTCGTTTTGATTATCCGGAGTATTATTGACTGCTTCCTGTTGATTGTTTTTTTCTTCCATAATCGGAGTTTTTATTGGTTTTGATAGGCTTTGGCGTATTCCATTATTTTCTCTATCATACCGTTGAGTCCGTTGGCACGATTCATAGACAAATGTTCTTCCAGTCCGATTTCTTTGATAAAATGTAAGTTGGCATTCAATATCTCATTGGGTGTTCTACCATTTAATACTTTAAGCAAGAGTGCAATGATGCCTTTGGAGATAAAAGCATCGCTGTCGGCTTTGAAATACAATTTGCCTTCTTTGTATTCCGGTATCACCCACACATTGGATTGGCAACCTCTAACCAAAAATTCGTCCTTTTTTTCGCTTTCGTTTAGTCCGTCCAGTTCTTTTCCCATTTCGATAATGTACTGGTATTTATCCATCCAGTCATCAAACATGGAAAATTCTTCTATGATTTGCTGTTGAATTTCTTCCGTGGTCATCATTTTTTACTTTTTTTACGAAAGTACGAATGTATTCTAGTTTTGTTACTACCTATTTTAAGGGATTTTGGTGTAACAGAGCTTCCAATCGTTCTTTTTCTTCTTCAAATCCGGGCTTTCCGAGTAGGGCAAACATATTTCGTTTGTATTGTTCCACTCCGGGTTGGTCAAACGGGTTTACACCGAGTATATAGCCGCTTACTGCACATGAGAATTCAAAGAAGTAAATCATTTTGCCGATACAGTATGCATCAATTTTTTCGGGTTGTATCAAGATGTTGGGTACTTGTGCAGAAGTATGTGCTAGCATGGTGCCTTCCATGGCTTTGGTGTTTACATAATCCAAAGGTTTTCCGGCCAAATATTCCAAAGAATCGGAGTTGTCGTTTTGGTGGGGGATGGTTAGTTGATTCTTAGTGTTTTGAGCTTTTATTACGGTTTCGAACAAGAGTCGTTCGCCTTCTTGTATGTATTGGCCGAGTGAATGCAAATCGGTTGTGAAATGGGCGGATGCCGGAAACAGGCCTTTGCCTTCTTTTCCTTCGCTTTCACCGAACAATTGTTTCCACCATTCTGCCAATGTAGCGAGCGCTGTGTTGTAGTTGACCAGTATTTCCACTTTTTTACCCTTTCTATACAGTATGTTTCTGGTAGCCGCGTATAACAAAGCCGGATTGGTGTCAAACTTTTCGGTGGTTACGATTTTTTTCATATCCAACGCTCCTTGGGCCAAGGTTTGTATGTCTAATCCGGCAGCAGCCAGAGGTACAAGACCTACCGGTGAGAGTACCGAATAACGTCCTCCCACATCATCTGGGATAGTGTAGGATAGATAACCTTCTGTATCTGCAATTTTTCGTAAGGCGCCTTTTGATGAATCGGTAATGGCAATGATTCTGGTTTTTGCTTTTTGTTTTCCGTATTTTTGTTCCAGATGATTTTTTAGCAGCCTGAATGCTATTGCCGGTTCGGTAGTGGTGCCCGATTTTGAGATGACTATTATGCCGTATTCTTTGTTGTTAAGATAGTTCAACAAACTGTAATGATAATCCTGATCAAGATGGTTACCGGCAAAGAGCAGTTCCGGGGTATGGGTGCCGAAAGGAGTTTTCAATGCTTCGTAAATGGCTTTGGCTCCAAGGTTGGAACCTCCGATGCCAATAACTACTATGGTTTCAATTTCCGAAGCAAATAATGAAACGGTTTTTTTTATGGGATCGGCGTGTTGTGTGGCAAATTCCGGTAAATCGAGCCATCCCAGAAAGTTGTTGCCTTTACCTTGCCGGTTTATCAAATTGTTGAATGCCTGTGTTGCTTCCGGCCGGATACTTTCCAGTTCCGAGTTTTTTACGGCTGCGGATATATTGATTTTCATAGTGTTGAGTTTTTATGTTTTTAGACAAAGTTTTTCACATCTTCTTCTGTTATTTCCTTGCCTCCGAGAATCATTAGTCGTTCTACTACATTTCTCAATTCCCGTACATTTCCTTTCCATTCCAATTTTTTTAGTGCTTCGAGTGCTGTTGGCGTAAATTTCTTTTTAGGCATGTTGTATTCTTCGGCGATGAGGTTTACAAAATGTTCTACCAGCAAGGGGATGTCTTCTTTACGGTCTTTCAGGTCGGGCACTTTTATTTTGATGACGCTTATTCTGTGATAGAGGTCCAACCTAAATTTGTTTTCGGCAATGAGTTTTTCAAGGTCTTGGTTGGTGGCGGCTATTATTCGAACATCTACCGGTATGGATTTGTCGCCGCCTACTCGTGATATTTTGTTTTCTTGCAAAGCTCTGAGCACTTTGGCTTGGGCACTTAGGCTCATATCGCCTATTTCATCCAAAAATAAAGTGCCTCCGTTGGCTTGCTCAAATTTGCCTTTGTGTTGTTTGACAGCAGAGGTAAAGGCTCCTTTTTCGTGTCCGAATAATTCACTTTCTATTAGTTCGGACGGGATGGCGGCACAATTGACTTCTACAAAGGGGTTGTTAGCCCTGTTGCTTTTTTCGTGTATCCAGTGTGCTACCAGTTCTTTGCCTGTGCCGTTGCTTCCGGTAATGAGTACGCGTGCTTCGGTAGGAGCGACTTTTTCTATCAGTTCTTTTACTTGCCGGATGGCGGGTGAATTACCTATTATTTCATATTTTTTATTGATTTTCTTTTTTAGTCTTTTGGTTTCGCTTACCAGTTGTTTTTTTTCGGTAGCATTGCGTATGCTTATCATAAGGCGGTCCAGTCGTTCGAAAGGTTTTTCCAGATAGTCGTAAGCTCCTTGTTTGATGAATTCTACTGCGGTTTCGATGTTGCCGTGTCCGGATATAATGATTACAGGAATATCAGGATTGAGTTTGTGGATTTCTTCAAAAACTTCGTGTCCGTCTATTCTCGGAAGTTTTATGTCCAATAATATGGCATCGTACGGATTGTTTTTGAACAAGGAAAGTCCTTGTTCGCCGTCTTCGGCGGTATCTACTTGGTAGCCTTCGTTTTCCAGAATATCTTTTAGCACATTGCGTATGCTCCTTTCGTCATCTATTACCAATATTTGTTTTTTATTTTTCATGGGCAAAATATTTTATGGTTGCACCTTCTTTTATGCCGTATGCTGTTCTGATAAGATTGTGCAGGTGGTAGTTTTTCATTACAAAGTTAATAAAAAGGATTGACATGGGCATATATTCCGCTCTGTATGGTTCCATGCCTTGCATTTGTAGCCTTTTTTTCAAAGGCAGGAGCATGAGTTGCCGGTAGATGGTGTTGAAATCCGATTTGGAAACGCGGTAAAACAGGGATTGTGACGGGTGGGGCATTTGGTGCAAATGATACAAGATAAGATTGGTCAGTGTTTTAAATGCTCCGGATGTGCCGATGAGATGTTCGGGGTGGTAGGTTTTTACGGCTCTGTACAGGGATTCCAAACGGTTGTGCAGAAAGCCGATGGTTTTTTTCAGGTCGTTACATTTCATTGGGTCGCTGGGACCGATTTCTTGCAATAAAGCGGCAACTCCCAGCGGATAGCTTTTTTTCCAAAAAATTTGTTTCCGGTTGCAAATGATAAATTCGGTACTACCTCCGCCGATGTCCATAATCAGTACGGGTTCATCGTTTAATACGCCTGTGGCTTTGGCTCCATAGTATATTAGTTCGGCTTCGGTTTCGCCGTCTATTATGGTAACCGTCAGTCCTGTTTCGAGCTTTATTTTTTCTGTCAGGACTTCGCGGTTTTGGGCGTTGCGAACCGCTGCGGTTGCTATAATTTTTATGTTTTCGTGCGGTACTTTACGGGTTAATATAGCTTCTTTGTATTTTTTGATAGCCGTAACGGTCCGGATGATAGCTTCCGGACAGATAATTTTGTTCTTGATACCTTCGTTGCACCCGAGTTTAACCGGGCTCCGGTCTTTGTATATTTCCGTTATTTTTTCTTGTTCGACTTCTCCTATCAAAAGGTTGCAAGTGTTTGTACCCAAATCTATTATGGCTACTTTTTTAGGCATGGTGTTACGGGTTTTCCCGTTTGTTATAACTTGGAAAACGGTTCGGTTATTTCTTCATGAGGGATAAATTTTTCCGTAAAGATTATGCCGTATTGTTTCAGTTCGTTCAGTACGGGTTTGTAAATTTTTTCTTCTACCGGTATTTTTACGCCCGTTTCTTTGATTTCTCCGGTCAATATCATTTTGGTGCCTATGGCAACGGGGGTGCCTACGGTAAAAGACATGGCCGTATCTTCTTCGGTTCCGTACACTACCATAGAAGAATGTATTTGTTCGCGAGTGCCGTCTCCTTTTTCGTATTCAAATTGATGTTGCATGACAATCATGTCTTTGTCTCCTTCGTCCAGTTTCCACTTTTTCATCAATATGTGTTGTAATACTTGTGCAGGGGTAGCTTTTTCCAGTCCTATCTTTTCGTTGGTAAACAATCCGAGCCAACGCAATTTGTATAAGGTAAGCGAATCTTCGCTCAAATTGAACATTTTTCTTATTTTTTCCTCTACGCAGAATGATTTGGAATAGGGTAGGAAGGAGTTGGTAAATTCACGATAGGTCATATCTTTGATGCCTTCCATATAATAGGTGTCGTCTGTCATTCCCAGTTGGACGAAAATATCCCATGCTTTGCAATAGCCGGGGCGACGCAGTGTGCCTCTAAACAATGTCGGAATATCGCTTAGTCCGTAAATTTCTCTGTACTTCAACGAGTCTCTGTTGGCGTACGCTTCAAATTCTCCCACTTCATCTACAAATACGCGTTCGGTTCGCTTAAATACTTGGCAATAAGGGATATATTTGTATTTGCCGTTTCTAATAAACATGGAAGTACCTTGACCGGCTAAAACAACATTGCGTGGATTCCATGTAAATTTGTAATTCCACGGGTTGTTGTCGTATTTGGGGGCAATGAGTCCGCCTGTAAATGATTTGAACAGAGTGAGTTTATAGCCTTTTGATTTTAGCCTGTGTATTACTTCCATTGCCGACATGTGATCGATGCCCGGATCGACTCCCATTTCCATGAGGATGAGCAATCCTTTTTCTTTGGCTTCTTGTGCCATGGCTTTTATTTCCGGACTTACATACGAGGCGGTTACCATATTTTTATTGTGATCGATACAGGCTCTTGCTACCAGATGATGAAATCTTGCCGGCATCATGGATACCACAATATCTGCGTTTTTGACTTCTTGGTTCAGTTGTTTGCTATTGTTGATATCAAAAATAAAGGCTTCCGAATTGGGATGATTGTTGGTTTTTTCAATTATGGCATCCATATTTAAGTCGCCTATTCGTAATTTCCAGTTGTATTTTTCCGATTTGTCCAATAAATACTTTATAAGGCTTTTGGTTGATAGCCCTGCTCCTAATAGTAAAATCTTTTTTTCCATAACTGCTGATAATTTTTAGCGTGCTAAATTTAACCTTTTTTTGTGCATTGCCGTGTTTTCAGCGGCAAAAAATAGGATGGAATGGTTTTTGAAAGTTTTTCCGGATGTACGTTTATTTGCCGTGTTGCAGAAGAAAAAATTTTTATTATTTTTGCAGAATAATGAAAAAATCAAAAAAGCGAAAATTATGAAAAAATCATTGCTTATTGTTGTAGTCTTGTTTCTGTTGGCCATAGATGCCATGTCCCAAGGAGAAAAGTACGAGTATTTACAAATTAGTGCTATCGAGTCGGTTGTGCCCGGAGGATTTGGACGATCGAGGTTGATTACTACCGGCAAAGACGGGCAAGTGATGGAAACGGATTTGAAAAACTTTTACAGTCTTGTAGGGATTAATTTTAAGAACATACAAAACAACGACAAGGTGATTGTGGACCGACTCAATGAATTGGCTCAAGAAGGTTGGGAACTCATTGCCGTTACTTCCGGTGTGGAATCTTCGACCGAGAAGACGGGGTTGTTTATAACCAGGTATTTGTTCAGAAGGCTAAAGAAGTAGCTGGAAAAATAAGTAAGATAAAAAGCCGTCCGTTGAGGGCGGCTTTTTTAATAAAGCATTACTTTTGCGAATAGGTTTCAAAAATGAGAAAATGGCAAGGAGTAAAAGAGTGATAGAAGGCTTGGAAATTTTGTCGGTAGGTGCCAAAGGCAAGGCTATTGCAAGGTATGAAGGCAAAGTGATTTTGGTGAAAGGTGCCGTTCCGGGCGATGTGGCGGATGTAAAAGTTATCAGGAAAAGAAAAAATTATGAAGAAGCCAAAGTGTTGGAATATAAGAAGTTGTCGAAAGATAGGGTGGACCCGGCATGTAAGCACTTTGGTGTGTGTGGTGGTTGTAAGTGGCAGCATCTGAACTATGAGAAGCAGTTGTTTTATAAACAAGAGGAAGTTTATGAAAATATTCGCCGGATAGGGAAAATAGAACCCGAAGAGATTTTACCTATTGAACCTTCACCGTTTCAATATGAATATCGTAACAGACTGGATTTTACTTTTTCCAACAGGCGGTGGTTTACCGATGAAGAAATAAAGAGCAAACAAAAGTTTGAAAACCGGAATGCTTTGGGATTTCACTTGCCCGGAAGATTCGACAGGGTTATTAATATTGAAGCGTGCCGGTTGCAAAAAGACATATCCAACCGTATTAGAAATTTTGTAAAAAAAGTAGCGGATACCAATGATTGGGATTATTACGACATAAAGGAGAATAAGGGATTTTTGCGGAATTTGATTATCCGTACTACGGATTTTACCGACCAATTGATGGTTATTTTCTCGTTTGCGCAATATTTGCCGGAAGAAATAGAGTTTTTGCTATCTACCTTAATTAAAAAATTTCCCGAAATTACTACGGTTGTGTACTTTATCAACGACAAGAAGAACGATACTTTGTATGATTTGGATTATACGGTTTTTCACGGAGAGGGCTATATCATTGAAGATTTTGAAGGGTTACGGTTCAAGATTAGCCCCAAATCATTTTTCCAGACCAACAGTCGTCAGGCTTTGAATATGTACAAGCATGTAAAACAATATGCCGGTTTGACCGGTTCGGAAGTGGTGTACGACTTGTACAGCGGTACGGGTACCATAAGTTTGTTTTTGGCAGACAAAGCACAAAAGGTGGTGGGTGTGGAATCGGTGGGAGATGCTGTGCGTGATGCTTATGAGAATGCCGAACTGAACGGAGTGAAGAATGTTGATTTTGAGGTGGGGGATATTAAGGATATTTTTACGGATGGAATGTTTGCAAAATATGGCAAACCTGATGTGGTGGTTGCCGATCCTCCCCGGGCGGGTATGCACAAGAATGTGGTGGAAAATTTATTGAAAACCGAACCTCGCAGGATTGTGTATGTCAGTTGCAACAGTGCTACGCAAGCCAGAGATTTGGAATTGTTGAAAGAAAAGTACGATTTGAAGTTGATACAACCTTTTGACATGTTTCCGCATACTTATCATGTGGAAAATATTGCCGTATTGGAATTGAAAAATGTATAACATGAAAAACACAAGTACTGCACAAAAAATAATTTATACCATACTGGTCTTTTTGACTTTTATTGTAGGGTTTCTTTATTTCAAGATTTCGTATGATGTGTCGGGAGCTTTTCCGTTTACGCAGGAGATTATTCTGATAATCTTGGGGAGTATTGTTACCATGATTATTACGGCGGCATTGTTGAACCGTCAGACCGAAGTGGAGTTGCAAAAGGAACAAAGGCTAAGGTTGTTTGAATTGAAATCACAGTTTTATATTGATTTGTTGAATTTTGTGGAAGAGATTCTTACTTCGCATACGCTGGGAAAAAAAGAACGAATAAAACTGAATTTGCTTACACACAAATTGTCTATAATTGCCAGTCCGGCCGTATTGGTACAATATGAAAAGTTTTTGGATATGTTGAATAGAGTGTCCGAAGATGTTAATATAACGGAAAACGAAGAGGAAGAAATTTCCATAGAATTTTCAAAACTGTGTTCACGCATAAGAATGGATTTGCTAAACGGAAGTGCCGATACGGATAGTAAAGAATTTGAACGCATAGAGTCACAGATAATGAAAAATGCCAGAAAGTCGGAAGGCTGACAATATAATTGCGGTTAAGAAGTTGTATAATAAGGTTTCAAAAAAAAGATAGAACATGTTAAAAAAATTCCCGGCAACTTTTTGGATTGCCAATGTTGTGGAACTGTTTGAGCGTTGGGCTTGGTACGGAATGTTTATGATTTTGGCGTTGTATCTTACAGGTGCACCCGAAACAGGGGCATTGGGTTTTTCTCAGGCCCAAAAAGGAATTTTGATGGGAACTGTGGTGGGGATACTTTATTTTTTGCCGGTATTTACCGGTTCCATTGCAGACAACTTGGGGTATAAAAAAAGCCTGTTGATTGCTTTGTTCATTTACTTTACGGGGTATGTGTTGTTGTCGGTTGTCAAGAGTTTCTTTTTGTTTTATCTGGCTTTTTTGTATTTGGCAGTGGGGTCGGCATTGTTTAAGCCTATTGTGTCGGCTACCGTGCAGAAAACCACTACCAAAGAGACCGTTTCGGTGGGGTTCGGGTTGTTTTACATGATCGTAAATATAGGGGCTTTTTTGGGTCCTATTTTCTCGTCCAAACTTCGTGAAATGGGATGGGGATATGTTTTTTACATGGCGGCATTTTTGTCCGCTTTGAATTTTCTTATGGTTTTGTTGTTCTATAAAGAGCCGGCAAAGCAGGTTAAAGAGAAGATTCACTTGGCGGAATTGTTCGGTAAAGTGTTTGGAAATTTTGCACAGGTGCTTAAAGATAAAAGGTTATTGATTTTCTTACTGCTTATTGTAAGCTTTTGGACCATATACAATCAATTGTTTTTTGCTTTGCCGGTTTATATTAGTCAATGGGTAAGCACGGTTCCTTTGTATGATTTTTTACATTCGTTATGGCCTTCTTTTGCCGATGCAGTAGGTCATAACGGACATATTGAACCGGAGATGATTACAAATTTGGATGCCGGGTTTATTATTTTGTTTCAGGTACTGGTATCTTCGGCGGTAAAACGATTTTATCCGGTCAAGACCATTATGAGCGGGATTTTCGTTGCAACCTTGGGTATCACTTTGGCTTTTATTACTTCCAACATATTTTGGCTTATTGCAGGTATTTTTGTGTTTTCCATAGGAGAGATGACCAGTTCGCCGAAAGTTACGGAATACATTGCTTCCATTGCACCGCCGGATAAAACAGCGTTATATGTGGGGACTTCTTTTATCCCGTTGTCACTTGGTAATTTTTTTGCCGGTATTATTTCCGGCAATGTTTATCAGGCAGTTGCGGACAAGATTACTTTTATGCGAAAAGAGTTGATAGGGCTCGGATATGATGTGCAGGAAGTAAAAAACATGAGTGAAACCATGCTTTCTCAAACATTGTGTGAGATTAAGGGCTTGAATCCTAATACGCTTACGGAATGGCTTTGGGATAAATATCATCCTTACGATTATTGGATATTATTGTTTTCGATAGGTATGTTTGCGGTTGTATCGTTGTGGATATATTATACCAAACTTATTAAAAAATAATGGCTTACGAACAAAGGAAATATCCTTTAATTTTGTTTTTTATCGTGGTGTTGGTGGTGTATGCCGGAAGATTGTTGTATCTGCAAGTAATTGACAAATCGTATCAATTGTCAGCCGAAAATAATGTGCTGAAATTTGTAGTGGAATATCCGGAAAGAGGACTTATTTATGACCGTAATGGTAAGTTGTTGGTGTTCAATAAGATTTCTTATGATTTGACAGTTACGCCTAACAAGTTGAAACCCTTTGATACCTTGTTTTTGTGCAAGACATTGAATTTGAGTAAGGAAACATTGCTTAAACTGATTAAGAAGGCCAAACATTATTCGTATTACAAAGAATCCACCATTCTGAAAATGCTTTCGGAGAAAGAGGCATTTGTGATGAACGAAAATTTATACCGCTTTCCCGGATTCGGTTTGCAGAAAAGGCTTATCAGACGGTACAACGATACAATTGCAGCTCACTTGTTGGGATACATCGGAGAAGTAACCAAAAAGGACATTGAAAAAGACCCTTATTACAAGCAGGGCGACTATATCGGTAAGACGGGAGTGGAGTTGTCTTATGAAAAAGATTTGCGAGGTAAGAAAGGAGTATCCATATTTCTGGTGGATGTGCACAACCGGATAAAAGACCGGTTTGCCGGTGGCAGGTACGATACTTTACCGGAGCGAGGCAAAAATATATCCGTTACCATTGATGCGGAATTACAGCGTTTGGGTGAAGCATTGATGGTTGGAAAAGTGGGTAGCGTTGTGGCTATCCAGCCTAAAACGGGAGAAGTGCTTGCGTTTGTTTCCTCGCCTAAATTTTATGCCGATAGTCTGAATGGGCGTCGAAGGGCGGAGTATTATAAGAAGATTGCATCGGATTCGCTTAACTTGTTGTTTAACAGGGCTATCATGTCCAAATATCCGCCCGGTTCTACATTCAAAGTAGCCAATGCTCTGGTAGGGTTGCAAGAAGAAAATTTGTTTCCGAACACTTATTATGGTTGCAATCACGGATATTATGCAGGCGGGGTGGCTGTGGGATGCCATTCGCACAAGTCGCCGTTGAATTTGTACGAAAGCATTCAAATGTCTTGCAATGCCTATTATTGCAATGTTTTCAGGCGGGAACTGGAAGACAAACGTTTCAAAAATATATACGAGGCATACGGTTTGTGGAGGCGGTATATTACTTCGCTGGGGTTTGGAGCAAAATTGGGAATCGATTTGCCTAACGAGAGCAAGGGGTTTATTCCGAAGGCTTCTTATTACGACCGTTTTTATGGAAAGGGAAGGTGGAAAGCGCTTACGGTTATTTCTTTGGCTATCGGACAGGGAGAGATTTTGGTTACTCCGTTACAGTTGGCCAATTTTGCGGCATTGATTGCCAACCGTGGCTATTATATCAGACCGCATGTGGTGAAGGATATAGAAAATAAGCAATTGTCGCTTCAATACCAGGTACGCCATTATACAGCAATAGATAAGCAGTATTTTGAGGAAGTAATCAGAGGAATGTATTTGGCTGTAAACGGAGGTCCCGGAGCAACAGCCCGCATAGCCTCGGTAAAGGGGGTGGATATATGCGGAAAGACGGGAACGGCACAAAATCCTCATGGAAAAGACCATTCCGTTTTTATGGCGTTTGCACCCAAAGACAATCCGCAGATTGCCGTATCGGTGGTTGTTGAAAACGGAGGTTATGGAGCATCTATTGCTGCACCCATAGCAAGTTTGCTGATAGAAAAATATTTGACGGGAAACATTACCAGGTCCTATTTGGTGAATTATGTAGAAAAATACAAACCGAAAAAGAAATGAGAAGTACTGTGCATGTTTTTAAAAATTTTGATTATGTGCTTTTTTTTATGTATGTGGCACTTGTATTTTTCGGTTTGATAAATATTTATTCCGCAACTTACAATCCGGAACATGCCTCTTGGTGGGACTTTTCTCAAAGATATGGGAAGCATTTGGTGTGGATAGTTGCGGCACTTGTTATTATGTTTTTTATATTGTTGATAGACAGTAAGTTCTTTTCTTTTATGGCCTATCCTTCTTATGTGCTTTCGCTTTTGTTGTTGGTGGTTGTGTTTTTGGTGGCCCATGAGGTGAACGGGGCAAGGTCGTGGTTGTCTGTGG
>CAYMVE010000043.1:0-14664 GCA_964393715.1 uncultured Bacteroidales bacterium | reverse complement strand
GTATATCCGCATGGGCAGGTTGATATTTGCCTCGCTTTGTAGAGTTGCGTTTTATTTCCCTACTGATGGTTGATTTACTTACATTCAATGCCTGTGCAATAAAAGTTATTGTCTTTTGGCAGTCTAGGTATGCTTTTATTTGATACCTTTGTTCCTTAGTTAAATGCTTCATTTAATGTTATTTTTTTTGATTAAACAAATGTAGCATTTTTACCCGGAGTAGGGAGAACTAAGGTTTGCTTCCCGTGGTTCTCTTTGCTCCATTCCGCTACGCTCCATTTCGCAAAGAGAACTTCACTAACCCAAAATAAAAATGCTAATTAAGTAACTTAATTGTTGCATTTACTAATTGAATTTACAAGGAAAAAAAATGTTTACAGACCTGCCATAACAAAAAAAATACTATTTTTACATTCGGAAAAATGGTGTAAAAAAAATCAAAAGTTATGGATAAAAAGAGAATTTATTTATTTGGAAATGGTTCTGCCGAAGGAGGAGCCAACCTAAAAAACTTACTGGGAGGAAAAGGTGCTAATCTTGCGGAAATGGCCAGAATTGGCGTGCCGGTTCCTCCGGGATTTACCATTACTACCGAAACTTGTATAGAGTATTATACTCTTGGAAAAGAGAAGATTACCGAATTGATAACACAAGGAGTGATAGACGGCATAAAATTTATAGAAGAAGCTTCCGGAAAAAAGTTTGGGGATCGAGACAATCCGCTTTTGGTGTCGGTGCGTTCGGGGGCCAGAGTATCGATGCCCGGTATGATGGATACTGTACTTAATTTAGGAATTAATGACGATGCCGTGGAAGGATTGGCTTTAAAAACCGGTAATCCCAGATTTGCTTGGGATTCGTACCGCAGGTTTATACAAATGTACGGTGATGTGGTTATGGGAGTTAAGGCGGAAAAGGGGGAAATTGATCCCTTTGAAGCTGAAATAGAGGCAGTAAAAGAAAAGAAAGGCGTACAACAAGATACCGATTTGGATACGGACGATTTGAAAGAATTGGTAGAAAGATTCAAAAAAGTGGTAAAGGAAAGAACGGGAAGAGATTTTCCGACGGACCCGTGGGATCAACTTTGGGGCGCTATAATGGCTGTGTTTGACAGTTGGAACAATGAAAGAGCTATTGCCTACCGCAGGATACACGAGATACCGGACGATTGGGGAACTGCTGTAAATGTGGTGGCTATGGTGTTCGGTAATATGGGTAACAAATCCGCTACCGGAGTGGCATTTACCAGAGATGCGGCAACCGGAGAAAAGCGTTTCAACGGAGAATACCTGATAAATGCCCAAGGAGAAGATGTAGTAGCCGGCATCAGAACACCTTTGCAAATTACCAAAGCCGATTCTATTGCATGGGCACAAGCCAACGGAATTAGTGAGGAAGAACGGGCATCGAAATATCCGTCTTTGGAAGAATACATGCCTGAGGTATTCAACGAATTGTACGATATTCAGTATAAACTGGAACAGCATTACCGCGATATGCAAGACCTTGAATTTACCATAGAAGAAGAGCGTTTGTGGTTGTTGCAAACCCGTAACGGGAAGCGTACCGGTGCTGCTATGGTAAGGATTGCTTTGGATATGCTGGACGAAGGTATCATTGATGAAAAAGAAGCCGTATTGAGAGTAGAGCCGAATAAGTTGAATGAATTGCTGCATCCGGTTTTTGTAAGGGAAGCTATCAAAAATGCAAAAGTGATTACCAAAGGATTGCCGGCTTCTCCGGGAGCAGCCACCGGACAAGTGGTATTCTTTGCCGACGAAGCAAAAGAGTGGGCGGAAGAAGGTAAAAAGGTAATTTTGGTAAGAATAGAAACATCACCGGAAGATATTGAAGGTATGGATGCCGCTCAAGGGATATTGACCTCAAGAGGCGGTATGACTTCGCATGCGGCGGTAGTAGCCAGAGGAATGGGAAAATGTGCCGTAGTAGGTGCCGGTGACATCGAAATAGATTACGACAAGAGGGAATTCAAAGTAGGCAATGTTACCGTTAAAGAAGGTGAGTGGATATCTTTGAACGGTTCTACCGGTGAGGTATATTTGGGCAAGATAGAAACCAAAGATCCCGAGATAGGCGGTTATTTCGGCAGATTGATGCAGTTGGCCGATAAATATAGAAGACTTAATGTGAGAACCAATGCGGAAACACCGAGAGATGCCAAAGTGGCCAGAGAATTTGGTGCCGAAGGTATCGGTTTGGCAAGAACCGAACACATGTTTTTCGAAGGCGAAAGAATTATGCACATGCGTGAAATGATTTTGGCCGATACGGAAGAAAAACGAAGAGAAGCCCTCAATAAACTTTTGCCATATCAAAGAGCGGACTTCGAATCTATCTTTGAAGTGATGCAAGACTTACCCGTAACCGTAAGGTTGCTTGATCCTCCACTTCACGAATTTTTGCCTCACGAACCCGAAGCCCAAGAAGAAGTGGCAAAAGAAATGGGAGTAAGTGTGGAGGTAATTAAGGAAAAAGTGGAAGAACTGAAAGAAATGAATCCGATGTTGGGACACAGAGGTTGCCGTTTGGGAAACACTTATCCGGAAATAACCGAAATGCAGGTAAGAGCGATTCTTGAGGCTGCATTAAACCTAAAGAAAAAAGGTATAAAAGCCATACCGGAAATTATGGTACCGTTAGTAGGAGAAGCTAAAGAACTGGAATTACAACGCGGCATAATAGAACGAACGGCTGAAAAAGTGTTTGAAGAATACGGAGATAAAATTGACTTCCTGATTGGTACCATGATTGAAATACCGCGTGCGGCTCTAACGGCTGACGAAGTGGCTCGATATGCCGAGTTCTTTTCGTTTGGTACCAACGACCTCACACAGATGACTTACGGCTATTCGCGTGACGATGTTTCCAAGTTTTTGCCTAAATACAAAGAGCTGGGCATTTTGGAACACGATCCGTTCCAAGTATTGGACCAAAGAGGGGTAGGTCAATTGGTTGAAATGGGTACAAAGAAGGGACGTAGCGTTAAGCCGAATCTTAAAGTAGGTATCTGCGGTGAACATGGTGGCGAACCTTCTTCTGTAGAATTTTGTCACAGAGTTGGAATGAATTATGTAAGTTGTTCGCCGTTTAGAGTGCCTATAGCACGACTGGCTGCAGCACAAGCCAATATCAAGTACGGTGTGGAAGTAGATGCTTAAAAAGGTATTTGACACAGTATAATCATAAAAACAGTCGGCATTGTCCGGCTGTTTTTTTGTTATACGGTTATTTCTACAAGTCAGGCCGTTTCATAGGCGATTGTTGAGCTTGTTCCGTATTCCAACGGATACCACAAGCAGGAGTAATAAAGCGGAAAAAAGTTTTGCTATTCGTCCTATATAATCGCCGTGTTTGACATAAAAAGTGATTTTGTCATTTAAATGTAATTTATGTTTTGCTGCGGTTTTTACCCACCATCCGGTTTTTAACAGAACATCACCCTTTTGGTTGATAAATCCCGATATTCCCGTATTGGCACTTCTGGCTATCGAGCGTCTGGTTTCTATGGCACGGAGTCTTGCAAAAGAAAAATGCTGTTTATATCCCGGAGAGTCGCTCCACCAACCGTCGTTTGTGATAACAAACAACACATTGGCTCCTTTGCGTACATATTCCGTTACGAATTCTCCGTAAATGGATTCGTAGCAGATGGCTACCCCCGGTTTTATTTTACCGTCGGTAGAAGCAAATACGGTTCTTTCTTTTTGGGTACCCAAGCTTCCGCTGGTGCCACCGAGGTCTATGATGAGGTGGTTTAAGAAGGAGAACAGTTCCGGATAAGGAATCATTTCGACACCGATAACGAGTTTTGATTTATGGTATATGCCTATGTCTTTTTTATTGATATGCAATGCGGTATTGAAGGCATCGTAATAGACCGGTTCCGATGCTCCCGGAATGTTTCTGGCGGTTGCCGTTTTTTTGTCCGGTCCGTAATTTACATAGGTGGTGGCTCCGGTTACAATATTGAGATTTGGATGGGAAGATATAAGTTCGTAAAACGGTTTTAGGTAATAACTTTCTTTCAGTTGGGATTCCCAAATTCCTACCGGAATGGCGGTTTCGGGTGCAATTACATATTCGGTAGAGTCATCGATAAGAGGTTTGGCCGTTTCTGTAATGCGTAGTATTTGGTCATACGGAGGGATACGGCCGGAAAATTTGTCGTTGTAGGGATCTATATTGGGTTGGGTTACTACTAATCCTACGGTTGGTCCTGTTTCTTTATAAGTGTTGTATATAAACAATGAGAGTGTTACAGGTATTATAAACAGCAAAATAGATGATGCTGTTCTGAAATACTTGATTTTTGGGTTTTCACAAGCGGTTGTTCCGGTAAAACATTCCAATGTTCTATATATCGACAAATTGGTAAGGAGCACCCATAAACTCCCTCCCAGTGTACCGGTGTATTCGTACCATTGTACCAGTTCCGGAGTATTGGCGAAAGCATTTCCTAAAACCAGCCAGACCCATGATATTTCTCCGTGCAAATAAATGTATTCAAAAGCTATCCAATAGGTTACAAAGGCAATGTCTCCTACGCGATTCCCAAGGTGCTTGCGTGTGATATGGTACAGCCAAAACACAACGGTGTAAAACAAAGCGTTTAGTACTACTGCGGCTACGGCACCGGGTGGAGTTGCAAAATAAATCCACCATGTGGATAATAAATTCCAAATGAAAAATGCAAGGTATGAATACTTGAAGAATTTCCTACCGGATCCTTTGGGGGAAGTAGCCAATAAGTCCGCCTCTATTACCAAAAGCGGAACGAATGCCGTAAGCGTAAGAATACCAAATGGTTGGTTGCTCCATCCCGCATATAGCAACAAGCCGCTTGTTACGGAAAGAAAAAAATGTTTTTTATTCATTTTGTTTGGTTTGGGTGGTACAAATTTACATTAAATAACCTATGTTTGGAAGTTCGGAAAATAAATATGTTTTGATGTGTATGGGGAGAAGCTAAATGTACAAAATACAAAATAAAAAGCCCCGGCTTTTTATGCGGGACTTTGATAACATTGGCGTTTTCAGAACTCCAATTGTTTGAGTTTCCAACCTAAAATCATGGCGGCGATACCGATTATCATCATGGGGATGGCGGTAAAATAAACGGCACTGAAAATACCGATAACAGGATTTATCATAATAAGGAAGCCGAAAATACCGGTAAAAATTCCCAATATCAGTTGTAGCCACCATGATTCGATTCCCATGTTTTTTATGATGAAAGAATAGTGAATGGCGTGGATAGCTTTGAAGGTTACCCAGAATCCGATAAACAGTACGAATGCTTGCATGGAAATGTGGGGCTGAAATAACAAGGCGGCTCCCAAAAACATTTCAAGTATGCCTATAAACAGATACCACCCCCAACTGTCGAGTACTTTACGACTTTGTAAAGCAAAAACCAAGTATCCGCCTCCCGACATGAAGATGGAAAAAGCAAACAAAATGCTGAGTCCCACAAATGTTTCTACCGGGTTGCTGATGAAAACGGCTGATACCGCTACCATGAGGATTCCGATGATGAAGGGTATCCACCAATTTTTGATTTTGTTTTCCATAATTTTTTGTTTTTTTTGTTTCCTTTTTTGTGCTATCAATGAGCTTGCCATAGGAGGTAGTGGGACAAATTGACATATAAAAAAGAGACTGTACAAAATTCTGTACAGCCTCTTTTTTTTGTGATAATGATCAAAATATATAATTACCCGCAATGCAAGTATTTGTCCACCAGTTCTTTTATAGACTCTTTGTTTCCGTAAAGCATTTCGCTTAATCCTTTGTCATTGTATGATTTCAATTTTTTTATGGTAGTATCGATGATGTGTTCGGTAAAAATTCCTGTTTCCAAAAATAAGTTTTTGTTTTTTTCCAGTTCTTCGGCGGCTTCGTAACAGGATGCCGGAAGATGGTCGTATTCGTAACCGTCTTCTTTGAAGATGTTTACGGGAGCATACAGTTGTTCGGCTGTTTCAAGCGATTGTTCCGATGTTAATCCTTTGTAGGCACCTAATATAAGGCCGGCGAGGAACAAGAAAATATTGGCCGAATTGTCTGCTGAACGGATTTCTACGGTTTGCTTGTTGGATGCAGGAGGTAGTGTCTGGTCAAATGAGTTTCCTGTAAGTGTTTGCATTTTGTTTATGTCCACATTCCACCCCAAAGGCACTCTTATTAGTACGGATCGGTTGCGGTCTCCCCAACAGATACTGGTAGGTGCTTCTTGGTGCGGTACCAGACGCAGGTATGAAATGGGTACCATATTGCCGAAAGCGGACAAAGGTTTGGCGAGTTTCAAAATGCCGCCTATCATTTTTTTGGCCGGTACGCTAAGGTTTCCGTTTTTATCGAGCATTATATTTTCACCATCTTTTTCCAATAGAAAATGAAAATGTAATCCGCTTCCGGCTTTTCCTACGGCAATTTTCGGAGCAAAGGTGACAATCAGGTTATTGTATTTTTCTACCTTTTGAGTGAGGTTACGCAATACCCATTTTGACTTTAACAGGTTGTAAGCAGTGTCTTCGGGATCGGTGGGCAAAAATTCTATTTCATGCTGTTCGTAAAATTTGCCTTCGTAGGTAAAAGTTCCCACTTCCGTATGGCCGTATTTGATACTACCGCCTATATTGGTGATGATTTTCATGGCTTCTTTCCGGAATTCTCCGCCTAATGCAAAAGGTTCTGATGCATGGTATCCTTTTTGTTCACGGGTAGGATAACGCGGTTTTTCTTCGCTTATGATGTAATATTCCAATTCACCCAAGGCTTTGAAGTTGTAGCCTGTTTCTTTTTTCAAGGTTTCTTTGGCTTTTATCAGAATGTTTACAAACGAATTTCTAAACGGTGTTCCGTCGGCTTCAAATATGCGGCAGAAAAATCCTAATGTGGGAATTTCTTCAAAGGGTTCTATATAGGCCGTTTTGAATACCGGTAGCAGATAGAGGTCGCTGGATCCGGCATCAATACTGTCGAATACGCTGGATCCGTCTATTCGTTCGCCGTATGTTAAAATACTTTCGAGATATTCCGGCGTGTCAATATAAAATGTTAGTGTCTTGATTCTTAGGTCTCCACCGATATAATGAAAATTGACCATTTGGAATCCGCCTTCCAAGTAATAATTGATAAAATCTTCTTTGGTAAACAGGTGACTCTTTTTTGATAAAACCGATTCAAGTAAGTTTTTTCCCATGACTATTGTTTTTTGTATGTATGTGTCAAATTTAGTGAAAATTTATTTTGCTTTTGTGTTTTTTCGAAAAAAGAATTGTGAAACGGGAATAGCAAAAACACTTATCTTTGCACAAAAAAAGAATTATGAAGAGTATCAATTGGTTGTTTAATATTGTCTTGCTGGTAGCAGTGGGGGTGTTGTTTGTTTTGTATGCCAACATAACAAAAGAAGGTGTTTCCGGATCAGATGAAACAACAGGTGCCAAAGAAAGAGAAGATAGTAATATGGTAGCCGTTACGACTTCTTCTATAAAAATTGCTTACATTAATGTAGATACGCTTTTGGCGGATTATAAACTTGCCAAAGAGTTGGAAAATAAACTTTTGGATAAGCAGAAAAGGCTGGAAGCCGATTTGAATCGCAAAAATATGGAATTGCAAAAGCAAGCCGCCGATTTTCAGCGTAAGGTACAAACCAATTCATTTTTGAGCCTTGAAAGTGCCAAGGCACAGGAACAGGAGTTGTACGAAAAACAACAAAAATTGCTTCAATTGCGAGACCAAATGACACAAGAAATTTTGCAAGAACAGCAAAATCTGAATAATCAATTGTTGGATTCTGTTATAAACTTCTTGAAGGAGTTTAACAAAACTGCGGGATATACCTACATATTGAATTCCAATGCATTCCTTATCGGGGATACCGCTTCGGATATAACTACGACCGTGGTAAATGCACTAAACGCCCGATATGAAAAGGCAAAATCCGTTATCAAAAAATAGATGTCTGTAGCAAAGGAAACGCTGGCACTGAAAAAATATTTCACTATTCACAAACCGGAGATATTGCCCTTTGGCATAGGGACAGATGTTGTGGTGGTTATTCCAGTTTTGGCCGATTTTATGATTTTTAGGACCTTGGAGAGTCTCAAAGCCTCTGTTGGGGCTTCAAAGTCCGGCGTGGAGGTGGTGGTTGTAATAAATCATCCGGCGGATGCAAGCGATAATATTAAAAGGAAAAATTCGGTTTTGTCCGGACGTTTGAGGGATATTGATTTTGGTTTTCCGTTGCATATTATTGAATTGGCGGATGTTGACAAAAAAATTGCCGGAGTAGGTTCGGCCAGAAAAGCCGGAATGGATGCCGCTTCTTATTTTTTTTATAAAAAAAGGAGTGAACACGGATTGATTCTTTCCTTAGATGCGGATACTGTTGTTTCGGAGAATTATATAGAAGTGATAACCAAAGAGTTTGACAAGGATAAGAAACTGGCCGGAGCTTCCGTTTATTACGAACATCTTTTGCCGGTGAATAGAAAAATAAGTAATGCCTTGGTGGAATACGAATTGCATTTGAGGTATTATGTCGATATGTTGAGGCGAGTAGGTTTTCCTTTTGCTTTTCATACTATAGGTTCGGCTTTTGCCGTAGATTACAAAGCCTATGTGCGTCAAAACGGGATGCCTAAAAAACAGGGGGGCGAGGACTTTTATTTTTTGAATAAAGTTATGTTGGAGGGGAATTATTGTGATATTACGGATACAACGGTTTTTCCTTACGGTAGGCCCACCAGAAAAACGCCTTTTGGAACAGGTGTGGCTATACATTCCGTTATTTCCGGCAAAGACGCACATTTTTACACATATCATCCCGATAGTTTTGAAGTACTATCGGAAGTGGCAGATGCCGGAGAGTTTTGTGACGATTTCGATTGCAACCTTTTTGTAAATACGAGAAGTAGCGGCTTGCAAGAGTTTTTGAGAACTATAAAATTTTGTGAAAAGATTCGTTTGATTAAGCTAAATACTAAAGATTGCACTACTTTTGTTAAAGCATATTATACTTGGTTTGACGGGTTTAAGGCTGTGAAAATGTTGAACTTCTTGCATAGTGGCGGATACTACGACAAGATACCGGTTGTAGAAGCGGTGGAAATGGTTTCCGGAAATAAACTTACTCCGCTGGAATTTTTGTATTATTTTAGGCAAAAGGATAAAAACAAACCCATGTGTTTAACAGTTGATTTTACGGTGTATGAAAAATGATATGGTATTTATATTGAATAGAAATTCCGGTAGGGTAAAGCAAAAACTACCTCAAATTTACCGGGCCGTTGATAAGTACATTAATAAAGATGTTTTCTCGGTACGGATGGCAGAGACTTCTTCACCGGAAGAAGCCCGGAAAATAATTGCCGAATTAGAGAATGGATATAATCCCGTTGTGGTGGCTGTAGGTGGTGACGGTACCGTAAACAAGACGCTCAATCATATTGCCGGTAAAAATATTATGTTGGGTATTATCCCGTTAGGTTCGGGAAATGCTTTGGCAAGAGAAATGAAAATTCCGTTGCATATTGAAAAGGCAGTGCAAAAATTGAACGATTTTAGAGTGAGAAGCATAGATTTGATGAGGGTAAACCGGCAATATTACGGGGCATGTGTGGGCGGAATCGGTTTTGACGCATTAATTGCTCAAAAGTTTGAAAATCTGACGGAAAGAGGCTTGAAAAATTACATAAGATTATCGGTACAGGAATTCTTCAAATATAAAAATATAGAGGTGGTCCTGCAAATAGGGCAAGCAGAGTACCGCCACAATGCATTCTTGGTTTCGTTTGCCAATACTTCTCAATATGGCAATAATGCTTATATCGCACCCAAGGCCAAACCTGACGACGGTATGTTGGATATTGTAGTGATGAAAAAGCTGGAAGTGCATAAAACTCCTGTGCTGGCTGCCAAATTGTTTACCAAAAAAATAGATACTTACAAACATTTGGAGTATTACAAAGCTGATAAATTCAGTTTGATAACCACTTCGGAAAAAATGTATATGCATTTGGATGGAGAACCTATTGAGTTGGAAGAAAACAGAGCGGATGTTGAGGTGCTGCCCGGCCTTTTAAAAGTGGTTGTTGGGTAATTGGTTGATTGTTAGTTTGTTATAAGTTGATTAAAATCAGAAAAAAAAATATTGTAAAACATTTAATTTTTTTGATACTGTTCCAAAAATTATTCTTAACATTGTGCTTGAATTTAAAACCATAAAATTATGGAAACAGCTTATAAAAAACGATTAGACGAATTTATGGATTACATTGTCGCCAAAAATCCTGGCGAAAAGGAATTTCATCAAGCAGTTTACGAAGTTGCTGAATCATTGATTCCTTTTATTGAAGAAAATCCTAAATACAAAGATGCCAAAATCCTTGAAAGGATTGCGGAACCGGAAAGAGTGATTATGTTTAGAGTACCTTGGTTGGATGATAAGGGAAATATTCATATCAATAGAGGTTTCCGTATTGAAATGAACAGTGCTCTCGGACCTTACAAAGGAGGTTTGAGATTTCACCCGACCGTGAATTTGGGTGTATTGAAATTCTTGGCATTTGAACAAGTATTCAAAAACTCTTTGACCACATTGCCGATGGGTGGTGGTAAAGGTGGTTCCGATTTTGACCCCAAAGGAAAATCGGACAATGAAGTGATGAGATTTTGCCAAAGCTTCATGACAGAACTTCAAAGACACATTGGTCCTAATACTGATGTACCGGCAGGTGACATAGGTGTTGGTGGTAGAGAAATCGGTTTCTTGTTCGGCCAATACAAAAGAATCAGAAACGAATTTACCGGAGTATTGACCGGAAAGGGTTTGAATTGGGGTGGTTCTCTGATTAGACCGGAAGCTACTGGTTACGGTGCCGTTTACTTTGCACAAGAAATGTTGAGCACCAGAGGAGAAAGCTTCGACGGTAAGACTGTTTTGGTTTCCGGTAGTGGTAATGTGGCTCAATATGCTACTGAAAAAGCAACCCAATTGGGTGCTAAGGTGGTTACATTGAGTGACTCCAACGGATTTATTTATGATCCTGACGGAATTGATGCTGAAAAATTGGCATTTGTAATGGAATTGAAGAATGTGAAGAGAGGCAGAATTAAAGAATATGCAGAAAAATATCCGTCAGCCAAGTACTTTGAAGGACAAAGACCTTGGGCAATTGCATCCGAAGTTAAAGGTAATCTCATCGCATTGCCGTGTGCTACACAAAACGAATTGAACGGTGAAGAAGCTAAATACTTGGTAGATAACGGACTTATCTGTGTTGCAGAAGGGGCTAATATGCCTTCTACACCGGAAGCTATTGAAGTATTCTTGGGTAACAAGATACTTTACGGTCCCGGTAAGGCTGCTAATGCAGGTGGTGTAGCCGTTTCAGGTCTTGAAATGAGCCAAAACTCCATCAGACTGCAATGGACAAGAGAAGAAGTGGATGAAAAACTTCATAACATTATGAAGAGCATCCATGCTACTTGCGTAAAATACGGAACAAAAGAAGATGGCTTTATCAACTATGTTGACGGAGCTAATATCGGTGGTTTCGTAAAAGTAGCCGATGCTATGTTGGATCAAGGTTTGGTATAAGCAAACACGAAACAACTTTACATAAAAGAGGGCAGCCGAAAGGCTGCCTTTTTTATTTTTTGATTATCCCTCCTCCCACCAAATCTTCATTTTCGTAAAATACGGCACTCTGCCCGGGAGTAACAGCTCTTACGGGAGTGTCAAATTCGATGCGTATTTGTCCGGCATCCTCTTTGTAAAGCCGTGAGGGGTAGCCTTGGCTGCGATAGCGTATTTTGGTAATTACCGTCATACCTTCTTTTATTTCCGCATATTTTTGAAGATTTATATTGCTTACAACCAATTGTTTAACTAACAGGTCTTCGTTGGTGCCCAGGTAAACTATATTGTTTGCGGCGTCAATTTTTACTACATATACAGGGGTGCCCAATGCTATATTCAGACCTCTGCGTTGGCCTATGGTGTAATTGTAGTATCCGTTATGCTGGCCTACAATTTTTCCTGTTCTGTACATTACAAAATCGCCTTTCCCGATTTTTTTGACTTCTTCCGGAATAAAAATATCTAAAAAGTTCCGGTAATCGGTGCCATTCAGAAAACAAACTTCCTGGCTTTCTTTTTGCTGTGACAGGGAAACAAATCCTTCTTGTGCTGCTTTGGCTTTTATTTCAGTTTTGGTCATTGTGCCCAGAGGAAAAAGAGTTTTTGACAATTGTTCCTGATTGAGTCGCCACAAAAAGTAAGATTGGTCTTTTTGCTTGTCGGTAGCTTGTGCAATGTAATAACTTTCGCCATTGTGCTTGATGTTGGCATAATGGCCGGTAGCAAAGAAATCGAATTGGTCGTTGAATGCCAGCCAGAGGTCGCCCCATTTTATGGTGGGATTGCACATGATACACGGATTCGGGGTAATGCCTTTTAGGTATCCTTCGGTGAAATATTGGACTACTTTGGTTTTGAATTGTTCTTTTACATCCACTATTTTTAATGGAATTTCATATTGAGCGGCCAGTTGTTTTGTCTTTTCTATGGCTTCGGCATTCAATAGTTTGTCCGGTTGGGTAAAATCCCAAAGCTTCATAGTTATTCCGTGCACCTCGTACCCTTGTTCTTTAAGTAGTATGGCACTTACGGAGCTGTCTACGCCTCCGCTCATCCCTAACAGTACTTTTTTCATGCTAACAATTTTTCAAGTTCGTTTTTAGTGGCTGCTACCGAATAGTATTTTTCGGGTGCGGCAAAATTTTCGGTTACGAATTTATTGAACAATTCCAGCAGGGGGGCATAAAAATTTTCGGGGTCGTAGATAATAACCGGTTTGTCAATTTGATTGATTTGGTTCAAAGTGATTACTTCCACCAGTTCGTCGAGAGTGCCGAAACCTCCCGGAAGGGCAACGAAAGCATCGGCTTTTTCTATCAAAATCTTTTTCCGTTCGAACATATCTTTGGTGATGATTAGTTCGGAAGTGCAGTTGGAAGCTAATCCCCGCGAAACGAAAAATTCGGGGATAATACCGATTACTTTTAGCCCGGCGGCAAAAACTTTTTCGGCTACCGTTTTCATCAGTCCTACGCTGGCGCCTCCGAAAATCAGATTAATGGTGTTTTGGGTCATGATGTCTGCAAGGTCATGGGCGTATTGGTGATAGCGCTTGTTGAGCTGTTGGGAGGAAGCACAAAATACGGTAAGGTTATTTATTGTTTTTTTCATGACGGTTTAGTTTTTCGTTGATGTATTTCAAAGCCAGCTCCAACTGTTGTTGTCTGTCCAAATGTGAATTGTCTATCTCTATGGCATCGGGAGCTTTTTTTAGGGGAGAGGTGGCGCGTGTGGTGTCTTGCAAGTCTCTCTCTTTGAGGTTTTTTAATACTTCGTCAAAACTTACTTGTTCCCCTTTGTTGATGAGTTCGTGGTAGCGTCGTTGTGCCCGTATTTCGGGCGATGCGGTTACAAAGAATTTTATGTCGGCATTGGGAAAAACAACGGTTCCGATATCCCTGCCATCCATTACGATACCTCCCGATTTACCTATTTCCCGTTGTTGGGATACTAAAAATTTCCTTACAAAAGGTAGCGCACTGATTAAAGATGTAAGAGATGAGATTTCCAAACTTCTGATTTTAGATTCCACATCTTCGCCATTGAGGAATACATGATTTTGGCCGTTTATTTCTTTGAAGTCTAACCTTATATCCGGTAAAACTTGTTTTAGTTTTTCTTCGTCTATATTATTTCGCTTTATAAGCCCGTTTTCCAAAGCATAAAGTGTTACTGCCCTATACATAGCTCCTGTGTCAATGTATTTGTAGCCCAGTTGTTGGGCCAAATCTTTTGCAAGGGTACTCTTGCCCGATGATGAGAAACCATCGATGGCTATTATAAGTTTAGTATGCATTTTTATATCTTTTTCCATTCAAATTTACTTAGGTTTCTTTCTTTTTCGTCGAAATTGATACCTACAAGGTATATATCATTGTATTTACCTTGATATTTTTCGTGATAGCGTTTGGCTTTGATTTGTGCCAGAGCCTCACTGCCGCCCACTTTGAATTCCAAAATATACACTTTGCCGTTTACTATCATGGTCAGGTCTATACGCCCTTTGTTAGTAACATCCTCGGCAATGAGGGTAACGCCCAAGCTGGCCAGATAGGCATACACCACACTGGCATAGTAGCCTTCATAACTTGACAGGTGGTTGTTTACATAGTGGTGGTAAGGAATAGAGGCAAACAATGAATATAAAGAATCTTTCAATTTGCCGATGTTTCCTTCCAGTAAAGCGTTCAGTAAGTCAAGGCGTTCCAAGTTATAGTCATTGCTTGTAAAATGGTTAAGAAACAAGGTGTTAAGACTTATTTGCACTTCTCTGTTGGGTACTTTTAGTTTGTAAAGGATGCCGCCCATAGGATGGGAAATGGTGTGGTCAATGGTCAAGTAACCCGCTTGAAACAGTAAAGGTTCTATTTGCAAATTATCCACCTCAAAACTATTGAGCAAGGTTTCGTCCACATAGAGGTTTTCCAGTTCGGGTATGTAATAGCTTCTTTGTTGGAGCAAGGTTATCAGGCTGAACGGATTGCCGC
>CAYMVE010000042.1:0-14807 GCA_964393715.1 uncultured Bacteroidales bacterium | reverse complement strand
CCGATTGGAATATTTCTGACATACAAGGCTACAAATGATGCCATCATGTTGAACATAAAAGACGGCTTCTTTAAAAGATTATTTAGAAGAAATGCGAAAAAATGAAGATACTGATTGTTTCCTCAAAATTCCCTTATCCGGCCAAAGATGGTGGAGCTCTTGCCATTAAGAATATGTGTGAGCAGTTGGCGAAACGGGGGCATAAAATAAAATTTTTGGCCGTGGAGACAGATAAGCATCCGGTTACGGAGGTACCGGTTATTGAAAATATTGACTTCGAAACGGTATATGTGAACACCAATCTTAAACTTATCCAATTGATATTAAATCTTTTATTTTCTACATTGCCTTATATTGCCGTTCGATTTTTTTCTGCCGCTTTGGAAGCGAAAGTAACGGAAGCTCTGAAAAAGGAAACTTATGATTGGGTATTGCTTGAAGGACTTTATGTGGCTTATCTCATTGAGGTTATAAAAAGAGTTTGGAAAGGCAAGATTATCGTAAGAGCTCATAATGTGGAACATAAAATATGGGAGCGGAAGTTGGCACATGAGAAAAACTTGTTTAAGAAATTTTATTTGAAGTCAATGGTTAAAAGGCTTCAAAAGTATGAAATAAAGAAACTTTCGGAGACCGATTGGATTCTGACGATTACGCCGGAAGATTCGGAAATAATTAAAGAATTAGGCATTAATACGGAAACCTATGTTGTTCCTTTCGGTATTGATACGGAAAATTATCAAGCGGCGGATTTGAATGATACAAACCTTGAATTTATAGGCGCTTTGGATTGGATGCCTAATGAAGAAGGTTTGTTGTGGTTTTTGGATAATGTATGGAGTACATTGAAAAATACCCATCTGAAATTTTTTGTAGCGGGACGTAATGCTACACAAGCATTATCCGAAAAACTGAAAGGTATTCCGAGTGTTGAATTTCTGGGTGAAGTGGATGATGCCCAAAAATTTATATTGTCCCACGGAGTATTTATTGTGCCCTTGCTTACGGGCAGCGGTATGAGAGTGAAGATAATAGAAGCAATGGCTTTAGGAAGGCTTGTCATTTCAACTTCCATAGGTATAGAGGGGATAGATGCAGTACCGGGCGAACATTTCGTATTGGCCGATTCGCCGGAGGAATGGATAACGGCTATAAAAAACATTACTTCCCATCAGGAACTCGCCCGTAACATAGCTTTGAAAGGTAAAAATTTTGTAGAAAAACACTTTTCAAACGAAATAATATATGAGCAATTAGATTTAAAGTTGCAAAAAATCACAAAACCAAGTAGTAAATAAGAAGGAGGTGATAAAAGGAGGGCCTCTCGTTTTTTAAAATAACTTGTATATTTGTGCAAAACAAAAAAAAATAGAAAATGAAAATAGCCATAGTAGGAACAGGATATGTAGGACTGGTTACGGGTACCTGCTTCTCCGAAACGGGACTTACGGTGACATGCATTGACATAGATAAGGATAAAATAGACAAACTAAACAAAGGTATTGTGCCTATTTATGAGCCCGGCCTCGACGATATGATACAAAATAATGTGGAAAAAAACAGATTGTTTTTTACTACCGATATAAAAGAAGGAATAAAAGGCGCCGAAGCTATTTTTATTGCAGTGGGGACACCTCCCGACGAAGACGGGAGTGCGGACTTGAAATATGTACTTGCCGTAGCAAGAGATATAGGCAAGTATTTGGAAGATTATGCCGTAGTGGTTACCAAAAGTACGGTGCCGATAGGTACTTCCGAAAAAGTAAGAGCGGCGGTAAAGGACGAATTGCAAAAAAGAGGTGCAAATGTCGATTTTGATGTGGCTTCAAATCCCGAATTTCTGAAAGAAGGAGATGCCATAAATGATTTTATGAAACCCGACCGTATAGTGGTAGGTACGGATAACGATAAAGCTAAAGATATAATGCGCAGACTGTATCATCCGTTTGTTTTGAACGGACACCCGATACTATTTATGGATATCCCTTCTGCCGAAATGACCAAATATGCTGCCAATGCCATGTTGGCAACCAGAATAAGTTTTATGAACGATTTGGCAGTGTTGTGCGAAAGAGTTGGTGCAGACATAAATTGGGTCAGAAAGGGAATAGGCAGTGACCCGCGTATAGGCCCTAAATTTTTGTATGCGGGAACAGGATACGGAGGCTCTTGTTTTCCCAAAGATGTAAAGGCGCTCATCAAAACCTCGGAAGAACACAATCATCCTCTTGAAATTCTTAAAGCTGTGGAAAGTGTAAACGAACGCCAAAAAAGTGTGCTTATCGATAAAATGATACACCATTTCGGTGCTACCGATGCTGTAAAAGGGAAAACCTTTGCCGTATGGGGGCTTTCGTTTAAGCCCAACACGGATGACATGCGTGAAGCTCCCTCAATAGTAATAATAAATCGCTTGTTGGAACTTGGAGCCAAAGTAAAGGCTTACGACCCCGTGGCAATGGATGAAGCACGACGGATTTTCGGCGAAGAAAAGATTTATTTTGCAAAAGACCAATACGACGCTGCAGAAGGTGCCGACGGATTGTTTATTGTTACGGAATGGAACGAATTCAGACTCCCCGATTTCAAAAAACTCCGGGAAATCATGAATGAAAACCTTATTTTTGACGGAAGGAATATTTTTGAGTTGGATATGATGAAAGACAAGGGATTTGTTTACCATAGCATAGGACGAAAAATTATTTACGGCTAAAATGGAAAAAAGAAAAACAATACTGGTTACCGGCGGCGCCGGTTTTATCGGGAGTCATTTATGTGAGCGTTTACTGGACCAAGGGCATTATGTTATTGCTCTAGACAATTTTTTCAGCGGCAGCAAAGAAAATGTATTGCACCTGATGGACAATCACAGATTTGAACTGGTCCGTCATGATGTTACCATGCCTTATTTTGCCGAAGTGGACGAAATTTATAATTTGGCTTGTCCCGCCTCTCCCGTTCATTATCAATACAACCCCATAAAGACCATAAAAACTTCCGTAATGGGAGCCATAAACATGCTGGGACTTGCCAAAAGGGTAAAAGCTCGCATATTACAAGCCTCTACCAGTGAAGTTTACGGCGACCCGACCCTTCATCCGCAGCCGGAAACTTATTGGGGCAATGTCAATCCTATCGGACCTCGTTCTTGTTATGACGAAGGCAAAAGATGCGCCGAGTCGTTGTTTGTAAATTATCACCAGCAGAATGGGGTGGATATAAAAATCATAAGAATTTTCAACACTTATGGACCTCGAATGCGTCCTGATGACGGACGGGTGGTTTCCAATTTCATTGTTCAGGCATTGAAAGGCGAGGATATTACGGTGTATGGAGACGGTACACAAACGCGGAGCTTTCAATATATCGACGATTTAATAGACGGTATGTTGAAAATGATGAATTCGGAAAATTTTACCGGTCCGGTAAATATTGGCAATCCACGCGAATTTAAGATTATCGAGCTTGCCGAACTGGTGCTCAAAATGACGGGGTCCAAGTCAAAGATCGTATTCAAATCTTTGCCCGAAGATGATCCGATACAGAGAAAGCCGGATATTACTTTGGCCAAAGAAAAGTTAAATTGGGAGCCGACCGTTCCCTTGGAAGCAGGTCTTGAAAAAACCATCGAATATTTCAAAAATATTATAAAATGAAAGGAATTATATTGGCAGGAGGTGCCGGAACAAGATTACATCCCGTAACACAAGTTATTTCCAAACAGATTTTACCGGTTTACGACAAGCCGATGATATATTATCCATTGTCCACATTGATGCTGGCAGGGATAAGGGAAGTGTTGATAATATCTACTCCTCGCGATATAAAGTTTTATGAAGAACTTTTCGGAGACGGTTTGCACATAGGTTTGAACATGGAGTATGCCATACAGCCAAAGCCGGAAGGACTGGCACAAGCATTTCTTATCGGGGAAGATTTTATCGGTAACGATACGGCTTGTCTCGTTCTCGGTGATAATATTTTTTATGGTCATAATTTGCCGAAATTATTACAAGAAGCAGCGGCATTGAAAAAAGGTGCTACCGTTTTCGGGTATTATGTACATGACCCGGAAAGATACGGGGTAGCCGAGTTTGATAAAAACGGCAAGGTCATCAGTCTGGAAGAAAAACCTGCTCGTCCGAAGTCAAATTGGGCGGTAACCGGATTGTATTTCTATGATAATACCGTAGTAGAAAAGGCCAAAAGGCTGAAACCTTCGGCAAGAGGAGAACTTGAAATAACAGATTTGAACAAGATGTACCTTGAAGAAGGCAGTTTGAGCGTAAAACTTTTGGGACGAGGTTTTGCATGGCTCGATACCGGTACACAAGAAAGTTTGCTACAAGCAGCCAATTTTATTGCAACCATAGAACAGCGTCAAGGATTGAAAATATCCTGCATTGAAGAAATTGCTTATAAAAAAGGTTTTATTACCAAAGAGCAATTGACGGCTATTGCCGACAAAATGAAAAACAGTGCTTATGGCAAGTATTTATATAAAATAGCGGAATTATGACGGTAAAAACAACTCCATTGGAGGGATTGCTTATTATAGAACCGAAGGTTTTTAGGGATAAAAGAGGGTATTTTTTTGAAAGTTACAATAAACGGCTGTATGAACAAAACGGAATAACGGATGATTTTGTACAGGATAACCAGTCTTTTTCTTCTTATGGTGTGGTAAGAGGCCTTCATTATCAATTGAATCCTTTTGCACAATCCAAATTGGTGAGGGTATTACACGGGCGTATATTTGATGTAGCTGTGGATTTGCGAAAAGGCTCTCCTACCTTTGGAAAATGGTTTGGTGTAGAATTGAGTAGCGATAATTTTTTGCAGCTTTATATTCCGAGAGGATTTGCACACGGTTTTTCCGTATTGAGTGAAATAGCCGTAGTTTTTTACAAATGTGACAATTATTATGCTCCGGATTATGAAGAAGGTATTTTGTATAATGATCCGGCTTTGGCTATAGATTGGAAGTTGCCGGCAGATAAAATAACCGTGTCGGAAAAAGACATGAGAAACAAAGCTTTTGGCAATGCACAAATGAATTTTTAATCGTCTGTTTATCGAATTGAATTTTTTATTATAATTTTGCATATTATGATTTAACAGGAAAAATTAAAGGATTATGAGATATATAAAACTGACTACGATTGCAATCTTGCTTTTTAGTGCAAGGTTGTTGGCGCAAACCGACAAACCGGAAGACTCCACATTGGTTGTGATGGATAATCAGGAAGCGGAACTTGCGTATAATAAGGGAGTGGAAGCCTTCAAAAACAAAAATTATCAGGCAGCTTTACAAGCCTTCAACGAAGCTTTGAATTACAAGGCCAATTTTGCCAAAGCCTACTTCAATCGTGGAAATGTCAAGGTGGAATTGAAAGATTACAAGGGAGCTATTGAAGATTATACTTTGGCCATCACCAACGATACTACCGGCGAAATGAAGAAAGCCTATTACTTCCGAGGCCGGGCCAAACAATTATCCGGAGATAATGCCGGGGCGCTTCAAGATTATCAAACGGCGGTGGAAAAAGGCTACAAGGATGCCAAGGCATATTATTATATGGGCATGATAAAGTTTTTGGACGGCGACTATCAAGGAGCACTGGATGCTTATAACAACGCCATAAAACTTGACCCCAAATATGCGTATGCTTATAACGACAGAGGAAGCACTTACCGCAAACTCAAAAAATATGAAGAAGCCGTAGCGGATTACAAAATGGCTACTACATTAGATCCCAAAATGCACTTTGCCTTTAACAATCTGGGTAGCGTGTACCGAAAACTGAAAAAATATGATGATGCAATAGCTTCCTATACCATGGCAATAAATGTAAAACCGGATTATTACATTGCTTACAACAATAGAGGAAGTGCCAAAATAGACAAAAAAGATTACGACGGTGCCATCAAAGACTTCAAAAAAGCAATAGAAATTAAGAAGGATTATTATTTTGCATACAACAATCTCGGAAGGGCTTTGATGAAACAAAAAAAATATGAAGAGGCTATCAAATATTTTAATAAAGCCCTGGAAATAAAAAACGATTTTGGGGTAGCCTATTTGAATAGAGGCATTGCCAAAGAAGAACTAAGGAAATTCAAAGAAGCTTGTCAAGATTGGCAAAAAGCCAAAGACTACGGAATAAAAGTGGCAGAAAATTATTTGCAAGAATGTAGAAACGACTAAAAATAAATCCATAGAAATATGAAAACAAGAATAGTATTTTTCATAGGCTTTTTGATTTTTGCAACAGGAATGTTTGCACAAGAAGGTCCTATTGAAACCCGGGAAATCGTTATAAAAAAAGATGATTATCGATCAAAAGACGACTATAAAAAAGCCAAATCATTGATTAAAGAGGCCGAACCGCTGTTTGCTCTCGGGAGAGGGGGGTATCGCAGGGCTCTTGATTACTACTTGCAAGCCTACCAACTGAATCCGAATAATGATGTATTGAACCTCAGAATAGGTATTTGCTATTTGTATTCCATACAAAAAACCAAGTCGATAAAATATTTTGAAAAAGCATTTGAACTCAATCATTTTGTGGACCCGAAAATCATGTTTTATTTGGCGAGAGGGTACCATCTGAATTATCAATTTGACAAGGCTATCGAATATTACAATAAGTACAAAAACACATTGTCGCCCAAGGATTTGCAAGAACACAGAAAAGAACTGGAAAAATATGTAAAAGAATGTGAAACCGGAAAAGAACTGGTGAAAAAGCCCGTAAGAGTGTTTATCGATAATGTGGGCGAAGCAATCAATACTTCTTATCCGGAATACAGTCCTTTAATTTCTACGGACGAATCCGTGATGATTTTTACCTCGCGTCGTCCGGATACTTATGGCGGCGGGAGAGACCCCGGAGATAATCTTTTTTACGAAGACATCTATATTTCTTACAAAGGTGCTGACGGAAAATGGCAAAAAGCAGAGAATATAGGGGCGCCTCTGAATACAAAAAACAATGACGCTACGGTAGGACTTTCTCCTGACGGACAAAAACTTTTCGTATTTAACGGAAGAACTAACGGAGGAGACATATATGTGTCTAAATTGGAAGGAGACAAATGGAGTAAACCCAGTGACAAGACATTGAAAAAATATATAAACACAGAATACCACGAATCGTCCGCTTCGTTTTCTTTTGACGGAAAAACGATGTATTTTGTAAGCAATCGGCCGGACTTGAGTTATGGTGGACACGATATCTTTATTTCTTACTGGGACGAAAAGAAAGAAATTTGGGGGAAACCGCAAAATATCGGACCGGTTATCAATACCGAGTATGACGAAGAAGGTGTATTTATGCACCCGGACGGAAGAACATTGTACTTTTCTTCCAAAGGACACAACACAATGGGCGGATATGATATTTTCAAGTCCGAACTTCAAGACGACGGCACTTGGAGCAAACCTGTAAATATAGGTTATCCGATAAATACACCGGACGACGATGTATTCTTTGTAATAAATGCCAGCGGTAAAAGAGGATATTATTCTTCCGTAAAGGAAAACGGAATAGGAGATTATGATATCTATATGATTACATTTAGAGGCCCTGAAAAGCCAACCATGGAGAGTGTTGAAGACCAGTTGCTTGCAAACACAAAACCTATACAGGAAACCGTAGTGGAAGAATCGGTTAAGATTAAAACCATGCGTTTGACTATTGTAAAAGGTACCGTAAGAGACGCATTTACCCAAAAACCGGTTGAGGCAACTATCGAAGTAATAGATAACGAAAAAAATCAGGTAATTTCAACCATAAAATCCAATGCCAAAACGGGGAAATATCTTGTTTCATTGCCGTCAGGGAAGAATTACGGTCTCAATGTAAAGGCCGAAGGTTATCTGTTCCATTCGGAAAACTTTAATATTCCCAAAGCTACGGGTTATCAAGAAATAGTGAAAGATATCAACTTGAATAAGTTGCAAGTCGGTCAAAAAGTGGTGCTGAAAAACATATTCTTTGATTATGCAAAAGCCACATTAAGACCGGAATCCTACGCCGAATTGGACAGACTTGTAAAACTTTTGAATGAATATCCGAAAATGAAAATAGAAGTATCGGGACATACCGACAACAGAGGCTCGTTGAAAACCAATATGAGGCTATCCACTGCAAGAGCAAAGGCTGTTGCCGATTACCTGATAGGTCACGGAATTTCGGCAGACAGAATTACTTACAAGGGATATGCTTATTTCCAACCGATTGCATCGAACGATACCGAAGAAGGACGCCAACAAAATAGGCGTGTAGAGTTCAAAGTGATCAGCAACCAATAAAATGTGTTTTATGAGGGAGATTAAAAGAGGCTGCCTTTTACTTAGGGTGGCCTCTTTTTTTGTGTATCCAATCAATTGAATGATGTTTTGGGAAATTTTTAATATCATTTATCTGAAATTCGGCTTTCCAGAAAGTCCGTAACTTTTTCGGTGAATTTCAATTGTTGGATTCTCCAATGTTTTTCCGGTTTGTACATGGTAAAGATAAATAAGAGTGGTTGTCTGTCGTATTTGGCAAGGTAAAACAATTTTACATAGCTTGGAGCCAATGTTTCCGATTTTATAAACTCTGTCTCATAATATTGCCCCAACAATTTTACTACATTCTTTAGTTCGTTTTTTATTTTCAAGTTGTTGGCAAGCTTCAACCTGAGATATTTGTTGGTGCGGAATATGTAATCAATAGCGGCATCTGTCCCTTTTGTGCTCATTACCGTAAAAAAAGAATCGGGCAAAGCTTTATAGGTGTTTTCTTGTGCATACCCCGCCGACATCAAGCCGGCCAGGCAATAAATGAGTAATGCAAACTTTATTTTTTTCATCTTATTAGTATCACATTACCGGAATAAGTATGGAATTTACCGGCTTTATCATAAAATTCCACATGCCATGTATAGGTGCCGACTTCGGCTTTTTTCCCATTTACTGTTCCGTCCCAGCCTTTGTTTATATCGTTGCTATGGAAGAGTAATTCGCCCCATCTGTCGTATATGTACAAATTAAATGTGGAATTGTCCACACCGATTCCTTTTGTTAGGAATATATCGTTTACGCCGTCATCGTCCGGAGAGAATGCCGTAGGTGCCCAGAAGGTATAGAAATCGGCCACTTCGATAAGTTTTTGTGCCGTGTCGGTACATCCGTAAGTGTTGAAAGCCACTAAACTGGCCAAGTAGTTATCGGACATAAAGCTGTAGGTATGTACAGGATTTTCTTGTAAAGAGGAGTCTCCATCTCCAAAGTCCCAATGATAATAGTCGGCGCCTTCCGAAAGATTTATGAAGTGTATTTGAGAATGCAGCATTTGAACGAATGCCGGATCGGTAATAAACTCGGCATGTGGTACGGGGAATATGGTTATTAGATTTTCGGCGGTTTGTTTTATCGGACAACCGTCGGCCGAAGTGCTATATACCGTCACACTATATGTACCGGGTTCGGTGTAGGTATGATTTACCGTTTGGGTGGTTGTTTCGGGCAATGTGGTTTGGTCTCCAAAATCCCAACGATATACCAAATCCGGGTTGAATGCATTCAAATTGAATGTTACATGCAGAGGTGGACAACCGGATGTCGTGTCCGGCGAGAAACTCAAAACGGGCACATTTACAACAAATACCGAAGTGTCTATATGTACGACGGGTGTGGTACATTCGTCGGTTACTGTAATATAGATATGCCTGTTGCCGGCCATCGTTCCAGGATAATATACATAAGGCACATCTATTTCCGTTGTATCCAAGTAGATATGATATATACCGTTTCCGCCGGAAGGTATGATGTTTATTTCCACAATATCACCCGGACAAACGGTATCGTCGGATAGAGTCAGAGTTGCATCCAACGGAGGATTAACAAATACTGTGGTAGGAGAAGGACTATATTGACATCCGTGGCTATCCGTTACGGTAACGGAATATTCCGTAGTGGTATCGGGTGCTACATAAATAGTGTCTATGGAGTAGCCATTGCTCCATTCAAAAGCATACGGATAGGTACCACCGGTTGCTGCCACCCATATTTGCGCTTCTTCTCCTATGCAGATGGTTTGTGGTTCGCTTACTGCGGCATATAACGGTTGCGGTTCGTTTACCGTAAATTCATCAAATATTTTACATCCGTTGTTGTCGCTAACCGTTACGGTATAGGTGCCGGCACTTAACCCTTCGTACAATGTGTTTTGGGCCCCTGTATTCCAGTTTACAAAGTATGGGGGTGTACCTCCGCTTATTGTAAGGTTAATCGAACCGTTGTATTCTCCGTGACACCTTACATCCGTTACTACTCCGCTCAGCATAAGCGGTTCGTCCGGTTCATCAATGTAAACGGAATCTATCAATACGCATCCGTACAAATCTGTTATGGTTACAATGTATTCTCCGGCAGTTAGGTTGGATATATCTTCCGTAATATGTCCGTTACTCCAGTGATAATGATAGGGTGGGACGCCTCCTTGTACCGTCAGATCTGCACTTCCTGTACTATCACCATGGCATAGCACATCATGGGCAACAATAGTTGATGATAACGGAGCGTCCGGTTCATCTACATAATAGGTGGCAAAATATTGGCATCCGTGCGCATCGGTTACCGTTACGCTGTAATTATTTTCCGTCAGGTCTTGAATATCTTGTATGGTATCGCCCGTTGACCACAAATAGCTATATGGCGGAGTACCTCCTGTTACCGTAATATCAATGTAGCCGTCACTACCTCCGTAACAACTTACATTGTGTATGGTATCTTCCACCACAATCGGGTCGGGTTCCGTTATCGTTTGGGAAATAATTTCGCTGCATCCGTGGCTATCCGTTACAGTAACAGTATAAGTTCCTGCCGTAAGGAATTGTAAGTCTTCCGTTGTTTCTCCATTATTCCACAGATACGAATAGGGCGGTGTCCCTCCCATCACACCAAGATCTATAAAAGCATTGTTTCCTCCGTTACAAAGTACATTCTCAAAAGTATCTATCGATAAAGTCAGAGGCGTATCCGGCTGTACCACCTCAATATTAACCGGTTTGGTACATCCAACCGCATCCGTCACAAATACGGTATAGGTACCCGCAGGTATGTTTTGCACATCTTCATTTGTTGTATTCAGCGGGTCCCAATAGTATGTATATCCGGGCGTGCCTCCCGATACGGTAATGTCTATTGCTCCCGTACTGTCTCCGTAACACAGCACATCGGTTACTTCGTAATCAACCACAATCGGCGGGTCAAGTTCAACAATATCGTATTGGGCTTCCAATGTACATCCGTTTACATCGCTTACGGTTACTTGATAAGTTCCTGCTCCTACATTATACAGGGTATCCGTATGGCTATTGGTTGTATGCACTGTACCGTTGCTCCATGAATAAGTAAACGGCGGAGTTCCGTATTCTATCTGAACCACAAGATATCCTGTCGAATCCCCTGCGCATTGCACATCCTGATCCGCAGTATCAACTATCGCCATCTCCGGATTGGGTACCATAGTAACGGGATCAATGGTCGTATCTTGGAAACCTTCCAGTTCCCAAGTATTTTCGTACCAAGTGAAAGGAATGTATCCCAACGGATATTGTTCGTCGATTAAAGGTCCTATATGATAAGACCATTTCAGACCTATCAAATCTATTTGAGGCGTATCCACACCGGGAATAAAGTAGGGACGGGAACACACATAGGTTATTTCCGGCATCGTAGTCGTGTCGTTGTTATTATTGGGAGGGTTATCTTCTAATAATTGGTTTTCCATGAGACTATCCGTTAAAAATCCAGAAGGAGAACCTTTTGAAGCTTCCAGAATCGTAAGAGAGGAATCCGATTTTTCCACTATGGGGGCTGCAAGTCCGTTATCCAGAGGAATACAGAATGATGGCATCTCCATAGGAGGAGTTACGGGAATCGGTATATTTATGGTAAATTCGAGAGCGGTTATTGCAAAAGTAAAGGCTATACTGTCCCAAGTATGATTGGTAAATGTCGGATCTATACTGTGGTTAATGCCAACATCCATACTTGGCCAACCGAAACATGGCCAATGAATATGTAAATCCTGGCATGCTTCAAACCTTATGGTGTCACTCATTCCGCTGTCAACGGTATCGTTTGACGGATCGGTTACATAATATTCGAGTGCCGTGGGAAAAGAAAGGGTATTCCATACCGTAGGATGAAAACTTAAATCTTGTTGCATAGTACTGCTAAACATCAAATTGGCCGTAAGCAAAGAATAATCTACCGTAATACCTCCTCCCAAATCGTAAGTGCCGTTTAAGGCTGCCAAAAATTGCTGTATGGCCGGTCCTTGCGGAGGTGGCAAGAATCCGGCTATGAAAGAAAGGAATTGGATAATATCCAGATCAAAAAAAGCATAAGTGGAATCTCCATCCGCCAATATGTTTTGATGACAGGGATCAGACAAATCAAGGTGGTCGGTGGTTTCTATGTAAGGAATGGTTATTTCTCCGCTTAAGCCCGTTCCGGCAAAATTGTCGAAGGTGATGGGCAATACAGTGTCGTGGCAAAAACCGAAACTTCCGTTGTCGGCGCACGGATAAATAACTTCTCCGGTTTGTCCGTTCAGGTAAAAAAGTATCAGAGAATCGGCTGGTACATCAACATCAACCAATTGTAGATTGGTGCAATCGTACAAACACACATCGGCATTAATATCCAACCCGAATCCATAATCCAAATCTAAGGAAATAACGCCTGCCTGAGGAAATTGGGAGTTTAATGCCCATCCGTCCAAAACTTCATAGTCCGATTGTATGGTAACCCATTGTCCCGGATTCCAAGTATAATTGTTCGGGAAAGTCAGGTTAATTCTAACCGGATAATGCACATCTATCCAACCTGTGGTAAATCCTGTCATCTCGAATGTGGAACCCAGCAGTAGCCATGTGCTTATATTAAAGTTGGCCCCAAATTGTCCACCAAGCAGACTTTCCATATACCCTATGGACATGGAAGTATCGTAATACACATGAAACAAATCCAAGGTCATATTTATATCAAACGGGTCTCCGTTAGGCCCCCACATATTTTGGTGCTCGGTTTGCCAAGGTATTTCGGTAGATATGGTATAGGTTTGCGACTTGGCAGGCAATCCGAGCAGGATGAAGGGCAATATGTATAAAACGCTCCTTTTCATTGTTCCGTAAATGTTGCAGACAAAACACTATGTAACAAAACCGGTGCTATGGTCTCTTTGGCAATAAGCGGATAATTGGCACTTATCCAAATTGTATTGTTGTAATTGCCGGTAAAAAACATAAACCTTTCGTATTCCATTTCGGTTCTATTGGCATCTTTGCCTTTTACTTTGAATCTGAGTAGAAACAAGGTTCCCTTTTTGCCGTCAAGTGTGAGTGTGTCTTTGCGGTAAATAACTTTGGCTCCTTGCTGTTCAATATATTCCGTGGTGAGTTTTTTTATGGACATCGGGTAGCCCAGTCCTTTTATCTCATTAACTTGGATGGAAGAGGAAGTGGAAGGGTGAATCAATACATTAGGAGCACTGGGCATAGTCATGAAATATTTCGGAGGTATTATCTTGATGTTGGTGCCTTTTACACGGTAGTATTTTTCCGTTTTGACAGAGTCTTGGGAGAATACGACTATGGAGAGAAATAAGGAAAAAGCCGTGATAAATATTTGTTTCATTGTTATGTGATTTGTAAACAAATATACTTATTTTTTCGGAGAATAGTTGCGTTTGTTAAACAAAAATTTGCCAGTTGTTCCGGATGTTTTTGTTTATGAGCTTTTGCATTTTTTTGTGATTGATTATTAGTTGTTTATGCGTTTTTTTTGTGCGAGAGGGGGGCAAAGTTGTAAAAGATTGAAAAGGTATAGGTATCCGACATTAAATATTTTTTATTTTTCATCGATTAGAATTTTGGAAATATTTACTTTTAGTAGTAAAAATCGTTTATCCGAATGTTTTTTTATGTAATTCTCCAAATCTTTCAGTAAATCCTTGCTCAAAATCCCAAGAGACTGAGCCCAAAAAACGATGATAACATAATTGTAGTCTTTTATTGAAGGAATTCGGATGTTGTCATTTATTAGTTTAATATCGTGTTGAAAATTTAAATTAGGATTTAAATGAAATCTTTCTCCTTTTACAACAGGGGGGATCGTATCCAATATTCCTAATCTTTTCTTACTACCGTAACAAATTTTCCAGCCGCCGACACATTTTCCGTTATTATCATACACTCGATATTGGATAGGTGAAAAACTTTTTTTGTTTACTGTATCCAAATCATAAATGCTTGCGATACTATCGGCATACAATTCATTAATATCAAACAAATAAAGAGTGTCTAAATGATTTTTTCTTAAAAATTTTATTTGAGCCTCATGAGTTTTCCAACCACGGTTTTTTTATTCCCAAAACCAAAGAAATCATCGGGTTGCAAGCATACAGGGTGATTAATAACAATCCGGTTACCGGCTTTATCCATAGGATTTTCTCCTTGCTCGTATTTTTTCCCTGGATTAGTGACATGGATACTATGTTTACCTATTTCAAAAGCGGGATGCTCCAAAATGTATTCTTGTGTTCCCGATTTTGTATGACCATTTATGATGTGAACAAAGGTAGTTTTTTTTAACATTGATGCGCACTCAACGGTATATTGAGTAGCTAAACAATTTTTTTGCCTTGGGAAATAGAAAATTATCGTAGCCCAATCTTTCTTTGTTTCTCATACCGTTTGAACAAGTCGGTTATTTTCTTCAACCCTTTTTCTTCTGCAATATCCCATGC
>CAYMVE010000041.1:2554-14871 GCA_964393715.1 uncultured Bacteroidales bacterium | reverse complement strand
AAAACCGAATTGGCCAAAGCATTGGCCGAATATCTGTTCAACGATGAAAACATGATGACGCGTATCGACATGAGCGAATACCAAGAAAGACATTCGGTATCGCGTCTTATCGGCTCGCCTCCGGGATATGTAGGATACGAAGAAGGCGGACAACTCACGGAAGCCGTAAGAAGAAAACCCTACTCCGTAGTACTGTTCGACGAAATAGAAAAAGCGCATCCCGATGTATTCAACATATTGTTACAAGTGCTTGATGACGGAAGGCTTACGGACAACAAAGGACGTATAGTCAACTTCAAAAACACCATAATCATAATGACCTCAAACCTCGGGTCCGACATTATTCAAGAAAGGTTCAAAAACCTGACCGAAGATACCGAAGAAAGAGAAAAAGTAATAGAACGAACCAAAGAAGAACTGTTTGAATTGCTCAAAAAGAAAATAAGACCGGAATTCCTAAACAGAGTGGACGAAATAATCATGTTCAAACCGCTAACTAAAGAAGAAATCAAGCAAATAGTAAGATTGCAACTAAACAGAGTGAAGAAAATGCTGGAAAAACAAAACATCGATATTGAAATAACCGAAAAAGCCGTTGAATACATCGCCAACGAAGGATTCGACCCGCAATTCGGAGCCAGACCCATAAAAAGAATGATACAAAAAGAAGTGCTCAACGAACTGGCCAAAGCCATCATTGCAGGTGAAGTAACAGCAAGCGACAAAATAACCATAGATTACAACGGAGAAAAAATAGTATTCAAACAAGAAAAAATATCTACCGCCTCGTAAGACCCGATAGTAAAGAATCCGGAACAAAGGCTGCCCGAATTTATGCGGCAGCCTTTATTTTTTTCGGACAAATCATACTATATTAGCACCCAAATCGTAAAAAACATGAACAACGACAAGCAAAGTTTCAAATCCGGATTTGTCAATATAATAGGCAATCCCAATGTGGGAAAATCAACCCTGATGAATGCCTTTTTAGGCACCAAACTATCCATAACAACCCCCAAAGTACAAACTACCAGACACCGGATATTGGGAATGCTCAACGGCGAAAATTACCAAATTATCTTTTCCGACACCCCCGGCATCTTAAACCCTAAATACGAAATGCAAAAAAGAATGCTCAATTATGTATTCAGTGCCATAGAAGACGCCGACCTGCTGCTCTATCTTACCGACATTGACGACATCAAAAAAGTAAATGAAAACATTATATCCCGTATCAATAAATTATCCATACCGGTATTGCTCATTATCAACAAAATAGACCTACACAAAACCAGCGAAATAGAAGCTGCCGAACTGTTCTGGAAAAAAACGCTTCCCCAAGCCGAGATTCATAAAATATCGGCACTTCGCGGCGATAATTTGCCCGAATTACTAAACCGCATCATCGAATTACTCCCCGAACATCCGCCGTACTACGACGACACGGACGCCATTTCCGACAAAACCGAAAGGTTTTTTGTAGCCGAAATCATACGCGAAAAAATATTTTTGAACTACCGTCAGGAAATCCCCTATTCCGTAGATGTTCAAATTGAGGAATTCAAGGAAAAAGAAGACATTACCGTAATAAAAGCCGTCATCTATGTAATGCACCACAGCCAAAAAGTTATACTAATAGGCAAAAACGGCACCGCTATAAAAAAAGTAGGAATGGAAGCTCGAAAAGATATTGAAGCCTTTTTGGGAACAAAAGTATTTTTGGAACTTCGGGTAAAAGTAAAAGAAAACTGGCGGAACAATCCGAATATCCTAAAAAAATTCGGGTATGGAGAATAAAATGCAAAATCCGGTAGGTTACTTTTCGTTTTGCTTTTTTCTTTAACTTTGCAGACTGAAACTTTATCGCAATGAAACTTTTCGGTATTCTCAAACAAAAATGGTTTTGGATCAACCTCGGTCTTGCCGTACTTTTTTATGCTTTACTCATCTGGGGCACCTTTCTGGGACTTGATATTTTTACCCGTCACAACAAATACATAAAACTTCCGTCCTTTATAGGGAAAACCGAACCGGAAATAAAAAAACTTTGCAAACAATACCAATTGCGTTATGTGATAACCGATTCAATATACGACACCCGGACAAAACCGGGAGCTGTGGTAGAACAAATACCCCAACCCGGAGTCAATGTCAAAGAAAACCGCAAAATATTCCTGACCATCAATGCCGTAGGTCCGGAAAAAATAGCCATGCCCGACCTTACGGGAATATCCGTAAGAGAGGCAGCCATGGTTGCAGAAATTTACGGCATAAAAATCGGAAACCTGAAATTTGTACCGGACATAGCCAAAAACAACATATTGAAACAACAATACAAAGGTAACGACATTGCTCCCGGCACACTTATCCCCAAGGGCAGTATAATCGATTTGGTAGTAGGAACAGGAATAAGCAACGAAAAAACTTATGTACCCTGCCTGTACGGTCTCACTTACGAACAAGCCGAACAAGCACTTACCGAAACCGCTCTGAATGTAGGCGCCGTAATTTATGACGAAACGGTAAAAAACGCCAAAGACTCATCCATAGCAAAAGTTTTCAAACAAAATCCGGCATTTAGAACCACTCCCACACAATTAAATTTGGGATATTCCGTTGATATATGGTTAACAGCAGATACAACAATGACCTTGTTAAATTGCGATTCATTAAAATCAATAATGACAGAACCTACTGATTCAAGTTATGATGAAACCAACATCGATTTTGATTTATAGAATATTAGTTCCGGCTGTACTCTTCATCCTTTGGGGAAATCAAAAGGCAAACGCCCAATTGATAGAAACAGCCCTAACCTCCAATCCGGCAGTAGAAACAAGATATCACAAAGGTCCGTGGAAAACGGCCAAAAGCCAAGATACCTTGGAACTTCCGTTTCTAGACGATTTTGCCAAAACAAAAATTTATCCCGACAGCACCCTTTGGGAAAACAATTATGTATATGTCAATGAAACTTTTGGACTAAATCCCCCCACCGTAGGTGTAGCCACATTCGATATGCTCGACGAAAAAGGTCGTATTTACGAAAATGCCACCAGCGACGGATTTTATGCCGACACACTCACTTCAAAACCAATAAACACCTACTATCCGGGAGATACAACCGTTATTTTCAGTTTTTGGTACCAACCACAAGGCGTAGCCGCCAACAAGCCGGAAACCAACGACTCACTCATCTTGCAATTTTATGCCCCCGATTCGGAACGCTGGTACAGGGTATGGGCCACACCGGGAAGCGAAGTAACCGACTTCCGTATAGTACTCATCAGGCTAGATTCCTTATACTTAAACAAAGGATTCCGATTCAGATTCATAAACAGAGCCAGCATTGCCGACAATTCCATTCCAAGTTGGGCCAGCGACGGCGACTATTGGAATATAGATATGGTATATCTCGACCGGAACCGTTCCATGGAAGACTCCACCATAGACGACATTGCCATAACCACTCCCGTAGGAAGTCCTTTCTTACACGGATACCAAGCCGTACCGTGGAAACATTACAATCCAATCACTTTTCTTATTCCTAACGAAGATGATGCAGCTTATTACAACCTGCACGAAATTAGTTACTGCAACCACAGCACCGACAGCGCCAATATCGGAAAATACTTTACCGTAAAAGAAATAGTAAAAGACACGGTAGTATATCCCGTTAGCGAACTCGGTAACGAAAACATTTTTTCCGGAAATTGCCTGTCTTTTAAACCGTTTTACCAAGGTAACATCTTTCCTCCGGTCAGACAAGATTCAGCCGATTTCGAGATAAAATTTTACATCAAATACGACACCACAAGCGGACTGAGAGCACTCTACCGGTGGAACGACACCATAACCAGAATACAACGATTTTACGATTATTACGCCTATGACGACGGAAGTGCCGAATCGGGAGCGGGATTGTACGGAGTAGGAACGGCACACGCCTATTTAGCCTATCAATTTACCTCATACAAAGGAGACACTTTGAGAGCCGTAAAAATATTTTTCAACAGAACACAAACCGGAGCCAATCGCAAATACTTTATTTTAACCGTTTGGAACGACAACAATGGCACTCCGGGCAACATTTTGTACCAACAAATAGGTTACCGTCCGGAATTTAAAGACAGCCTGAACGCCTTTTATACATACCTGCTGGATACCGCTATTTATATTGACTCCGGAGCAGTGTTTTATGTAGGATGGCAACGCACCACCGAAGACTTTCTGAATGTAGGATTTGACAAAAACAATGATGTAAGCAACATGGTATTTTTTAACACCTACGGCTATTGGGAAAATTCTCCGCTTTACGGCGCACTAATGATAAGACCCGTATTTTCCACCGAACAATATTTGACAAGCCCGTTTCCGGAAACCACCGATTTCCAAGTTTCGTTGTATCCCAATCCGGCCAACAACACGGTGTATCTAAAAACCAAACACCTCCAAAGCCATTATCAAATGTACGATTTGAGCGGCAAACTCGTATTATCAGGCACTGTAAAAGCCTTCCTTACTCCGATTGATATTTCCATTCTAAATCCCGGCATATACATTGTAAAAGTAAGCGATGACAAACAAACAACAACCCAAAAACTCATTATTACCCGATAACGGTAATCCGGTAGAAAACGACGCACTATACGAACATTTCCGGTTTGTCGTAGACAAAGGTCAATCTCCCATGCGGATTGACAAGTATATAGTTATGAAAACAGAAAGCATCAGCCGGAACAGGATACAAAGTGCCATTGCCGCCGGCAACATTACCGTCAATGGCAATCCGGTAAAACCCAGTTACAAAATCAAACCCGGCGACACCATAGTGGTATTGCTACCCTATCCAAGCGAGTTTGAAATAATTCCCGAAGAAATCCCTCTCGACATTATCTACGAAGACAATGATGTGCTTGTCATAAACAAACCGGCCGGACTGGTAGTACACCCCGGATACGGGAATTATACGGGCACACTGGTAAACGGTCTGGCCTATTATTTTGAGAAAACTGGTGCAGCCGACAATCCCGAACTCATAAGACACGGTCTGGTACATAGAATAGACAAAGACACATCGGGATTGCTAGTCATAGCCAAAAACGAAAAAGCGCTGAACCTACTGGCCAAACAATTTTTTGAAAAAAGCGTAGAACGCACTTATTGGGCTTTGGCATGGGGAAACATTGAAAACGACAAAGGGACAATCATAGGAAAAGTAGGCAGATCGAAGCGGGACAGACGCATAATGACGGTTTATAGCGACAACGACGAAGGAGGAAAACACGCCGTAACACACTATCAAGTATTGGAACGGTTCGGATATGCAACACTGATAAAATGCAATTTGGAAACAGGCCGCACCCACCAAATAAGAGTACATTTCCAACACATAGGACACCCATTGTTCGGTGACCTCACCTACGGTGGCAACAGAATATGGAAAGGTACGCAACTACCTAAATTCGAACAATGCGTAAAAAACTGTTTCAAAATCTTACCGCGTCAAGCACTCCATGCCAAAACACTGGGCTTTGTACACCCTGCCACAAAAAAATTCATGCAATTCGACAGCAAACTACCCGAAGATTTTGCTACCGTACTCGAAAAATGGCGAAAAATAAGCAAGGAACACTATTAACAACATTTTGATTTTCTTTGCATTAACATCAAAAAGCATAAAAAAAACAGGTAAAAATTCATTTTGTTTTCAAAAAAAGTATTTTCTTTGCACCCAGTTAAAAACTCTAAAAACTTAAAGCTATGTCTGACATTGAATCAAGAGTAAAAGCAATTATCGTTGACAAATTAGGAGTAGAAGAAAGCGAAGTAGTAAACGAAGCTAGTTTTACAAACGATTTGGGTGCCGATTCATTAGACACCGTTGAATTGATTATGGAATTCGAAAAAGAATTCAACATTGCTATTCCCGACGATCAAGCCGAAAAAATTTCGACAGTAGGGGAAGCCATCGATTACATCAAAGCGAATGTTAAGGAATAATTAAATAAGGCATTATTTTTATGAAGCTGAGACGAGTAGTTATTACAGGCATCGGTACCATTAATCCCTTGGGGCACAATGTAAGCGAGTTTGAAAAAGCCCTTTTTGAAGGGGTTAGTGGTTCCGACCTGATAACTCGTTTTGATACCGAAAAATTTAAGACCAAATTTGCGTGTGAAATAAAAAATTACGACGCAAAAAATTATTTTGACCGTAAGGAAGCCCGCAAAATGGACAGGTATGCTCAATATGCCATGATAGCTGCCAAAGAAGCTATCGAAGACAGTGGCGTATTGGATGCCAATCCGGACAAAGAAAAAGTGGGCGTAATTTGGGCATCGGGAATAGGTGGACTGGAAACTTTTGACGAAGAATTGATGAAATTCTTTACCGGAGACGGAACACCAAGGTTCAGCCCGTTTTTTATCCCGAAAATGATTGTGGACATTGCAGCCGGTCATATTTCCATGAAATACGGTTTCATGGGACCGAATTATGCAACGGTATCGGCCTGTGCCTCATCGTCTCATGCTATTATAGATGCCTATCATTTAATTCAACTTGGCAAAGCGGATGTAATCGTTACAGGAGGTGCCGAAGCATCCATAACACCGTCGGGAATCGGCGGTTTTAATTCGATGCACGCCATCTCAACCAACAACGAAGAATACAAAACGGCATCCAGACCTTTCTCCGGAGACCGGGACGGTTTTGTAATGGGAGAAGGAGCTGCCGGCTTAATTCTCGAAGATTATGAATATGCCAAAGCAAGAGGTGCCAAAATCTACGCAGAAATCGTAGGTTCGGGCCTATCTGCCGACGCATATCACATATCGGCACCGCATCCGGAAGGAAGAGGTGCTTACTTGGTAATGAAGCAATGCATAGAAGATGCCGGAATAGACAAATCGGAAGTGGATTACATCAATGTTCACGGAACAGCCACACCGATAGGCGATATTTCCGAAATTAAGGCCATACAACAACTTTTTGGAGAAGAGGCTTACAACATCAACATAAGCTCTACCAAATCAATGACCGGACACTTACTTGGTGCCGCCGGTGCTATCGAAGCACTTGCCACCGTGTTGGCAATCAAGGCGGATACCATACCACCCACTATCAATCACAAGGTGCAAGATCCGGAAATTGACCCGAAACTAAACCTTACTTTGCACAAAGCACAAAAACGCAAAGTAAGATATGCCATAAGCAATACTTTCGGATTTGGCGGTCATAACGCATCTATCATATTCAAAAAATTTGAAGACTGATTCAAACGCAAAAAGTGTGGATATTACGATCCAAAGAGGATAGAATTTTAGCACAACGAATCAAACACACCTTATTCATAAACCTCTCTAATATAGTCTATTACAGAATTGCGCTATCCCATCGCACTATGCCTTATGTAGTTGAGGGAAGGGCCTACACCAACGAAACTCTTGAATTTTTAGGCGATGCCGTATTAAACCTCATTGCAGCCAATTTTTTGCGAAACCGATATCCCGACAAAACAGAAGGCGAACTATCAAGAATGAGAAGCAATCTGGTATCCCGAAAACTATTAAACAAAGTTGCCTCACGCCTTCATTTAGCCAAACTCATAGCCAAAACCCGCCAAACCAATGTAAGGCATCATGTAATGGGAAACACGCTGGAAGCCATATTCGGTGCCATATTTCTGGACAAAGGATACAAAGGTGCCGAAAAATTTTTTGAAATTCTTATACAAAAACAATACATCATCCCCGAAGAATACGAAGCCAACAAAAATTACAAAAGCTTGCTGCTGGAAAAAGCATCAAAAGAAAAATTCAAAGTGGAGTTCGTCTCAAAAGAAAAAAAAATAAACAACAAGTTGCTGTTTAAATCGTTTGTATTTGTTAACCAAAACTTATTTGCAGAAGGTATCGGAACCAGAAAAAAATCGTCCGAACAACTGGCTGCCCAAAGAGCACTTAAAAATTTTATGCCATGACTTTAATAAAATCCATATCCGGAATAAGAGGAACCATAGGCGGAAAAACGGGAGAAAACCTCACCCCCGTAGATGTTACCAAATTCACATCGGCTTTTGCCAAATTAATAAAAGAAAAAACAGGAAAAAAGCATTGCAGAATAGTGGTAGGTCGCGATGCCAGAATAAGTGGTCCGGTTGTAAAACAATCGGTAATATCGGCATTGCAGGCTTCCGGCTGCGATGTCATTGACATAGATTTGGCCACCACTCCCACTACGGAGATGGCCGTAACAAAACATGCCGCGGACGGAGGTATAATAATTACCGCCAGCCATAACCCGAAAGAATGGAATGCCTTGAAATTGCTTAATGCAGACGGTGAATTTATCAGCAAAGAAGAAGGAATGCGTCTCTTGGAAATAGCAGACAACGAAACCTTTGAATACGCTGCCGTAAACCATTTGGGACATTACCAACAGGATACACAAGCAACAGCGTATCATATAAACAAAATATTGGCACTACCCTATGTAAACAAAGAAGCCATAAACAAAGCAAACTTTACTGTGGCTGCCGATGCCATAAACTCCGTAGGAGCAATAGCCATACCGGCATTGTTTGAAGCATTAGGCATTACCCATTATACCATACTTAACGACGATTTGAGCGGCAATTTTGCACACAATCCGGAACCGTTGAAAAAAAACCTTGCCACAACCATAGAAGCAGCAAAAAAACTTAAAGCGGATGTAACATTTGTAGTGGACCCCGATGTGGATAGATTGGCCATAATCGATGAAAACGGAAACCTAATAGGCGAAGAATACACCTTAGTAGCCGTAGCCGATTACATTTTGCAAAAACACAAAGGCAACACGGTATCCAACCTGTCATCATCCATGGCACTGGGAGATGTAGCGGCCGGCTATGGTGTTGAGTGGTACCAATCCGCCGTAGGCGAAGTAAATGTGGTTGCCAAAATGAAAGAAGTGAATGCCGTTATAGGAGGCGAAGGAAACGGAGGTGTCATTGTCCCCGAATTACATTACGGTAGAGATGCCATTGCGGGAATTGCTTTGTTCTTGTCGTATATGGCCGAAACCGGCAAAAAAGTTTCGGAAATCAGAGCTTCATACACTAATTATTTTATGAGCAAAAATAAGGTTTCGCTCACCGACACAACAATAGCAGATAAAATATTATCGTTGGTAGAAAAAGAATTTGCTTCGTACCGAACCAACAAAGACGACGGCTTAAAAATCTACCTCGAAAAAGAATGGATACATTTGCGAAAGTCCAACACTGAACCCATAATAAGAGTGTACACGGAAAGTGATTCGCAAGAAAAAGCCGACCTGTTGGCACGGAAAGTAGTAAAAATTGTGGAGAACCTGCTAAAAGCCCTATAAAACAATGTCATACAGGAACATCAAAAACATAATATTCGATTTGGGCGGCGTAATATTAAACATTGACTACAACTTAACCATTAAAGCATTTGAAAATCTGGGCATTAAGCATGCAGACACCTTCTACTCCCAACAACGGCAAACCAAAATTTTTGATAGGCTCGAAACCGGGAAACTAACGGAAGAAGAATTTTGCGACTCCATAAGAAAAATATCGGGAATAGCCGCCACAAACGAAGTAATTATACAGGCATGGAACGCCATGCTTCTGGATTTTCCGGAAGAAATAACGGATGTGCTGCAAAAAGCCAAACAACAATACAGGACTTTCCTTTTGAGTAACACCAATGCCATTCATTACAAAGCATATAGCCAAATCCTGAAAAAACAGTTGGGGCTGGAATCGCTTGCCGAACTATTTGACAAACAATACCTGTCACACGAAATCGGATTGAGGAAACCCGAAGTGAAAGTATTCAAGATGATTTTGGAAGAAAACGGTCTGAAAGCCGAAGAAACCTTGTTTATAGACGATTCGTACCAACACATAAAAGGAGCGGAAAAAGCCGGCCTCCAAACACATTGGCTCAAAGACAACAATCTGAAAAAGTTCCTCACCGAAAACGGTATTATCTGATGGGAGAGATTCAAAGACAAGCCATAAAAGGAACAATTTACACCTACATCGGAATAGCCATAGGTTTTCTGACCTCCGGATTACTTTTTCCACGCTTTTTTTCTACCGAACAGATAGGATTAGTCAATGTTATAGTTTCTTATGCCATAATAACCGCACAATTTGCTTCGCTGGGATTTAACGGAGTACTCACAAGATTTTTTCCGTATTTCCGCAACACAGCCCAAAAACACCACGGATTTCTGACAATAGGCATAACTACCATAACTGCAGGATTCGTACTGGCTTCACTCATTTTATGGATTCTTAACGCTTACGGACTGCTTTCCACTTCCAAAAGCACCATGCTTTCATCTTATTTTCCAACGGTTTATCTTTTGATATTCGTTATTTTGTTCTTCAACTTCTTTGACAATTATGCCAAAGTAATGTATAATGCAGTAATCGGTACCTTGCTCAAAGAATTTGTGCAACGCCTTTTCATACTGATAGCCATCGGGCTTTTTATTTTTCATATTGCCACATTCGACTTGTTTTACACACTGTATGTATTTGCTTATGCCGTACCGTTTTTAGTGATCGTTTTCTACCTCTACCAACACAACCTACTGGTGTTTTCCAAACCTTCACTCCCGGACAAGGTAACCGTAAAAGAAATGGCAACCATGGCCCTTTTTTCCATTTTTTCCGGGCTTGCCGGCGTACTCACGGTAAATATCGACAGAATAATGGTGCAAAACTATACAGGACTCGGCAATGCCGGCATTTACACTATCATGTTCTTTTTCGGCTCAATAGTTGCCATCCCGTCACGCTCACTCATCAAAATATCGTCCACTTATGTAGCAGACGCATGGAAGGAAAACGACTTGAAAACAATCGATCAAATCTATAAAAAAAGTGTTGTAAATCAAACCATTATAGGATCATTCATATTGCTACTGCTTTGGGGAAATATAGATAATGTATTTCCGGTAATCGGAAACAAGTACCTTGCAGGCAAATATGTGGTATTGTTCGTCGGATTGAGCTACCTGACCGATATGCTTGTCGGTACAGCCAATACCATAATCGCCACTTCCAAAGAATTCAAAAAAATCACTTATATCATTATAATACAAGGTATTCTGATCATAATTACCAATATTGTTTTCATCAAACTTTTCGGTCTTGTAGGAGCGGCAATAGGTTCTTTCGTATCCAAATTAATCTCTAATACCTTAAAAGCAATTGTAATCAAAAACAAATTCCACCTGTTTCCTTACAACGGCAAAGTACTTTTGATTCTTGTTTCGTCAATCATAGCATACATTCCGGCAATATTTCTGAGCCACAATCATTTAATAGTAAGCATCCTACTCAAAACCCTACCTTCCTCCCTTATATTCATTTTGCTAGTAAATTATTTGAAAATTTCCGACGAACTCAACTTCAAAAACCTGAAAAACCTCATAAAATCGGTTAAATAAACGAGTCCTATTTAACAGCACAAAAAAGGCTGCCCACATCTTATTGGACAGCCTTTTTGCGTCTAATCATTTTTTCTTACCTTTTTTTAGGCGGATTATTACTTCTTCCGCGACCGGACGGATTGCCTGTTGTAGAAGGCCACCCGCCAGCATTACCTTGTCCTTTCTGACTTGTTCTTTTCTTAGACATGGCAACCTCCTATTTTTTTAGGTAAAGACCTGTCAGTACTTCCAAAGGTTGCCTATGCCGGACATCAACTTTGGCCACTATTTCACCGGCAAAGCAGCCAATACATCGTCATAATCCGGTTCATCCACAATTTCGGGCACTTGTTGCGTATAAATTACTTTCCCGTCGGCATCTATTACCACTACGGCACGAGAATACAAGCCTGCCAACGGTCCGTCAATAATTTCCACTCCGTAATCTTTGCCAAAAGTTCCGGAGCAACGAAACCCCGAAAGGTTGATCACATTTTCAATGCCTTCGCTACTGCAAAAACGAGCATGAGCAAAAGGCAAATCTTTGGAAATGGCCAACACTTTGGTATTTTCAAACTGCGTAGCCAGCTCATTGAATTTTCGCACACTGGCAGCACAAGTCGGCGTATCCAAACTCGGAAAGATATTAAGCACCAATACCGAACCTTTGAACTTGTCCAATCCTACCTCTTCCAATTCGGTAGAAACCAATCTAAAATCGGGAGCTTGCACTCCTTTTTCCGGTAAATTTCCTATTGTATTTACCGAATTACCTTTTAATGTTATTCTTGCCATCGTTTTTATTTTTTATTTTGTTCAAAACAAAAATACGACCTCTATATAGAACAAAAAAG
>CAYMVE010000041.1:0-2454 GCA_964393715.1 uncultured Bacteroidales bacterium | reverse complement strand
TATGTAAAAGCCTTCTCTTTCGGTAAGATTGATCTGCACAATGGTGAAAAAGCCCGGATAACGGGAACTTTTCACAAAGTGAAATATGTAGGAAGATATAAATTTTACAATGAAATCACCATCAAAAAATATGAAATCCTGGAAGAATGACTCTTTTTCGCCCTTAGTCTGCCACAATAACAAACTCTGTCCGGCGATTTTTAGCCCGCCCTTCTTCTGTGGTATTGGGAGCAATGGGTTGGGTTTCCCCATAGCCGACAACTTTGGTAATTCTGGAAGGTTTGATACCGGAAAAAATCAAATATTTTCGCACCACTTCCGCCCTGCGTTGTGAAAGTTCCATATTCTTTTTTGCATCGCCCACATTATCCGTATGTCCGTGAATCTCTATCTTAATACGCGGATTTTCTTTCAGAAATTCCACAAAATTATCCAGCACAAACAAACTGGCTTTATCCAACTTGGCACTGTTAGTGGCAAAATGCACATCATTCAGCCGTACCTTTTCACCCACTTTTACAGGTCGCATCTCCATTTTCACCTCAACCGGCACACTGTACAAACGAGCTTGTTTCGGCTTGATATATTTGGAAGTAAAGGCATAATTTTTCTTCTTTACTTTCAGCAAGAATTCGTCGCTATCGTTTTCCGCCGCAATAGCCACCGCATAATTTCCCGTACTTTTATTGACCATTCCTTCCACCTTCTTACGAGTACGGGCATTTACCAACTCCACTTTGGCATTCGTAATCACCTGACCTTGCTCATCCACCAACTTCCCTTTTACGAATAAAACTTTTTTAGGTCTTGCTCCTTCGTACAAATCAAAAGTGTATATGTCCCACCCTCCATCGTCATTCAATTTGTTGGACGAAAAATAAGCTTTTTCGCCATTGGTACTTACAATAAATCCCAAATCATCTCCTTCCGTGTTGATAGGGTACCCGATATTTTTGGGGTTCGTCCATTTACCGTTTTTCTTTTGCGAGAAATAAATATCAAATCCTCCCATTCCGTTGCGACCGTCCGAAGAAAAATACAAAGTCTGGCTGTCCGTATGAATAAACGGAGATTTTTCATTTTTTGCCGTATTGATTACCGGTCCCAAATTTTTCGCTTTGGTCCATTGGCCGTTCTTATAATACGACACATACAGGTCAATAGTCTGATTATTAACGGAAAAACCAATATTCCCGGGTCTGATACTTGCAAAATACAACTCCTTACCGTCAGCACTTATCGACGGCTGACTTTCCCAAGTATCGGTTCCGTTGATAGCAGGTCCCATATTTTCCAATTTGCTCCAACCGCCATCTTGATAATGCGACACATAGATATCGCAATTCTTGTACGGCTTTCCTCCTACTTTCACAAATTTACATATCGTTATGTACAAATGAGCATTATCAATAGTTATGGAACAAGCTCCTTGGTCTATTCCTTCGCTGTTAAACGGATAAGGCATAGCCGTTCCCTTATCGAAACGCTCGTAAGAAGCTGTCAAGGGAGTTATCCGCTTACTAAAACTAAATTCATCCACCCAGCGTTTGGTCTGCGTTTCTTTTATAAATTTGGCATAACGCCTTGTAAAAAAAGCCAATTCACCATCGGGAGAAATAAGCGGCAAAAATTCGTCCTTAGGAGTGGATATTTCGTAGAGTTTATGAGGTTCAAACGGCACCGGATGCTTTACAAGATAAGCGATTTTAGACATTTTTTTCAAAATGCTTTCCACTTCTTTCTTCCGTTTGACTCCGGTATGTGCATATTTATCATAAATCTCCAAATAATCCAAAGCCTTGGCATAATTTTTACGCTTATAGTGGTAGATACCTAAATAATAAAAAGCCTCGTAATCAGATGTTTTGGGGCAGTATCGAATGGTCTTTTCAAAATTTTTGGCAGCCGAATTGTAATACCGTTCGGCATTTGCCGCTTTGCGATAATCATAAGCTGCATTTTCCGCCATTTTCCATTTAAGTAATCCCAACTGAAAATATACCTCAGCAAACGAAGGCTCTATCTTTTTGGCTTCATTCAGCAATGCCCGTGCTTCTCTATCGTTACCGGCAGCAAGGTTATCCAAGGCTTTGGTATATAATTTTATAGCCTTCTTTTTGGTAACCTCCGTACATTTATTCAGGTCGATAGCCTCTTGCGTCCACCCCCACTCTGCTATCAAAAAGAAAAAAAGTATCTGAAAGAATTGCTTCCTCAAGGCTTAAAAAAACTTTTTTTATACACTATCGTATCCAACGCATATTTTACTTCGGCTCCAAGTTGTCCGGAATCATTATAAATTCGCCAAACCCCATTTTTCAGTCCCTGCTTGTAAAAACCTTCGTAAAAGATTTGTCCATTTTCCCGATATACTGTAAGTTTTCCGTCTGTTTTGCCATTCAAAAAATGGGTAACACTTCTTATTCGTCCGTTTTCAAACCATGGCACCCATTT
>CAYMVE010000040.1:0-14962 GCA_964393715.1 uncultured Bacteroidales bacterium | reverse complement strand
AGAAAACGACATTACCGTAGTAAGCATTTTTGTAAATCCCGTACAGTTCAACAATCCCGAAGATTTGAAAAAATATCCGCGCATATTGGATAAAGACATCGTACTGCTCGAAAAAGAAAATGTGGAAATACTTTATACACCCGACGAAAAAGACATCTATCCGGAAGGTGTGGAAAACATAAATGAACGGTACGATTTCGGGCATTTGGACAAAATACTGGAAGGGAAATTCCGTCCGGGACATTTCAACGGGGTAGCCATTGTGGTAAAAAGACTTTTCGAAGCCGTAAAACCACACAAAGCCTATTTCGGAAAAAAAGACTATCAACAACTGTTAATTGTCAAACAACTGGTAAAAATGCTAAACTTGCCCTTGGAGATAGTACCGGTAGAAATAGTACGAGAAAAAAACGGTCTGGCCATGAGCAGTCGTAATTTGCTACTGGACGAAAAAGGAAAGGAAAAAGCCGCTTACATATACCGCACCTTACTATTTGGCAAAAACCTGAACGCCTCTGTAGAAGCCACCAAACGGAAAGTGATGGAATATATGCGGCAACACGGATTGAATGATATAGAATATTTTGAGATTGCTGACAAAGAAACATTATTGCCGGCACCGGACAATGCTCCGGCCAAAGGCTACATCGCCCTAACGGCAGTGAATTGCTGCGGAGTAAGATTGATAGACAACATGGAATATTAGAGGTGTAATACCCGCTTTATCGCTTCATACAATTCATCACGGGTAAAAGGTTTGGTAAGATACCCGTCGCATCCGGCTTTATAGGCCTTTTCCATTTCATCCTCGTAAGCATGGGCTGTTTGCATTATGATTTTTATTTGCGGATACATAGATTTTATAATCCTTGTCGCTTCAATCCCGTCTATTTCCGGCACCCTGATATCCATCAATATCAAATCTGGCCGGTTTCCCGCCTTTACATAATCCACTACCTGTTTTCCGTTATTAAAAACAACGCACCACTTTCCATCGCATCCTAAAATCTTGTCAATCAACTTAATATTCGTCATATCGTCTTCAACCACAACAATTCGCTTGTCTTTCAAATCCGGCATATTGGATACCGCTCCGGTTGCCTCCTCGCTTTCTTTTTCAGCCACCAGCAAAGGAAATTCCACATAAAAAGTGGTTCCCACTCCTTCTTCACTTTCAAAATAAATTTTTCCTTTCATCAAATCCACTAATTTCTTTGCAATATAAAGTCCCAAACCGCTTCCTTCATATTTTCCGGTATAATTCTCATTCGCTTGTCTGAACTTTTCAAATATAATGTCTCTTTTATCCACAGGAATACCTATACCGGTGTCTTTAACATAAAATTTCAACATCCTATCAGATATTCTATAATCAAAGATAACACTCCCTTTGTTTGTAAATTTAAATGCGTTATTTATGAGATTTCGAATCACTTGCAACACCCTGTCCACATCTATCTCAATGTATTCGTTATCAATATCTTTATGCCTTCTTACCACAAATTCCACTCCCGTAGTCTCAAAAGCACTTATTTGTTCGGAATAAACTTTCAAAATCTGGTTTACCAAATCCCCTATTCTGATTTTTTCCGGCGACAACACCACTGCACCAGCTTCTATTTTGGATATACTCAACAAATCATTAATCAACCGGAGCAAATGAGTACCGGATTGATAAATCAATTCCACAAACTCTTTTTGCTCCTCATTCAATCCGTCATCATTTCTCAACAAATCGCTAAAACCTAAAATACCATTTAACGGAGTTCTTAATTCATGACTGATATTGGCCAAAAACAGGTTTTTCAACTTGTCATTTCTTTCCGCTTTTTCTTTGGCTTCCAGAATAGCGTTTTCGTATTCCTTCTGTTTAGAAATATCTTCGGCAACAATTACTACGGTATCTACCTCACCGCCACTCCCTACCACAGGATTGATGTGAAGCTTGTAATATACCTCTTTCCCCCATTTTGAAACATAGCGACCTTCGTGAATAATGTACTTCCGCTCTCTGATGCTCTCCCTAAACTTTTCCGTAACACCGATGGCTTTCAACCTCCCAAAAGTGAGCATGTTTATTTTTCTAGTTTCTTCTGCGGAAGGAGACCCTAGAAATTCCACCATTTTCCGGTTCACAATTTCAATTTCTCCTTGGGTATTAAAAGTCAAAATAGCCAAAGGAGATGTCTCAATCAATTTTTTATAGCGATTCTTGCTTATTTCCACCTCTTCCTGATACTTCTTCTCCTTGGTGATATCTTGTTTACCCGCAATAAAAAAAGATACCTTACTTTCATCATCCACAAATGGGGTAATAATTGCCCGCTCCCAAAACAACGAACCGTCTTTACGCCGGTTCAAAAATTCCCCCTGCCAAGTTTTTCCGGAAAGAATGGTATCCCACAGTTCTTTATAAAATTCTTGGGGATGAAAACCGGATTTTAGTATTCGCGGATTTTGTCCGATTGCCTCTTCGCGGGAATATCCGGTATTTTCTTCAAAGAATCGATTGATATACAATATATTGCCATCAACATCTGTAATTACGATACTTTCCCTCAATTCCTCTATCGCTTTACGAAGCATAGAATTGTCCCGTTCCAAATTGCGTTGGGTCGTCAAATCTTTTACCGCAACAATCCTCATTTCCTCTCCATCAACAACCAAATTCTTTCCTTGTACCAAAATATCTATCACTTCTCCATTTTTCTTACGGGCTTTCATTTCGTAAGGCACATCCGACTTAGATAAAAATTTACTCAAAGCCAACGACTTATAATCATCAAACAAAAAATCCAATACATCTTTTTGTTTAATTTCTTTTTCGGTATAACCAGTAAGCTTCACCAAAAATTTGTTAAAACGGATATTTTTTCTATTTTTATCCAAAAACAATACAGCCACTCCCAAAGCATCATATAGCTTCAAAAGACGCTCAAAAGCATCCAAAGAGTTATCCTGTAAAATTTCAAGCACCTTTACCAGCGTGTTCATAAAGCAATTGATTTCTTGCAAATATAAAAAAATTTATTTAACAACAAATACTAAATGGAAAACATAACAACAGAAGTTGTTTTTTTCTCAACCTTAAACTCTTCGCTCACTCTAAAACCAACCACCCAAACTATTTTTTTTGAAGCATCTTCTAAAACAAACTGTCGATTTTTGTAATATTTATCCAGTTTGAGGTCAGTAAAAAAATCACTCAATTTTTTTGTTTTTTTCATACCGAAAGGCACAAAAACATCTCCGTGACGCCACCTGCGTAAAACCAGCGGGAATTTAAGTTTGCCGGCATCGGCATAAGCCATATTTTTATCATTCTCAAAAGTAAAATCATCAGTCTTCTCTACAATCTTTATACTAAAATCAAACGGTAAATTATCGGGAAGCGCATCGGGAGTATTTATCACAAAATAATCTTTGCCGGCATAAGGTTTAAACACATACACCGTATTCCTGCCTATGTTAATCTCGTAATCTCCGCAAAAAAACGAAGCACCGGTATGGTTCAAAAAATTGACAATCCCACGACACACATCAAAATTGCAGCCGTATCGTTTTAACAAATGCCACAAAACCAAAACGGAAAAATTCCCGAATTGCCCGAACAAACCTTTATCTATAAACAAATCACCTTCAGGTGATTCTTTAACATACCTACTCGCTATTTTCTCAATCACAAATTCAAAGAACCCAATATAATCCCTTATGTTTTCCCCCGTTAAGTAAGCTGCATCCATAAAATTCGGGCTCACCTTTTCCAACTCGGGAATCACTCTGTGCCTAATGTAATTCCTCTTATACTTCACACTCCGGTTGCTACTGTCTTCCCGGAATACCAGTTGATGTTCCCGGGCATAATTTTCAATCTCGTCTCTGCGAGCAAACAACAAAGGACGAACCACTTTCCCGTTTTGGGATTTTATTCCGGCCAAACCGTACAACCCCGTCCCACGGCTTAAATTATAAAGCATCGTTTCGACAGAATCGTTTTTATTGTGTGCAACGGCAATGTAGTCATATCCCAAACTTTGTCGCAACTCTTCAAACCATTCATAACGCAACTGTCTGGCCGCCATTTGAATGGACAACCGGTTTTTCCGGGCATATTCCGCAGTCTTAAATCTCTTCACATACACAGGCAAACCATAAGAATCGGCCAATTCTCTAACCAAAAGTTCGTCGCCATCCGATTCTGCACCTCGCAAGTTAAAATTGCAATGCGCCACCACCACCCTTTCAAACCCGCTCTTTACAAGCAAATCCAACATTACCACGGAATCGACGCCCCCACTTACCGCCACAACAATACCATCCTTTTTTTCAAAAAGGTTATTATTTCGTATATATTCCGAAAATCTGTCAATCATCTTGTTTTGGCATTCTCACCTATACTACTGTAAATCAAATGCTGTATTTTTGTCCGGGTACTCAATTTAAGCAGTTTTTTGTTGTTAATGTCCGGATACACCCTATTGGACAAAAATACGAAAACAATTCCTTCTTCGGGATCATTCCAAACCATAGTACCAGTAAATCCGGTATGTCCGTAACTGTCGGTAGATGCTTCGTCACAGGTGGGGCCTATCTTCCCTTTTCGCTTCTCTGGCTTGTCAAAACCGATACCTCTGCGATTATCGGGACAAAACGGACAAGAAGTAAACTTTTTAATGGTAGCCGGTTTGAAATATCTTATACCGCCATATGCTCCCCCGTTCAACAACATTTGCATAATTTTGGCCAAATCACCGGCAGTGGAAAACAATCCGGCGTGCCCTCCTACACCACCCAACATAGCGGCACCGTAATCATGCACATATCCTTGAACTACCGTATGCCTGAAATACCGGTCATCTTCCGTAGGTGCTATTTGCCTCTTATCAAATCTTCGCAAAGGATTGTAAAGTGTCCTGTCTGCACCCAAAGGACGGTAAAAGGTCTTTTCTACATATTCGTCCAGCGGTTGGCCGGTCTCTTTTTCTACAAACAACCGCAACAAATAATAACCGATGTCGCTGTATTTATACTCTTTTTTGTGTAGGGGGGATGCCAAAATTTCCCGGTACATGTGAGCAACATAAGCCGTATCCATGTACAAACTGTCACACACCCTAACAGCGTATCTCCCGGAATAAGTTTTGGAAAATACCGTATCGAATTTTGCCTTGTCTTTCAACACATGCAAATAGAAGGGTATCCATGGAGTAAGCCCCGCCTGATGCGTAAGTATCTCCAAAAAAGTAATGTCTTTTTTGTTAGTGGTATCCAAAAAAGGCAAATATTTAGATAGTTTATCGTTCAAATCGAATTTTCCGGTTTCATATAAATGCATCAAAGCCAAATCGGTAGCCGCCAGTTTGGTAATAGAGGCAATATCATACAAAGTGGCATTCGTCACCCTGTTTTTTTGGTCGTAGGTATAATAGCCGAATGATTTGCGGTAAACTACCACCCCGTTCCGTGCCACTAAAACCTGTGCACCGGGAAATGCTTTGGCCTGAATACCTTCACGCACCATCTCGTCAATAAGCGACAAAGTATCGGCATTCATACCGGCATCAACCGGAAATCCGAATTTAAGACGGTTCAACGGCTTGGTCGTAATTGATGTACCACTCACATATTCGCCTGCACTTACCGGTAAAATTCCAGTAAATCCATAAGCTCCGTAAATCTTTTGCGGGACAGTCATTTGTACCAAAGTATCGGTCTCATACGCCACTACCACCGCATCATACCGGCTTGTTTCAATCTTATCCAACACATACGGACTTCCAAATAGAATAAATACGGCTTTTTTACCGGGCTTCAATGTATTCAACCGTTTAAGAGTAGTTACGGGTATTCCGTAATGATTACGCGGTCTGTTGCCGGAAGCATACAAGGAAACAAAAACATAATCGTACGGCGATAAATCAATTTTTGTCAGGTCATCCTTGTAAGTAAGATTCACTACATCGGAAAGTTTATACTCGTTCATAAATTCATTGAACTTCCGCGGTCTCTCCGTATCTCTGGCAATATTCAACAACAACACCCGTTTACCTGCCAAATCTTTTACGGGCAACACCCTTTTATCGTTTTTCAACAAAGTAATGGCACAATTTACCAATTTTTGTTTAAGAGCCAGTACAGTATCGTTTACCAACCTTTTTGATAAATTTTTCGTAGTAGCAAACACATTTTTTCCATCCAACAGCCCCAGCCATTTTTTCAGGGCAATAACCTTTCTCACCCTATTGTCCAAATCACGACGGCTTATTTTTCCGGAACGCACCATTCCTGCCAGCACACGGATAGTTTTGCCAACATTTTTAGGCATCAGGAGAATAGTATTTCCCGCCAAAAAAGCCTTCACATTTACCGTAACATCGTCCCAATAAGACGAAACGCCTTTCATATTCAAAGCATCGGTAAAGGCAATGCCTTCGTAAGCCAAAGTATCGTACAAAAGCCCCTTTACCACCTTGGGCGACAAAGTAGAAGCCATATTACGAGACGAATCCAATGCAGGAATATGCAAATGAGCTACCATTACTGCCCCCACGCCGGTATTCATCAAATAACGGAAAGGATACAAATCGGTTTCATAAATGGTTCGGTAATCATGGGTAATAGTTGGTAAAGTCTTATGGCTGTCCTTTTCCGTATCACCATGTCCGGGAAAATGTTTGGCTACGGCAAGCACCCCGTTATCTTGCAACCCTCTGTAATAATAAAACCCTTTGGTAGCCACATTTATCTTATTTTCTCCGAACGAACGATATCCGATGATTACATTTTTAGGATTGATATTGATATCTACCACAGGGGCAAAATTGACATGAACCCCCAATAGTTTGCACTCTCTTGCAATTTCCCGTCCCATTTTGTATATCAAAAACTCATTCCTGACCGCCCCCAGCATCATTTGCTTCGGAAACACCACCGTACTGTCCACTCTCATGCTAACACCCCATTCTCCGTCTATAGCGGTAAGTAGGGGTATTGTTTTACCTTTCTGCAAAAAATTCACGGTACGGGCTACACTGTAAGGGCTTCCCTTAAATAATAGCACCCCTCCGATACCATAAGCATTTATCGTATCATTAATCTTTTGTGCCGCATTAAGGCCGTGACGAGGATATACCGGCAACATCATCAGCTGTGCAATCTTTTCCTCTACGGAAAGCTTGTCCAAAATAGAATCGACCTCTTGGTCGTATAAGAATTTTAGATAGGGCGGAGAAGTTTTTATGGTATCAAGTTTTATTTCTTTCAAATCTCTGGAACCCGAAAAAACGGTAAAAGACATTACTCCGGTTACCACCGAAACAAATATCAAAAAAAACACTAACCCCTTGATAGCAAAATATTTCATACAATTTCATTATTCCATAGCCGCATACAAATCTAACGAAAAAAACTCATAAACATATAGGCACACAGCAAAGAACCCACTCCAAATTTATTCGTAATGGCGTCCAAAATAACTCCAAAGTTTATTGTCCGGCAAAAGAGCCCGAAGCACTATTTTTTCTTTTTTCACAGGATGCACAAACTCCAATCGGTAGGCTATCAAATCAATACCTCCGTCCGGATTGGAACGCTTAGCTCCATACTTTAAGTCCCCCTTTATCACACAACCTATATGAGAAAGCTGCACCCGTATTTGGTGGTGTCTTCCGGTAAACAATTCTACCTCCAACAAATGGTAATTATTTGATTTCCCCAACCATTTATATTTCAACTTGGCTTCTTTGGCACCTTTTGTGGATTGTTCTACCACATACGATTTGTTTTGCCGCTCATTCTTTTTCAAAAAGTTAACAAGCACATCTTCGTTTTTCGGAGGCATTCGTTCCACTATTGCCCAATATGTTTTACGGATTTTTCCCTCTTTTATCATTTTGTTTAGGCGTGTCAAAGCTTTGCTCGTCTTAGCGTAAATAACAAGACCGCTTACCGGTCTGTCCAACCTATGAACAATACCCAAAAAAACATTTCCGGGCTTATTGTATTTTACTTTAAGGTAGGCTTTTACTTTATCGGCCAGCGTCTCGTCTCCGGTTTTATCTCCCTGTACCAACTCCCCCGGAAGCTTATTCACCACTATTATGTGATTGTCTTCATAAACAATGCGTTCATCAATATTGCTCATTTTCATTAGGAAAATCTATATGCTTAACATCATCTATATAACGGCGAACGGCATTGGTAATAATATCGTACAAATTGGCATAACGTCGTAAGAAACGCGGCGAAAATTCATGGGTAATCCCCAGCATATCATGCAACACCAGAACCTGACCGTCCACTTTGCTACCCGCACCAATTCCAATTACCGGAATCTTCAATTGGTTGGTAACTTCTTCAGCCAGTTTGGCTGGTATTTTTTCCAACACCATACTAAAACATCCGGCATCTTGAAGCAAATGAGCATCGTTTATCAGTTTCTCCGCCTCTTCTTTTTCCCTTGCCCTCACGGCATAAGTTCCGAATTTATATATGCTTTGAGGAGTAAGCCCGAGGTGTCCCATAACCGGAATACCCGCAGAAATAATCCTTTTTACCGATTCGATAATTTCTTCGCCACCTTCCATTTTAACGGCATGTGCTCCGGTCTCTTTCATAATCCGGATAGCCGACTGCAAAGCCATTTTGCTATTACCCTGATAAGTACCGAAAGGCATATCTACCACCACAAGCGCACGCTTCACCCCTCTTACCACCGAAGCGGCATGATATATCATGGCATCCAAAGTAATAGGCAAAGTCGTTTCATACCCCGCCATCACATTGGAAGCCGAATCCCCTACCAAAATTACATCTATCCCGGCCATATCCAGTATTTTGGCCATTGAATAATCATAAGCGGTAAGCATAGAAATTTTTTCACCGTGCAACTTCATTTCATTCAGCACATGAGTAGTTACTTTTCTTACATCCATTTATCAAAATTTTTATGTTATCTTTGCGTTTACTTTTGTGCAAAGTTACCATATTTTTATGAGCAAGATTGAAAAACTGTTTCTTTTGACCGGAATTATTTTGGCTCTCGCTTCCTGCGAAACCAAAGTAAATATCAATGCTCCGTGGAAAGATATAACTGTAGTTTACGGCCTCCTAAATCAAACGGACACCCTACATTACATTAAAGTAAACAAAGCTTTTCTAGGAGATGAAAGTGTTTACGAAATGGCCCAACACAGCGATTCCTTCAACTACCACCAAGTACAAGTACAACTCAAAAAAGTATCTTTGGCAAACAATAGTGTGGTGCAAATATTTCACTTTACGGATACCGTTGTAGATAAACAACCCGGTATATTTGCCACCGACAACAACAAAGTGTATTATTACCGCGGAAAAATATTAACCGCCAACGAATCACCGAAAGACTACCGTTTCGATTTGGTAGTATATGTGGTAGATCGCAATAAAACCGTAACGGCATCCACTCAATTGCTCTCGGATGTAAATATTTTAAATCCACCTTATTCGGATTATGTAAACATTGACTTTACCGCACCTTCTCCTTACAAAGTCAGGTGGAAAACATCTCCGGGCGCCAGACTTTTCCAACTCAAAGTCCGCTTTCATTATTATGAAATTACACCAAACGACACCACCGAAAAAACTATTGATATGGATTTTGCACAAAAAACCTCCATTAATAGTACAGGAGGACAAGAATTATCCAATGGAATTGCGCTAAACGGATTTCTAAATTTCCTAAAACATCATATTCCGGTTGATCCGAATGTAACAAGAGTGGTAAAAAAAGAAGCATTAGATTTCTTCGTTTACAGCGGATCGGAAGACTTATACAAATACATGCAAATCTCTTCGCCCAGTAATAGCATTGTGCAAGATAAGCCGTTTTTTACCAATATCAATAACGGAGTAGGTCTTTTTTCCGCCAGAACCGTTACCGCAAGAAAAGGGAAAAAACTGGACAGACGGACAATAGACGAAATATCAGACAACGCAGAAACAAGAGATTTGAACTTTTTGAATTACGAAGAATCAACCTATTTTTGGTCTAATCTGAAAAACCAAAGCAAATGAAACGAATTTTAATAACAGGTGGAGCGGGATTTATAGGAAGTCATGTAGTAAAACATTTTGTAAACAAATATCCCGAGTACGAAATATACAATTTGGACAAACTTACTTATGCCGGTAATCTGGAAAACTTGAAAGACATTGAAAACAAACCCAATTACCACTTCATCAAAGCCGACATTGTGGATTCCCAACAAATGTTCGAACTGTTTGAAAAATACCAATTCGACGGAGTACTCCATTTAGCCGCAGAATCCCATGTGGACCGCTCCATACTCGACCCAATGGCATTTATCTATACCAACATAGTAGGCACGGTAAATTTGCTCAACGCCGCAAAAAAACTGTGGGGCAACAATCTGAAAAACAAAGTATTCTACCACATCTCTACTGATGAAGTGTATGGTTCATTAGGAGAAACGGGGTATTTCACCGAAGAAACCCCTTACAATCCCAACAGTCCTTACTCCGCATCCAAAGCCAGTTCGGATCATTTGGTAAGGGCATATTTCAAAACCTATCGTCTTCCCGTAAAAATCACCAATTGCTCCAACAATTTTGGCCCATACCAATTCCCGGAAAAACTTATCCCACTCATTATCAACAATATAAAACAAAACAAACCTTTACCCATTTACGGAAAAGGACTCAATGTAAGAGATTGGTTATTTGTAGAAGACCATGTAAAAGCAATAGATCTGGTATTCCATAAAGGCCGTACGGGCGAAACCTATAATATAGGCGGAAATAATGAATGGACCAACATTGATCTGGTAAAAAAAATCTGCCGGATTATGGATAAAAAACTAAACAGAAAAGAGCCTGCCGAAAATCTCATAACATTCGTAAAAGATCGTGCCGGACACGATTTAAGATATGCCATAGATTCCTCCAAGATAAAAAAAGAATTGGGCTGGGAACCCGAACACAGTTTTGAAGAAGCATTGGAAAAAACCATTGACTGGTACCTTGAAAACGAAGAATGGCTAAATAATGTAACATCTGGTAATTACCAAAAATACTATGAAATGCAATATTCAAAACGCTAAAAAAATTGTCCTGTTCTTATTGGTATGGCTTCCGGTTTTCAGAGGAAATGCTACCGGAAAACTCGCTTGGGTATCGGAGCACAAAGACACTAGCGCAATAGTAGAAGCCAACAAAGTACAATCGGTTATTACAAGCCGAATGAAAGTAATTGAAACCATCAAGGCCCAACACGGCGTAAAAAAAGGATGGGCACTCCTGATTCTGCTATTGACCGGCCCCTTAGGAGGCCACCGGATATACCTCGGAAGCCCCGTCTATATTCCATTAGTCTATACAGCCACCATAGGAGGCGGATTCGGAATTTTACCGCTTTTAGACGCCATTGCAATACTTTTCACCAACGATTTGTCAAAATTCATCAATAATGACAAAATAATCATGTGGATTGAATAAATATTTTTTGTACATTTAATGCAAATTCACTTAACTTTGCAAAAATTTTAGAGTTATGAAAAGATATGTGTTCGTTGTAATTTTATTAATGTCCACGGGACTTTTTGCACAAAAAATTCAAATAGACAAAAGAGCGCTTAACTATTATTCGAAAGAAGAAATCCAATCGATGCCAGAAAGCAAAATCAAGAAAATCAACTATTTGTACAAATACTCCTTCATAATTCCGGATGAATTTAAAGGCCAAATCGACCCTAACAGCATAGACATAAGGAAATATGCCAGATACCGAAAACTAAACGAAATGGCTAAAGTTTATCTAATAGATGACACAAAAGAACCAAAAGCCGAATCGGACTATAACCTATCCGGAAAATATATTTACCTCATTTCCATAGAGGATCTGCGTGACGCTTACGACAAAATAGACGCAGGATTGATTGATGTAAAATAAATTATTAGGGATTAACATAAAACTTATTGATTATGAAAAGGTTATCCATATTTTTAACTTTTGTTACCATCACATTTTTATCGAATTCACAAACTACGGTTTTTACCGAGGATTTTGAAAACGGAGGAAGCATACCCTCCGGGTGGACCATAGAACATGTAGTGGGAAATATTGATTGGGTATTTCAAGGAGGAGGTAGCAACGGACATCCTTCCAGTGCAAGAGTAGGAAGTTACAATGCCGCTTTCTACATCACCAGTCATAATGACGACGGAAGCGTATCAAGACTTATTACCCCACAAATGGATTTGAGTGCTTACAGCGACTATACGCTAACCTTCTACAGAGCCCACGAAATGTGGAATTCCGACCAAGACACCCTTAAAATATATTACAGAACTTCCCCTTATGACACCTGGCATCTGATTGCCACCTTTGACAACAATCAAGCTTCCTGGCGAAAAACATCTTTAGGATTACCCAACCCTTCCGCTACTTACCAAATAGCATTCGAAGGAATAGCCTACTACGGCTACGGAGTGTGTATCGATTATGTAAAGGTAACCTCGGTACAACGACTAAGCACCGATTTTACATGCAGTGCCCTGTTTTATGATTCCGGTGGCGAAAACGGCAGTTATTCAAACAACGAAAACTGGATTAAAACCATTTGTTCGGACAACAACAGTTGCATAAGAGCCGTAATTGATTATTACGATGTAGAAGCCAACTTTGACTACTTACTAATTTACGACGGTGTTGATGCATCCGGAGAATTATTAGCCGTACTCAACGACACTTCGGCCAATTTCGATGTAACGGCAACCTTGGATGACAACGGAACCGCATACTATGGACTAAGCGGATGTTTGACCTTCCAATTTTACTCGGACGGAGCCACAGTAAACGACGGTTGGAAAATCGAACTGGAATGTCCCGAAAATTGTTATCCACCCAGTTGCGCACAAAACGACACGGCATCCGATGTTTGTGAAAGTGCCACACCTCTCTGCAATTTGGACGGATATTGCGGAAATACAAGTGATGCTTATACCGCCGACCACACGGAACTAAACACCAATAACGGCGGTCCGTTTTGCGGTACCATAGACAACAATTCTTGGCTTACCTTTATTGCAGACTCTACCGTAGCTCTGATAGATGTTTGGACGGAAAACTGTACAGGCATACCACCTTACAACAGAATACACGGTATCCAAATTCAAATATACGATAGCGACTGCAACACATTTGTCCCCGTTTCCAATTGTTGGAGTCCCAACAAAGAAGCGGATGGACGAATCAGAGCCGAAGGTCTTACTCCGGGACACGCTTACAAAATTATGATCGACGGATGGGGAGGTGACAACTGTAAATACTATTTTGCCATCCCGCAAGATGCCGGCGTAATAGTAGCAAGTGCCGGAGAGGATCAGACCATGTGTGAAGGTGATGTAGTAGCCCTCACTGCCAGTGGCGGTTCTTCGGTCACATGGTCTTCCGATCCGTATGATCCATCTTTGATAGGACAAGAAAACAACATGACCATATATGTATCACCCTCACAAACAACCACCTATACGGCAACCGTAAGCGGCGGTAATTCATTCTGCGCAGGAGCAACTGCCGATGTTACGGTTTTTGTTTATGCAGCCGATGCCACCTTTACAGGTTTGGATTCTTCCTATTGCATCAATAGTCCAGCAGTAACACTTAATGGCAACTACGATCCGTACGGAACTTTCTCCGGAGATGGAATCAGCGGAAATACATTTGACCCTGCGTCTGCCGGCTTGGGACAACACGACATTACATATACTTATGATTATGATGTCGTAACCGTTTTTGAGGACGATTTTGACCCGGCACCCGTAAGTGGCTGGACACATGGTGGGACCAACGGAGATTCATGGGAATGGGGACATCCGAAAGGAGGAAACGGATCTTCCGTACTCTCCAATCCCGATCCAGTAATGGACCACTCTTCCAGCAATACAGACAATAATGTTTATGGCGAAGGACTGAGTGAAAACAATGCAACCGGAATAGGCGGTTACAACAACAACTCTCATGAATGGTTATTATCTCCGTCATTCGATTGCTCCAACATTAGAAACACCACCTTAAATTTCTGGCGTTATTGCAATGTAGAAACAGGATACGATGCCGCCATTATAGAACTTACAACCGACGGAGGAAACACATGGCAAACCATATGGGGAGGATATCCGCAAGACGATCAATGGGTATTCCAGTCGTTCAACATTTCCGCATACGCAGACGGTCAAAGTAATGTTCAAATCAGGTGGCGAACCAGCTCCGACGCAACTGTAACTTATTCCGGCTGGAATATAGATGATGTCCGCATAACCGGTGTACAAAACGGAGGTTCTTGCACCAGCACCTATGTACGCACCACCGAAGTGGTTGATTTCCCCTATGTATTTGCCGGAAACGACACCATGATATGCGCTTACAACGACAGTATCCAACTCCATGGTATTGTATCAGGATCGGCAAACGAAGGAATATGGACTACCCTGGGTGACGGAACATTCAACGATGCTTCCGTTCTAAACACCTATTACCATTTCGGCACCCAAGACATGAACAGCGGAACAGTAGTATTAGTCTTAACCTCATTGAGTTCCAGTTCACCGTGCCAACCCGTAAGCGATACCGTAAAAATAAATCTCTTACCTCCGGATGATGCTTTCTTCTCTTATCCGACAGGAACATTCTGCCAAACCGGCTCTTCCGTGCTACCCGACCAAATAAACACACCAGGAGGCACCTTCTCGGTATCTCCATCCGGATTAGACATCAATGCTTCCACCGGAGAAATCAATCCGCAAAACAGCTCGGTAGGCACCTATACGGTAACCTATACCACAAATGGTAGTTGCCCCAATTCATATTCTATGGATATAACCATCACCACCGGATTTTCGGCAGATTTTCATTACGATGCCGACGAATATTGTCAAGCAGGCACTAATCCTATGCCTGTGTATG
>CAYMVE010000039.1:0-15038 GCA_964393715.1 uncultured Bacteroidales bacterium | reverse complement strand
CCATAAAAAAAGATCGAGAAAAAGAAACGGAAGGCTACGGCTTTGTTATGAAAGACATATACACATTACCGAAAAACATAACAAAACTTCCAATAAGAAACTAACACCCCACGAAGCTTATTTATACAGTGCCAAACCGGTTATTGAAAAAAACTTTAACATTGTAAAAAAAGAATTTTTATGGTTGAAAGCAGCGAGAACTGCAGGAGATTATTACACAACGACTATAACAAAAACAATACTGAAAACTTTCACAGACAAATTAACAAAAGTTTTTCAAATTTTAGAAAGCCATGACTGAAGAAATATTAAATAAAACACAAAACATTATAAAAGAGTATTATCCCACGGCAAAAAAACTTTTAACCAAGCAATGCTTTGAAAATGAAATATTTATTTACATAAATATTCGTAAAATAAAAAACCAGGAACATTACAACGACTTTTTAGGACACATATACGACATCTGGGAAAATGCTTATCCGGAGAAAAATATTATAATTATTCACTCCCTAAAAGAAGATTTGTGTCCGGAAACAGAATGGATATCGTTTGGTATAGATGCAAATTATGTCTTAAACTTTTTACAAAAAATTTCTTTGGAAAATTTATTATCCCGTTTTCCGGAGTTAATTACCATATCAAACCAAATAAAATTTATTTAAATCATGTTAACCAAAAAAGAATCATACGACCTATACATTCTTCATAAAAAAATAAATGAAGGGAAAGCCGACAAAAAAGAAAAATTACGGTATGTGGAACTATTATACAAAGACAATAGAATAACCCCAAAAGAATATGATAATTATCGGCAACAAATAGAAAAAGAAAATTCGGATATTGATTGGAACATATTACTGGGTATTGGAGGATTAGCTCTGGCACTATTCTTATTACTAAAAGCATTCAAACGTTAAAGACACCCACAACCACATTGATTTAACAAATAAAATTTATGAACAACAAAAACCGAAAAAATAATCTACGAAGAATAACAACTTTACCATCTCAACATAACCACTTCTTTATCAAAATATTGCATTATTCTTTAATTTTATTTATATGTCCAAAATCCGCTACCATAAGTTTTAATAGTATTTTTGTCCAAAAATAAAAATGCCAACCAAACATTTTTCAGAGCAACTACCCCGCATAGATTCCCACCCGGAATTGCGTCGCCGGCTACAACCATTGTGCCGTCTTTCTCCCGGAGAAATATGGACTGATCCGGTCAGAGGTCACAAAATCGGCGTACTGGATGCTACCGACAAACAACATGTAGCCAAAATGTTTGAAGGCCAAAAAGCCAAACTCCTGATAAACGACCCGCCATACAATATCAAGGTCGGCAACACCAACACTCCGCATCTATTTAAAACCGACTTGGAACAATATCTGGACTTTTCCCGCCAATGGATCCGTTCTGCATTGGAAATTTTGGATACGGACTCGCATTTTTATGTATGGCTCGGTGCCGACTACAAGAATAATTTCCAACCGTTACCAGATTTTATGCTGCTCATGAGGGAATTCCCCCAACTCAAAGCCCGTAATTTTATCACACTCCGCAACCAAAGAGGATACGGCACCCAAAAAAACTGGATGTGGGTCCGCCAAGAACTGTTGCATTACATTTCCGGCAATCCGGACTTTCAGGTAGTTTATACCGATATTCCCAAAATCTTAAAAGGCGGATATTACAAAAAAGTAAAAGGGAAAATAACCGACACTACCCAACGAAGCAAATCCGATACCATCCGGCCGGGAAATGTTTGGGTGGACATCCAGCAAGTTTTTTACAGGATGGAAGAAAATGTGCCGGGATGTTATGCCCAAAAACCGTTGAAAGCCATCATCAGAATTATAGAAACCTCATCGGCACCCAACGATTTGATAACCGATTTTTTTGCCCACTCGGGCACCACACTCATCGCCGGCGAAATAACCGGAAGACAGGTTTTTACTTTCGATATAGACCCCATATACGCAGAACTTACCATCCGTCGCCTGGAACACTTCCGCAAAACGGGAAAAACAGGATGGCAATGGTATAACCCCTTTCCGGAACTGAATCGGGAATAATTTTTTGAACCCGTAAAAAACGGCCAAAGAAAATAAGTATTACTTTTGACCTTTCATTCAAAAGATACCAAAAATGAACGATATAAAACTCAATACCATAGAAGAAGCCATTGAAGCCATCCGAAAAGGAGAAATCATCATCATCGTAGATGACGAAGACCGGGAAAACGAAGGAGACTTTGTGACGGCAGCCGAATTGATTACGCCGGAAAAAGTAAACTTTATGGCCAAGTACGGACGCGGACTCATCTGTGCCGCTCTGCCGGAAGAACGCTGCGAAGAACTCGACCTTGACCTCATGGTAGGCAAAAACACTTCTTTGCAAGAAACCCCCTTCACCGTAAGTGTGGACCTTATTGCCCCCGGAATGACAACCGGCATTTCTGCGGAAGACAGGGCAAGAACTATAAAAGCACTGGTGGACCCGAAAACCAAACCGGAAGATTTGGCACGCCCGGGACACATCTTTCCACTCAAAGCCAAAAGTAAAGGCGTTCTCCGAAGAGCCGGACATACCGAAGCCTCAGTGGACATAACCCGTATGGCAGGACTAACACCGGGTGGTGCATTAGTAGAAATCATGAATGAAGACGGCACCATGGCACGTCTTCCCCAACTCATTGAAATCGCCCGGAAATTCAACTTGAAAATCATATCTATCAAAGACCTGATAGAATACAGATTGAAATTTGAAAGCCTGATTGAACGAGGCGTAAAAGTACACCTTCCTACCAAATACGGAGACTTTGACATCATTCCGTATCGTCAGTTATCCAACGGATTGGAACATGTTGCCCTCATCAAAGGCACTTGGCAACCCGACGAACCCGTATTGGTACGCGTACATTCCTCTTGTGTTACCGGAGATATTTTCGGTTCATTACGATGCGACTGCGGCGACCAACTGCATAAGGCTATGGAAATGATTGACCAAGCAGGGAAAGGTGTCATCGTCTATATGAACCAAGAAGGCCGTGGCATAGGACTAATGAACAAAATCAAAGCTTACCAGTTGCAAGACCAAGGGCTGGATACCGTAGAAGCCAATGTACATCTGGGATTCAAACCGGATGAAAGAGATTACGGTATCGGTGCTCAAATTTTAAGAGATTTGGGCGTAAAAAAAATCCGTTTGATGACCAACAATCCCGTAAAACGCGTAGGACTGGAAGGCTACGGACTGGAAATTGTAGAAATTGTCCCTATTATCATCCAACCGAACAAATACAACCAAAAATATCTGGAAACCAAAGAACTGAAAATGGGGCACATGCTACACCTATTTGAAGAAAAAAAAGAAAAGGACAAAAATAAAGATGTATGAACAAATTCATATTATTTTCACTGATTACCGTTTATTCCCTTTCGGTGGCTTCACAAAACGATACCATCCCCCAAAACGATTCCGCCCAATATCTCATAAAACTTAAAACATTGGTAATCAGCGAATTTCACAACCCCAAATCTTACTCGGACAACACCCGCACCTTATTTGTCATACCGGTACAAACCATTAGGAATATTCCGGCCTCCAACCTCAATGACTTGATAGAAAATATATCCACAGTAGATATAAGAAGACGCGGTACCGGTGAAATCCAAAGCGACCTGAACATAAGAGGCGGCAGTTTTGAACAATCGCTTGTACTGCTCAACGGCATTCCGGTAAACGACCCTCAAACAGGTCATCACAACTTGGACCTGCCGCTTACCCACTACGATATAGAACGGGTAGAAATCCTATATGGACCCGGAGCCGAACTGTACGGCCCCAACTCTTTCAACGGTGCCGTAAATATCATCACCTACTCGTTTACCAATACCTTGTCAGCCAAAATGTATGCCGAAGGAGGCAGTTACAACACTTACACTTTGGGTACCAAAGCCGAAGCAAGTACCTCAAAGGCAGGCATTACATTATCAGCCTCAAAATCAGGCTCCGACGGATACATGTACAACACCGACTATCGTATCTACAACGGTTTGATACAAGGCTTTGTCAAAACAGACAAAAAATCAAAACTCTATGCCATTTTCGGATACAAGCATAAAAATTTCGGTGCCAACAAATTTTACAGTATTTATTTACCCGACGCTTACGAACAAACCGAAACTTATATTACGGCATTGCAATATACGGGAGGAACCAATATAAAATATACTCCATCCATATATTACCGTTCGCATTTCGACAATTTTTCGCTCAATCGTTTTGACACCACACTGCCGACCAATAAACATTTGACCCAAACAGCAGGAATTGACATCCCCTTTTTTGCGATAAGTCCCATTGGCAAAACATCTTTTGGCGGCGGATACAAAACAGAAAGCATCATTAGCAACCGGTTGGGAGAACCAGCCAAAGAAACCTATTTTATCAAAGGAGACAGCGTAAAACATTTCTCTTCCCGGCAAAACAGTTATTTTTTCCTAAATCAAGAACTTAATTTTGACCGTTTTTACGGAAACACCGGATTTTTTGTAAATGCCAATAATAAATACGCTACACGCTTTTATCCGGAAATAAACTTGTCCTACCGTATTTTTGGCAACCTCAGGATATATGCCAACTATACGACCTCTTTCCGCATCCCTTCATTTACAGAATTATACTACAATGTCGGAAAAATAAAAGGAGATTTGAACCTGCAACCCGAAGAAGCCCAAACGGCAGAAAGCGGCATAAAAATATACGGCAACCTATTAAAATTAAATGTAGCCGCCTTCTATCGTCATACCCGTAATTTTATAGATAAAGTAAAGTACAACAATAATGACACTCTATACTTTATCAACATCCCGGATGTCTATACTTCCGGATTTGACATTACCGCAGTCATCAATACCGCTTCGCTGTTTGAAACGGATTTGAAACTAAATGCAGTACTTGCCTCTTTCCAATACATCCACAAAAACGATTTCCCTTACATCTCTTACTATGCAGCCAACTATCTGAAACACAAATTCTCCTCGAACATCATTTTTTCTTACAAAAATGTATGGTTTGCCGACATTAACTTTTGGTATAAGTTCCGAAACGGAGAATATTTCGATGAAAACGGTTTAACCCGTAATTACCAACCGGTCGGCAACATTGATATAAAATTATCATACCAAAGAGGACGAATAAATTTGTTTGCCGAAATCCGTAACCTTACCAACACCATTTATTATGACTTTCCGTGGGTACCCATGCCCGGCAGGTCTATCTATGCAGGCATAGCCATTGAAACGGGAAAAGCATTACACTAAAACAAACGGCGAACTTCTTTCTTGATAAACTCCAATGCCACTTCGGATGCCGTCGATTGGCTTTCCATTACCGCATCGGTCAAAGCTTTGATAAGCTCCATAGCAGGTGCATTGGCATCTACCCTTTTAGCCACAAGATTAATAAACTTCAAAGTGTTTTCTTTGGCATTTTTAACCACAATCCAAGCATCTCTGGATATATAAATTTGCTGGGATAGATTATGCTCATACTCGGCATTAATCACTTTTAGCATATCACGATGCAATTTGCCGGCAGTCATACCCGGGGTATTCAACCGGACAATAAGACTCGGAATGGAAATACGCTCCAAAAAAATGGTAATCCGTTCATAAGCCTGTAACCTCAAAGGAGTAATAACTTTTTGATTCTCTTTACGATATTCCCAAATCCGTTTCCGTTCGTTTTCTTCCAACATTTTTTTCAACACATAATAAACGGCCACCCCCACTATGGAAGGCGGAATAATAAGTTGTAATATGTCAATTATAATATCCATAATGTTATGCTTTTTTCAATTCTCTTTCCAAAAATCGCGAAAGATCAAACATCTTTTTCTCTTCAAACTTATTGGCCATCAGTTGCATACCGAAAGGCAATCCGTTGGCGTTTTTGAATAATGGCAACGATATGGCGGGAATACCCGCAATATTAGCATGAACCGTATAAATGTCTTCCAAATACATTTTTATAGGATCATCCCCCTTGGAACCATGTTCAAATGCCACATGTGGAGTAGTAGGCGTCAAAATAAAATCGTATTTCGAGAATATCTCTCGGGTCTTGTCGGCAATCAGTCTCCTTACTTTTTGTCCCTTACCGTAATATTGGTCAATATAACCCGCACTCAACACAAAAGTACCGGTCATGATACGGCGTTTTACCTCCAATCCGAATCCTTCGCTTCTCGATTTCACATACACCGACTCCATATCATAAGCCTCCGGACTCCTGTACCCGAAATGCACCCCGTCATATCGTGCTAAATTGGATGAAGCCTCAGCGGTAGTAAGCACATAATAAGTAGGAACAAGATAATCAACATAAGGGAAATTGACAGCCTCAACAACAAATCCCATATCTTTTAATTTGCGAACCAAATCCTCGAATCCCCTGCGTACTTCCGGAGAAATAGAATCATGAGTCACTATATCTTCTATATAGGCAATTTTCACCTCGGAAGGAATAACCGTTCCCCAATCCTCATACCTTTCAACCTCAACCGACGACGAAGTAGAATCCATGGGATCCCGTCCTGCAATCACGCTCAAAATAGCAGCACTGCTTTCTACATCCACGGTGAGCGGACCAATCTGGTCAAAGGACGAGGCATAGGCAATAAGCCCATAACGCGACACCCTGCCGTAAGTAGGTTTTACACCGACAATGCCCGTAAAAGAAGCCGGTTGCCTTATCGAACCTCCGGTATCACTCCCCAAAGCGGCATTACACATACCCGCTGCCACGGCAGCAGCAGCCCCTCCCGATGAACCTCCCGGAGTACGGGATACATCATAAGGATTGTTGGCCCGGCCAAAATAAGAAGTCTCATTGGCACTTCCCATCGCAAACTCATCACAATTGAGCCGTCCTATTATTATAGCATCCTCTGTCAACAACCGTTCCACCACAGTAGCACTGTATAACGACTCGAAATCCTCCAACATTTTGGAACAAGCCGTTACTTTATGATTTTGATACACAATATTATCCTTCAAACCTATAACGGCCCCGGCCAGTTTACCGGCTTTGCCTTCGTCAATCTTTTTTTGTATGCTTTTCGCCGCTTCCAAAGCTTCTTCGGAAAATACTTCTAAAAAAGCGTTTAAACCGTCGTTGTTTTCTTCAATTTTTTTCAGAAAATAAGCAACAACATCTACCAATCCTATCTCACTGTTTCTCAACAAATTATTAGTCTGAATAATCGATTCGAACATATTATTGATTTTTCCTTTTTCTCATTATGCAAATATACTACAAGTTTTCAAACCTGCTGAGGAAGAAAATGAATTGGGGAGTGTATAAGATACAAACAAAAATAAAACAACCATATTGGCACAAAAGTTTCACCTTTATTCATAATCAACCCGACATTTTTCACACCGGTTTAAGATAGTTTTTCCGCCAAAAATATTTAACTTTGTAAAAAACTATTGCAGGTTATGAAAAATCCCAATTTGCCTATCGAAAGCATTCTGCCCGAAGAAAAATTATTAAAAATAGAAAACACCAAAAAAAAGATAACCATAGGTATTCCGAAAGAAACCGATGAAAACGAAAATCGCATAGGACTGGTCCCCCAATCGGTAGAACTTTTTACCAGTTATGGGTTTGATGTCATCATAGAAGCAGGAGCCGGGAAAAAAGCAAAATTTTCCGATAACGATTACAGCGAAGTAGGTGCCCAAATCACAGAAGACAGGAGAAAAGTATTCGGATCCGACATCGTACTGAAAATAGCCCCTCCTACCATTGACGACCTCAACCTGATGAAAACCGGAAAAATACTTTTATCGTCATTTCATACTGTCACACAAACAAAAAACATTTTGGAGACTTTCAAAGCCAAACGCATTACCGGAATAGGGTTCGAATATATAAAAGACGACGATGACTATTACCCCTTTGTTCGTTCTATGAGCGAAATAGCCGGAAACGCCGCCATAATGATAGCATCCGAATTGTTAAGCACCACCTCCAAAGGTATGGGCAAACTTTTAGGCGGTATTACCGGAGTAAACCCTACGGAAGTAGTCATAATAGGCGCCGGAACAGTAGGCGAAAATGCCGCTCGTACCGCACTTGCACTCGGTGCATCTATCAAGGTGTTTGACAATTCCATCTACAAATTGCGAAATATAAAAGCCAAACTGGGACAAAACATTTACACTTCGGTACTCCAGCCGAGAGTGCTCGAAAACGCCCTGAAAAAAGCCGATGTGGTTATAGCCGGCAAATGGGTGGACGAAGGACATCCCGAAATTATTATTACGCGTGACCTTATAAAAAACATGAAAAAAGGAGCCGTAATTATAGATGTTAGCATTGACAAAGGCGGCATTTTGGAAACATCCAAAATGACTACGCATAAAAAACCTACTTTCACGGAACACGGCGTTATTCATTACGGAGTGCCCAACATCGCTTCCAAGTATGCGAGAACTTCCTCTTATGCCATAAGTAACCTCCTCGAAGACCTGCTATTGGAACTGGCCACGGCACCGTCATTAGAGTTTGCCTTAAAAGAAAACACCTCGCTGCGTACCGGCACCTATATGTACAAAGGTATTTTGACCAATGCATCCATAGGCGACTTCTTTGATGTGGGATATAGAGATATCAATCTTATTATCAGTGCTTTTTAAATGAAATAGACATGGCAAAAAGATTTTTCCTAATAGACGCATACACCATTATTTTCAGATCGTATTACGCATTTATAAAAAACCCGCGTATCAATTCCAAAGGTTTTAACACATCGGTAGTATTCGGTTTTGCAAATACCCTGCTTGATATCATCAAAACAGAAAAACCCGACTATATCGTTGCAGCGTTTGATGGTGACAAACCATCGTTCAGAGCAGATATTTATCCCTCATACAAAGCCAACCGCCCCAAAGCCCCGGAAGACATCAAAAAATCAATTCCATACATCAAGCAATTGCTGGAGGCTTTTAACATTCGCTACCTGCAAATAGACCCTTATGAAGCAGATGACATCATCGGTTCGCTTGCCCTCAAATACAATACGGAAAACTCACAAGTTTACATGGTTACTACGGATAAAGATTATGTACAACTTCTGGACAAACACATCTATCTGTTCAAACCCAAAACACGCTCGGCAGGTTACGAAAAATGGGATGCCGAAGCAGCCGTAAAAAAATACGGATTAAAATATCCCCGGCAATTTATTGATTACCTCGCACTGGTCGGTGATTCTTCCGACAACATACCGGGTGCCAAAGGTATAGGCGAAAAATCCGCTGTAAAATTGCTCCAACAATTCGATACGATAGAAAACATTTATGCTCATATTGACGAAGTGGATAAAAAATACCGCCAAAAACTCATAGAAAGCAAAGACAATGTATTTCTTTCCAAAAAACTGGCCACCATCATTACCGATATCCCCCTCGAATACGACATAGAAACTTTCAAAGCCCAAAAGTACGACACATCCAAACTTAGCTCTTTGTTCAAAGAAATGGAATTCAGAACCCTGCTTACCAAAATAACTCCCCAATATCATAGCAATTCCTTGTTCGGTTCGGATGCCGACACCATAGACCTGCCGTCCGAAAACGAAACCGACAACGACAACAAACCGGCAACCATAGAAACCGTACCTCACAGTTATATACTGGTTACATCGGAAAAGCGTTTGCTCGAAATAAAAAACAAAATAAAAGAAGTCAAACAGTTTGCTTTTGATACCGAAGCCACTTCCACCAATCCCGTAACCGCACGACCATTAGGAATATCGTTTTCCGTATTACCCCACGAAGCCTACTATTTGCCTCTGGACAAAAATCCTGATTTGGTCTCCTTTTTTGTCAGCGAATTTCAAGAAATATTTGCCGACAACACCATTGTAAAAATAGCCCACAACCTCAAATACGACAAAATTATCCTGTCACACCTAAACATTGAAACCACTCCTCCTTATTTTGACACTATCATCGCACATTACTTATTGAACCCCGACCAAAGACACAATATGGACTATTTGTCCGAAATCTATTTGAACTACAAGCCCATATCCCTTGAATCGCTTATAGGAAAAAAAGGGAAAAAACAACAACCTGTCACTTCTATTCCTCTACACATACTTAAAGATTACGCCGCCGAAGACGCCGATGTTACTTTGCAACTGAAAAATGCATTGGAACCTTTATTAAAAAAAGAAAATCTGGAAGATTTATTCTACCGCATCGAAATCCCGCTTATCGATGTGCTGGCACACATGGAACAAGCCGGTGTAAAAATCGACACAGCCGCATTAGAAAACATCAGCCGCCAAGTAAAAACCATCATCTTTGATATAGAGCGTAAAATATTCGAACTGGCTGGCGAAACATTCAACATCTCATCCACCCAACAACTCGGCAAAATTCTGTTTGAAAAACTCAAAATCACAGATAAACCCAAACTTACCAAAACCAAACAATATTCTACCAGCGAAGAAACATTAAACAAACTCAAAGACAAACACGAAATAATAAAGTACATCCTGGAATACCGGACACTTACCAAACTGCTAAATACCTACATCGAGACCCTTCCTACCCTCATAAACCCCACCACAGGAAAAATACATACCAACTACAATCAAACCGTAGCCAATACCGGCAGATTGAGTTCAAACAACCCCAACTTGCAAAACATCCCTATCAGAGACGACATAGGCAAACTGATACGCAAAGCTTTTGTCCCCGAAAAAGAAACCCACCTATTTGTATCTGCAGACTATTCGCAAATCGAATTACGCATAATGGCACATTTCAGCGGCGACAAACACATGATAGAAGCCTTTACCAACAATGAAGACATTCATTCCGCAACAGCTTCAAAAATATACAAAGTGCCGCTGGACGAAGTAACTCCGGAAATGCGAAAAAAAGCCAAAGTAGCCAACTTCGGAATCATTTACGGCATATCTGCATTCGGACTTGCCGAAAGATTGGAAATATCAAGAAAAGAAGCCAAACAATTGATAGACGGATACTTTGAAAATTTTCCGGGCGTAAAACAATATATGGAACAATCTATAGCCGAAGCTCGAGAAAAAGGATATGTGAAAACATTGTTCGGTAGAAAAAAATATTTGCCGGATATCAACTCACGCAACCACATAGTAAGAGGATATGCCGAAAGAAATGCCATAAATATGCCCATTCAAGGTACTGCCGCCGACATCATAAAAATAGCTATGAATACCATCTACCAAGAACTAAAACAACTGAATATGAAAACAAAAATGATACTGCAAGTCCACGATGAACTGTGTTTTGACACTCCGGAAAACGAACTGGAAACACTAGTATCCCTCATAAAAAACAAAATGGAAAATGCAGCTCAACTGGCAGTCCCGCTCAAAGTAGATGTCGGTATCGGAAAAAACTGGTTGGAAGCACACTAAAAACAGCCATCCGATGAAACTTACAGAAGACATCTTATACTTTGCTTGGCAATACGGAATGTTCGACCGCGAAAATCTGTTCACCACCAAAGGCGAAAAAGTGGAAGTTCTGTCGCTGGGAATACGAAACACCGATTCCGGACCCGACTTCTTCGGAGCCAGAATAAAAATAGGATCTTACATCTGGGCAGGCAATGTGGAAATGCACCTGAAAGCCTCAGACTGGTTTGCTCACAAACATCATATCAACGAAGCCTACAAAAATGTAATCTTGCATGTAGTAGCCGAGTATGACCTGAACAATTCAACGCACAACTACCAACTCAATACCGTTATACTGCCCGTTAACCGGACTCTCATTGAAAAATATCGGGAATTCCTCTCTTCCAAAGACTTTATCCCTTGTGCCCGGTATGTAAAAAATATCCACCCTTTTGTCAAATCCCACATGATAACCCGTACGGCTACGGAACGTCTGGAATCCAAAAGCCGTAAAATACTGGAAATAAATCAACTCAACAAAGGAGATTGGAATCAAACATTTTACACCGTTACAGCAAGATATTTCGGTTCGCCACAAAATACCGACACTTTTGAAAGATTGGCTCGTACCATTCCGCTAAAAATTTTAGGCAAACACAAAAACAATTTATTCCAATTGGAGGCCCTCCTTTTCGGAACAGCAGGACTCATCCCGCAAATTCCCGTTGACAAATATACCACAGCCCTGCTAAAAGAATGGTTGTTCCTGCAAAAAAAATATAAAATCCCCCCTCTTGCCTCCCACCATTGGAAATTCATGAGAATGCGACCGGCCAACTTTCCCACTATACGGATGGCACAATTTGCCTACTTGCTACACTCCTCATCCTCCCTGTTCTCCAAAGTAATAGCCGCCTACTCCACCTCAGAAATAAGAAAGCTATTTGAAACTTCCGTTTCGGAATACTGGCATACACACTATACCTTTGGCAAATCCTCCACCAAAAAAGAAAAACACACCGGAAAAAATTTCATCGACATACTCATGATAAACGCCGTAGCACCATTATTGTTTGCATACGGCACCTACACGGCCAACAACACCTACAAAGACAAAGCCATAACCATTCTCGAACTTACCGATGCGGAACACAACCACATCACTCAAAAATATTTTCACCTAAATTTCCCTGTAAAATCCGCCCTCTATTCACAAGGTTTATTATCTTTGAAATTTGATTACTGTAACCGACACAAATGCCTATATTGCATGATAGGCCACCAAATCATCAAAACCTCGTAGCATGACCCCTCAACAGCGACAAAATATCCAACATAGCCACCACCTTACTTCGGCTGTTATTTTAATGCTGTTAATCGTATTGATAGGGATATTTGGATACATGTTCCTCGAAAATTATTCGTTTCTCGACGCCATTTATATGACCATCATCACCGTAACCACGGTAGGTTACAGAGAAGTACACGAATTGTCGCAATCCGGAAAAATTTTTACAATATTCCTGATTATATCCAGCATGGGAATATTTGCTTATGCTGTATCCAACATTGCCATCTATGCAGTAGAAGGAATTTTTGCCAATTATTTTAGAGAAAACAAACTGAAACGTATGATACGCAAAATGGAGAATCATGTTATCGTCTGCGGATTTGGACGAAACGGAAAAGAAGCGGCTCTCACACTGGCCGAAGAAAACCAAAATTTTATCATTATCGAACAAAAAGAACAAGTAGCCCAATCTATTGGAGAACATTATCCCGACTTTGTTTACATCGTAGGTGACGCCACCAACGAAGAAATATTGTTGCAAGCAGGAGTAAAAAAAGCCAAAGCCATCATAACCACATTGCCCATAGATGCCGACAACATTTATATCATCCTTACTGCACGGGAATTCAATCCGGATATCAAAATAATAAGCCGAGCATCTGAAGAACATGCAGACGGAAGGTTAATACGAGCCGGTGCCGACAAAGTAATCATGCCCGACAAAATAGGCGGACAACGAATGGCCAAACTGGTAACCCAACCCGATACCATAGAATTTCTCGAATACATCATTTTGCAATCCGGAAGCGAAATCAACCTGACGGAAATCCCCTGCAATAACATTGAAAATTGTGACTTGGCAAAAACAATAGGAGACCTCAACCTGAGAAAACAAATAGGTATCAACATTATAGGAATAAAAACAAAAGAAGGTTCGTACATATTCAACCCTACTCCCGACTTGCGTATCAAACAATCGGACAAATTATTTGTACTCGGTACAAAAGAACAAATCAACAACTTTAAACTTTACTTGGCCGGTAAATTGACCTTCGATGATGAAAATGTCTAAATGGCACAAAATAATCTCTTTGTGGCAAGACAATATCAAAATTGCCGCCGTATCACTCAAAACCAACAAATTGCGTACTACTATTACGGTACTCATTATTGCTTTCGGAATTATGTCGTTGGTAGGAATACTTACGGCAATTTCTGCTATTGAAACTTCTTTGAAACAACAGTTTGCCAATATGGGTACCAATACTTTCAAACTTACCAACAGAGTATCCGATTTCAGGCACAAAAGGACCAAAGGAGAATCAAGGCTTTATGAGCCCATAAGATATGTGGAAGCCAAAAGATTTATAGAACGGTACCCGTTTCCGGCTTACAAAAGCATTTCTTTTGTGGCTTCGTCGGTTGCCACGGTCAAATACAAATCGAAAAAAACAAACCCGAATATTACCGTTACCGGTGTTAACGGAGATTATATGCAAGTGTCGGGCGTGAGCATAGCCAAGGGGCGTTTTCTTTCCAAACCGGAAATAGACAACGGAAGACAAGTAGCCGTAATCGGTAGCAATTTGGCTGAGACGCTTTTGGGAAGTGCCGATCCGGTAGGGAAATACATTTTTATCGGAGATATCAGGTATAAAATTGTGGGTGTTTTTGCGAAGAAAGGCAGCAGTATGATAGACAAAACGGACAATATGGTGGTAATTCCGCTTATTACGGCAAAAACATTTTTCTATCACAACGGCATTTCTTATGATATTCAAATAAGACCATACGATATAAACTTATTGGGGCAGGCAATAGAAACCGCCATAATAACCATGCGTAAGGCAAAAAAACTGAAACCGCACGAGAAAAATAATTTTGAAATTGTAAAAAGCGACAACTTGCTTCGCAACCTCATGGACAATATAAAAATGATAACCCTATCGACAACTCTGATAGGACTAATAACTCTATTGGGTGCCGCTGTAGGCCTCATGAACATCATGCTGGTATCCGTGAGTGAACGAACCCGCGAAATAGGCATCCGTAAAGCCGTGGGAGCCACACCGGCCATGATCAAACAACAATTCCTGTTCGAATCCGTATTTATCGGACAAATAGGAGGTATTCTCGGTATCATTTTAGGAATTGTCGTAGGCAACATTGTTTCCCTTATCACCCGGTCCCCATTTATAATGCCGTGGCCATGGGTGCTATTAGGATTCCTACTTACCTTTATAGTAGGCATATTGTCCGGATTGGCA